>JBDTXM010000036.1:0-20310 GCA_040006215.1 Acidobacteriota bacterium
TCATAGGAGTCCTTGCAATTTCCGCCAATATCTCATCCCTCCGGAAAACAAACATATAAAACGGTTTCCACGCTTTTAGCAAAGTGCAGTGAGCGAGCAATTCTGTGATGGAAGCGTCCCATTCGGTTTTTTCGAATGCTTCGAGCGTAGCAAATTCAGGAAGATAAAACTCCGCTGTTCGGCCAAGCTTAATCTCTCCGGCTTCCACGGCTCTAGCACAGAGTAAACCCGTTACCAGCACCTTGGTCAAACTCGCCAGATCGTAGATCGTGTCAAGTTTAGCCTCGATCCTTTCTGGTTCGGTAACCGCGTAGCCGAGAGCATCCTGGAAGACGATCTCGCCTTTTTCGGCGACCAGATAGACGGCGGACGGGAAATCGTTGGCGTCGATCCGCTCTTGCAGGAATTGGGATATTTGGTCGCTTTTCACTGGTCGCTAAATGGTTCTTACAGAATAATTAAATCTCTTTTCGCGCGTTGACACAATCCGGGTACAGCAATAGAATTCGAGAACAAATTTTTTGGAGGTTTTTTGTTTTTATGACCAAAGTAGAATCGGCTGATCTGATATTGAAACTTTACGATCTTCGCCGCGAGGAGAAGATGCGCGAAGCTCGCAACTGGATCTTTAGTTTTAATCCCACAAGTGCGGAAGACTATTGGACGACGATGATGGACCCACAGGTCGGCGCCTTGCTCCGTATGGTAACTTCCTACTGGGACATGGCGGCGTCGCTCGTGAGTCATGGTGCGATCGATGCCGAGATGTTCAACGATACCGCGGGTGAGCATTTCATGGTATTCGCAAAGGTACAGCCGTTTTTGGCCGAACTTCGCGAAAAGTTTCAAAACCCGAACGCTTTCAAGCATCTCGAAAAAGTGATCATGGACAGCCCGGATGGTGCCGAAAGGCTGGCTCGGACACAAGAATTCCTAAAGAAGATCGGCGAAGACATCGCTGCGGCCCAGGCTAGTAGGTCGGTCGAAGCAGCTGCCTAAACCTGACCTGTCTATGTATCGATCGGAGCTTTCGAACAATATTCGGAGGCTCCGATTTTTTTCTATACATCCAATCGATCCCGGTGCTTTTCTATCTTTTCCAATACGCCTACCGCCAAAGCTAACGCTCGTCGGCCGTCTTCACCCGTCACGGGCGCCGTTTGATCGTTTTCTATTGCGTCGAGAAATGCCGTGATCTCGGCCCGCAGCGGCTCGACGTCATTTATCTCTAGCCGGTTAATCGTGATACCGAGCAGCGGATGAGCGGCCGCCGGGTTGAGCGATGTGAGCGAAGCAAACTTGGTCGCGTAATCGAGAACGACATAAGCGTTCGTTTGATAGAACCGCGTCTTGCGGATCTTTTCGGTTCCGATTCGGGACGCGGTGATATTCGCGACGGCGCCATTCTCAAATTCGATCCTTGCATTTGCCGCATCGACCTTGTCTGAAATAACCGGAATCCCGACGGCTCTTATCTCACCGACCTTTACATCGTCGCCAACGAGCCACTGTATCGCATCGAGGTCGTGGATCATGACATCCAGTACGACATCGACATCTAGCGACCGGTTGGGAAACGGAGACACGCGATGGATCTCAAAGTAAAGCGGCTTGGTCACGTGTGGGCGAAGAGCGATCATCGCCGGGTTGAATCGTTCGAGTTGTCCCACCATCAGTTTCCCACCTGACGTTGCCGCCGCTGCGATCATTTTGTCTGCCTCGTCCAACGTTAACGCGATCGGTTTTTCGACAAGTGTGTGAACCCCTTTTTCTAAAAACCCGCAGGCGATCTCACAGTGCGTTTCGGTTGGCGTCGCGATCGACACGAGATCGACCTGATCAAGCAGATCGTGCCAGTCGGTGAACGTTTCGCAGCCGTTGGCCTCGCCGATCTTCGTAGCCGTTTCGGCGTTCGCGTCGCAAGCTCCCACAAATTCTACACGGCCTTCGCGGGCAAGCTCGGCGTAGTTTCGAGCATGATGCTGCCCGAGACTGCCTGCCCCGATCGCCGCCACTCTAAGTTTTTGTGCCATAATTTGAAAACAACCTGTTTTTCAGCAATACTTTACATTTTTATTGATGGCGGAAGAAATTACAAAGGACACCGGCAGATGCGGGAGCTCGATGAACCGCGTCGTCTGGATCCTGTTCGTTGTATTCACTATATTCACCTATCTTTTCGGCCTTTCGATTCCACTGCTCGGACCGGACGAACCGCGCTATGCACAGGTCGCCCGTGAAATGTTCGAGCGACACGACTGGATCACGCCGACGCTTGGGGGATTTCCGTGGTTTGAGAAACCGGCACTGCTCTATTGGCTCGAGGCGGCCTCGTATTCCGTATTCGGAGTTTCGGAATTTGCGGCCCGGCTTGGTTCAGCTCTTTTCGGGCTAGGGATTGTTTTGGCCCTCTGGGTGCTGGGCAGTTTTGTGGCAAAGCAAGACGCTAGATCAGCCGTTGGCGACCTCGCAAAATGGCTCGCTTTCGTCGGGGCCACAACGGTGGGGATCATCGTTTTCTCGCGGGGTGCAAGTTTCGACATTATTCTCACTTTTCCCATAACGACCGCCCTCGTAGGTTTTTTCATCGCCGACCGATCGGAAAACAGATCGGGCGTGTCGTATTATTTTCCGCTCGCGTCGTTTTACTTTTTTGTCGGGATCGCACTTCTTGCCAAAGGTTTGGTCGGCATTGTATTTCCGTTCGCGATCGTGGCTTTTTATTTTTTTCTTTCCCGACGTTTTCCGTCGGGCAGATTCATTCTTAGCCTGTTTTGGGGAACGCTGATCTGGCTGGCAGTCGCAACGATCTGGTATGTCCCTGTTTGTCTCGACAACGGGTACCGCTTCATTGACGAGTTTTTTATTCAGCATCATTTCCAACGTTTTACTTCGAATAAATACCAGCACCCGCAGCCATTCTACTTTTTCTTTTGGGTGCTGCTGTTGATGACGATTCCATGGCTGCCTTTCTTTATTGCGGCAATTTGGAAATTTGCAAAGCGATCTCTTACGGATTTGCTGCGCGAAAAACCGGAAGATCAAACAAATTCATCGTTGACGTTGTTCGCGGTTGCGTGGATGCTTGTACCTCTCGTTTTCTTTTCGTTTTCGGGATCGAAATTGCCGGGATACATATTGCCTTCGGTGCCTGCCGCGATAATTTTGACTGGAGAATTTGTCGCGAGATTCTCGGCCAACAGGCCGTCCTGGATCAAGCCGCTGATCGTGTTTGCGTTCGCCACGCTGATCGCTGTCTGCTTTCTTTCCAAGACTGTCGTACCTAGGTACGCCGAGGATGATTCGGTCAAATCAATGATCGCGTCTGCGGACAAGGCGGGCTACGCGACGGACAAGATATTCTCGCTCCACACCGTGTCACACAATGCCGAATTTTATGGAGCAGGACGACTTATCCGAAACGAGGACGGAACGCAGCGTAGGTTCAACGGCGTACCGGAGATCGTTGAAGAAATGCGAGGCAAAGGAATGACCGAATCGCTCGTGATAATGCCGATCGCGTACACTCGCGAAATGCCGATCTACGAGATGATCGTCCCGACCGTGCTTAGTACCAACAGCGAATTCGCGATCGTAAGGTTTTTTCTTAAATAGTTATTCTTCCGCAGCCCTTCTAAGGCGGTCCATCAATGCGGCGCCGATGCCCATTTCTGAAACGGTCTGGCAGTAGATCACCTCGATTCCCTCTGCATCGCATTCGCGAAAAAACGCGAAAACAGATCTGGCATAATCATGGATGTCCGTGCATATCTTCACCAATTGAAAATCTGTGTGAGGGCGATCAAGTCCAATGAAGGCCGCGGAATTTCGTGAATCGTCGGTGCCCCCACCATCGACCAGTAAAACCCTTGCCCGCGGGGAATAATGTCGGTGCCTCATTCCGGGGCTTCGAGCGATATGGTCCGATCCGGGATCTGATATCCCAAGATCGGGAACCACAATTACTAGTTCCTCGATCGAGACGCTTCCCTTTCGCAACAGCAAGGGTGTGTCCCCGGAACAATCGACCACCGTTGATTCGAGCCCGATCTCCGTTGCATCGCCTTGGAGAATGCAATCGATACGCCCGTCGAGGTCCTGGTAAACGGCTTGCCACGTCGTCGGACTAGGGCGGCCCGAGAGATTTGCCGACGGAGCGACAACCGGCGTTTCGCAGAGTTCGAGAAAGCGATGGGCCAGATCGGAACTCGGCATCCGGATTCCAATTGTCCGGAGACCGGCCGTCGCGATCAGTGGAACGGCCTCCGTCTTTGGCAAGACGACCGTCAGCGGTCCCGGAAAAAACGCCTCGATCAATTTCGTTGCAGTTGGCGTGATCTCGCACACCAGCCGTTCGATCTGTGTTTTGTCGGAGATATGAGCGATCAGCGGATTATCCGCCGGACGAAGTTTTGCACAGAATATTTTTGCCACTGCCCGCTCGTTAAATACATCTGCCCCGAGCCCATAGACGGTTTCGGTCGGAAACGCGCAAACGCCGCCCCGCCTAATTACCTCAGCCGCCTGCGCAAGATCGTTTGTCAGAGCCGTCCGCATAAAAAGAGATATTCTAACAGGCTCTGAGCCGCCGCGGATTCCCAAGCCGAAAATAAATGCGCTAAAGACATTCACGTCAGCGTCTATTGATCACAGAGGACGGCAAAAGCCGATTTATAACCGAGAGAAAAGTTATCATGCAAGCACAACTAGTAGTCATAGCAATAATCGCGATCCTTATCGGTCTTTTGCTGCCGGCTGTTCAGAACGTTCGCTAAGACGAACGAGCAGCGCAAATATTCCTCCAAAGCCAGGATGCCTCAATGCAGCCTGGCCTCTTTTGTTTGCGATTCTCAGGTGCGTTAAACTTGGTTAAGTGACGATCGCGGAAAAGCTCAAAGATCTGCCGACATCGGCCGGCATTTACCTGCACAAAAATACGGCGGGTAAGATCATCTATGTCGGCAAGGCAAAAAATCTGCGCAATCGCGTAAGGCAGTATTTTCAATCGAGCCGGCATCAGGACCCTAAAACACGGCAGCTCATAAAGCTGATCGCGGATTTTGAATTCATAGTCGTGGATAACGAGGTCGAAGCACTGGTTCTCGAGTCCAACCTGATCAAGAAACATCGTCCGCGATTCAACGTTCTGCTCAAGGACGACAAATCATACCCGCATCTCAAACTAACTAACGAGCCATTTCCAAAGGTGGTAGTTACGCGAAAGATCGTCCGCGACGGCTCTCACTATTACGGGCCTTTTCTGCCGGCGGTGCTCGCCCGGCGAACGTTGAATCTTATCAATCGCGCATTTCAGCTTAGGACCTGCGAGATCGAGATCGATGGCAAACTGCCGCGTCCGTGCCTCGAATATCACCTCAAACGCTGCCTCGGGCCATGCGTGAAAGGCCTGTGTACTCAGGAGGAATATCTCGAAGCGGCGGCGGATGTGAAAATATTGCTCGAGGGCCGCAACAAGGAGCTTGCGAAAGATCTTGAGTCGCGAATGTGGACGTTTTCCGAGGAGGGGAAATACGAGATAGCCGCTAAATATCGCGATCTGAGTCGCACGGTGTTGTCACTGAGCGAGCAGCAAAAAATGGCGACAACTGCGGAACGTGACGTAGATATTTTCGGATTTTATCGCGAAAGGCAGCGTCTGGCTTTGCAGTTGTTCACCATGCGCGAAGGGCGCATTGTCGGTCGACGTGAATTTTTCTGGGAAGATCTGTCCGAAGATGATGCCTTCGATGCAGGGGAATTCCTGAGGGGAGTTTTGGCGCAATACTACACGACTGATTATGTGCCGCTCGAGATTCATGTGCCGGTTGATTTTGAGGAGCGTGGGATACTTGAACAAGCTTTGACCGACCGACGCGGACGACGCGTCAAGATACTAGATCCAAAACGCGGTAAGAACAAACACCTCGTAACGCTGGTCGAGGCGAACGCCAAGATAGCATTCGAGCAGAGGTTCCGCGTTCTAAAACCGGATGCGAAACAAGTGCTCACCGAATTACAGGAAATTCTCGAACTTTCTTATTTTCCCGAACGCATAGAATCGTTCGATATTTCGAATATTTCCGGCGCTGAGAATGTCGCTGGGATCGTCGTTTTTGAGAACGGTAAGCCTGCACGAGGTCAGTATCGACGGTTCATAATAAAATCGGTCGAGGGAGCAAACGATTTTGCGTCGATGAACGAGGCCGTGTTTCGCCGGTACAAGCGAATGCTCGACGAGCAAAAACCGCTTCCCGAACTGGTCTTTATCGACGGCGGCAAAGGACAGCTATCCGCGGCCGCTGCTGCGATGCAAGCTCTCGACCTAGAGCAAATAATGCTGGTAGGCCTGGTCAAGCCTCAGCAAAAGCACAACGAGATATCGCATTTGCTGGTTTATGGGCGCGAAGATCAACCGATCCACTTCGATAGAAATTCGCTGGCCTTTCGGCTTATCCTGCAGATCCGTGAAGAAACGCACAAGACCGCCATTGAGTTTCACCGGAAACGGCGTGAGAAACGAGATTTCACTTCGGAACTTTCGGAAATTCCGGGTATTGGAGAAAAACGAAAAATGAAGCTGCTAAGAAATTTAGGCTCGATCGAGCGCATCGCCAAAGCTTCGGTTGATGAACTCAAGCCCTTCGTCGGACAAAAAGCCGCGGCGGAGATCGCTGATCATTTCGATAAACAGAGAAAACTCGCCGCGGCTTAGTTGTCGATCAACGGCTATTGTTTCTTCACATAACTCTTATGCACGATCGCTTTCGATTTTTCGTCGCGGGCCTCGAACATCACGTTGTCTTTGTCTTCGCGGGTGACGAGTTTCGCTCCGCTGCCGACGGCCTGTTCTTTGGCTTTCGCCTTTTCGGAATCGTCCATAAACCCCTTTACAGCTTCTGCTTTGACGGGTTCGGCGAGCCTGACGCCGTTGGCCTGCGATACGGCTTCGGTTGCAGCAGCCTTTAGCATCTTGCCCCAAAGCTTTTTGAACAGTGCATTCGACACGTAAACGTCGGCACTGTTAATTTGACCGTTAACCGCGAAGGCATATCCAATGACGTCCGACTGGCCGTTGATCGCGCCGCTTAACTTCGAAATATATTCATCGACGTTTGCCACCACCTTTTTATTCTCTAGACTTAACTGCAAACTAGAGGAAGAGGCGCCTGAGGCAACCGATCCGCCGACATTCTTGCTTAATCGTGATTGCGCTTCGCTGACCTGGCTCCAAACCTCCTGCTGAGATCTCGCTCCGTTCGCGGCCATTTTTAATTCCTTTGTCACGACGCGGTCATTCGAGCTAGTGAATTTTCCGGTGTCTTCCTCACCGCGTTTCGTCCAGCGGCCGGATTCGACGCAAAACGACTGTATGGAAACGCGCCCCGAGCGTGCTGGAATAATGATACTAACGGCCAGAATGCGGTCCTGCTTACCGCCTTTAACGATGTCGCCCGACTGAATGAACACCTCGAATTCCTTTGAGAGGTTTTCGACCTCCAGTTCGTTAACGTCTGACGTTTCGTACACCACAAAAAGCTTTTTCTCCATCGCTTCCTGAAGGGTCAGAATATTCCCCTTGTTCGATTCGTCCTTTCCGTGGATCAAAAAAATCGACAGATTTTTGTACGTATAAGGCGCGGATACCTTGTAGCCGTTCACTTGGGCCATCGCTCCGGCGGCGATACCTAAAACAAGACACAATCCAGCGACTGCGCTGAAAAAACTCTTCAACTGCATAAAACATCTCCTTTTTCGGTTTTTTTACCCTTTGGGGAAAGTTGTCTAATGGCTGAACGCGGTGCGCGGAAGGTTCTTGCACCTCGCGAAAGATTATTTGGGAAATGTCTTAAATGAATCAGGGCGGATCACCTCCGGCTCCATTTGCCTTTCAAGCCGCTTTGCGGTGACAATAGGCTCGATTTTCAGAAATTTTGCGGAGAATGATAAATGAAAGCGATTCTAACCTTGAGCGCGATGTTTTTCGTCTTTTCGTTCTGCGGACTGACCGAAAAGCTTAAGCAGATGTCCGGCAACGGCTCGAACACCTCGTCAAATTCAGCGAAGACTTCCGCCGGGACCGCCAGTGTGGAAAAAGCGAAATTGACGTCGTCGCAGCAGTCGGTCCTTGATTCAGGCACCGAGGTAAAATGGGACGATCAGGGGATTTCCTGGAAGCTCCCGCCTGGCTGGAAAAAGATGGATGTAAAAAAGGAAACCTTTAATTACCAGTCACCCGATAACGCGTTCCTGCTCGTTAACATTTCTACTTTGTCGGACGATTTCCCCGTCGACGCGAGCATGAAGGCATATTACGATCAGGCAATGCAGCAATTAAAGAACGGCAAATATGAGAGCGTGAAGATGGTCGAGGTTGATGGAATTCCCGGCGTGGAATTTACCGAAGCTCCCCCGGAGGACAAAAGCGGGGTGCGGCGGCATCAATGGATAGCTTATAGAAAATACCTCGGACAAACGCAGCAGCTAAATGTGATGACTTCGACGGTCGGAACAAATTACGAGAAACATCGCGACGATTTTACCGCGATACTCTACTCGGGCAAATTTACCAAATAGACTAAAAAGCCCGCTCTTCGCGGGCTTTAACTTGAATTTCTTACGCGGCTGCGGTCTTCTGAAACGCCCTCGTTGCGGCGGCGTTGTCGAAGAACTCGTGGAAATTGGTTATCTTTCCTTCGTGGACCGTGAATAGATGGACCCAGTCCGTCTCGTAGGTTCTGCCCGTCGTCTTCACCGTGGCTTTTGAACGTCCGAGCACCACTACCCTGTTCCCCTGTGCGATAAACTCAGTGGGCTCAAAGTAGCTAAATTCTTCAGATTCGCCGAGGAGTTTGAAGAACTCTCCAACCTCCTGAAGCCCGAGCCGGTTACCCGCAAATGGAGCATTTTCGACATGCGGCGTGGACCAATCGATATCGTCGGTCAATAGTGTCAACAAGCCCGGGATATCGCCGGTTCCAAATTTCTCATACGCGTTCTGAACAACTGCAATATTCGTCTCTTCGCTCATGGGTCACCTCGTGTGCGGCTTGTTTGGTTGAGCCGCGAGTTCGCGCCTTGGGAGGCAAATTGGGATATGAGCGTGAGTCTAGCACCAAACAGGTCCAGGCGGCGCATAAATCGAGCGATTGGGGTGGATTATTCCAGCGTAGGCGAATCGGCGTGTGGAACAAAGCATTTTCGACAGCGTGCCTCATATTTGTCGCTTGCGCCGACCTCGACACGCTTATCGGATTCGACCGTACGTTGCGAATAATTAGCCGTGCTGCCGCATTTTACACAGATCGCGTGCGTTTTCGTGATAAATTCCGCAACCGATAGAAGCTGCGGCATGGGCTCGAATGGCTTGCCGGTGTAATCCTGATCCAGGCCCGCGATGATCACCCGCCGGCCATTCCGGGCCAGATCGTTCACGACGTCGACGATCTCCATATCAAAAAATTGGCCCTCATCGATCGCGACAACGTGGGTATCGTCGTGCAACTCGGCAAGCAATTCAGCAGCTGTCATCACGGGTTTGGACAAATGCGTCATGCCGGAATGCGATGCGATCTCTTCTTTCGAATAGCGGTCGTCGATTCGCGGCTTGAAGACCTGGACCTTTTGACGCGCGATCTGGGCACGGCGAACGCGCCTGATCAATTCTTCGGATTTGCCCGAGAACATCGAACCAACAATTACCTCGATCCAGCCGGTCCCATTTTGACGGCTTTTGCGGCGTTCTTCGGTATTGTCGAACGCAAATTCTTCAACCATACGATCTATAAATGTAAAGAAGATTTTGACGGAAGAGGCAGGTTATCATTTTGACATCGAAATGTCATTTGCTAGGTATGCCGCAGCTTCGGAAAATACCTCATCTACACCGATTTCGTCGATCGGTGTCTTGCTGACAATGCTCATATGACTTGCGATCGGTATATATGTCCTCGGTGCTCTGGCATCGATCACGAGAACTATTGGAACGTCAACGACCGCCGCGAGATGCAGCGGGCCCGTGTCGTTTGTGATAAAGCAGTCGAGGCCTGATACTGCGGCAAGAAATTCGCTCAAGCTGAGGCCGTCGATGATCGGCGTGCCTTCCGGGAAGAGGTCGTGGACGCTATCTCGCAGCCCCCTTTCCTCAGGTCCAAGAAAAACGAGCGGCAAATGGTCGAGATCGGTGAATCGCCTAGCCGTTTTTGCAAATTTCTCAAGGCTCCAGCAGCGGCTTGGGTTACCCGCCCCTGGGAAAAGCCCAACGAGCCTTTTTGTATCTCGGACAAGCACTGGAAACTTGCGAAAAACCTCGGCAATATCCTCCGGTCTGGGCGTGATATTGATCAGCCGCTCCGCATCGTCGATGCCAAGCGGAATTATCACGTCGAGATAGCGCTCCGTCAGATGTTTTGATTTATCTTCGCGCGGCGGCGCGGTGGGAAAATTTGCCAGCCGGTCGAGCGAGCGGCTTTCGCGGTTGCCGTAGAGGCGGGTTTTGGCACCCGACAGCAGGCCGAGAATATTGGTTTCATAAAGGCTGTGGAGATCAACGACGAGCTCGAATCCGCGGCTACGCACATCACGGGTTAGTTCGAATATCTTCGCGATCGAGGCCAGCTTTTTGCCTTGTCGCAATGCTTCACGGTCGACGACGATCTGATCGTTCGCTACGTTCGCAAGTTCGATCAATTCCGCTGTCGAACGCCCCGACATGACCGTGATCTGCCGGTCCGGGAACCGTTTGCGGAGCGCAACTAACGCCGGCAGGCCGAGCATTACATCGCCGAGCTGACCGAAGTGAATAACCAGGATTTTATCGTACGTAATCAAGAGCCTTATAGTAGGGCCCTATTTTACAATATTGAACCGCCCAACGCACCGCGAAAACGCAGCGATAAGCCGATCATCGTTTAAATTACCCGAAGATCGGTACCTGTCATCTCGCTCGGTTTTTCAATTCCGAGAATACCGAGAATTGTCGGTGCTACGTCTTCGAGAGCCCCATCATGCCGCAGCTGACATTTGCGGGAATCCACCAGATGAAAAGGGACCGGATTGCTGGTTGCACGATAACTGTGGCCACCCGAGGCACGTTTCGCCATTTCTTCCGAACCACCGTGCGAAGCAGTAACAATCGCGGTGCCGCCCGCCTCGCGAACCCTTTCGATCATTCCGCCAAGACATGTATCGACGTATTGAACAGCTTCAACAGTGTTTTCAAAACTACCCGTTTCGGCCATCAGAGCGGGTGCCGGGAGATTAACCACAAAGACACCTCCGTCGGCATTTTCAAGGGTCGTCAGAAAACGGTCCGCTATCTTGAAACTTGCCATTTCCGGTTTTGAACCCCGGTCCACTGCGTCGAGGGAACCGATCATTTCGTCCTCGATCTGCATCCCGCCGGTGCGACCGTTGAATAGATTTCCTAGATGCGGGGCGCGTTCACCTTCGGTTATTCGGTAATTGGCGACGGCGTGGTCTGACAGCACCTGCGAAAGAAAGTTCGCATTCGTCTCCGGTGTAAAAGCTACCTGAAGGCCGAGATCCGAATCGTATTCGGTCATGCAGACAACCTCGATGCGCGGTTTGGCGAACGGCAAATCGCTGTCTTCACCGCTCGCTGCTAGAGCCCCGGCAAGCTGCCGCATAGTGTCTCCGCGGTGATTGAAAAATATCACAAGATCGCCGTCTTTAACCGTGGCAAACGGGACTACCGCTTTGCGTTCGATAATTATCGGAGAGATAAATTCGTCGGTGTATCCGCGCAAAAAAGCGTTTCGGATAGCGGTTTTTGCATCCGGTACGCCTTCGCCTTCGGCATGGACCATCATGGTGTATGCCCGGGCGGTCCGCTCCCAGTTGCCATGAGCATCCATCGCGAAATGCCGCCCGCAAAGCGACGCGACCTTGCCGATCCCGATCTCAGCGATCTTTACCTCGAGCGCCTCGACATAAATATCGGCGGTCTTTACCGGAACGTCAAATCCGTCGAGAAAACAATGGACATAGACTTCCGGCAGCGATTGCCGTTTGGCCAGCCTGAGCAGAGCGAAGAGCGTCTCTGACGTCGAATGAATTCCGGCGTCGCTAAGCAGACCTGCCACATGAACTGTCGCCCCGCGTTGGCGAGCTTCCTGCATCGCGTTGGTCAAGGCCTTGTTTTGAAAAAACTCGCCCGATTCGATAGCGTTCTCTATCCTGCATTTATCGGTCAGAACGACGCGCCCCGCCCCGAGATTCAAGTGGCCCGCTTCCGGACTTCCCGATTCGCCCTGTGGCAAGCCGACCTTCGGGCCAGCCGCTGCGAGGGTCGTCATGGGGAACTCGCGGCAAATGTTGTCGTAATTCGGTGTTTTGGCGGCGGCAATTGCGTTTCGGTCGCTGTTTTGTCGGTGTCCCCATCCGTCAAGAATTATTAAAGCCACCGGGCGTTTCTTTGCGTCTTTCATAAGGATTCAGCGGGTCGAGCGGATGAGAAGGTCGATCGTAAAGAGAAGCAGCAAGCCGAAAAATCGCTGGCAAACAATTTAACGCTTTGATATTATAACCGAAAGGGTTGGGCTTTGAGAAGATTTAGTTAATAGGCATCAGGAGCCGTCCGCTCCATCCAGCGTTCCGGACGCCGCAAGGGAGCAAATTCGTAGTGCGAATAAAGGTCATGGGCATCGCGCGTTGCCAGTATCCAGCGCCGAAGCTCCTGAAGATCGGGGTGCGAGACGATAGTTTCCATCAACCACTTACTAAGGCCTCGCCCACGGAAGTTCTTTAGAATGAATACATCGCCAAGATAGGCAAAAGTCGCACGATCACTAACGACGCGGGCGAACCCGATCTGCCGCTCGTGGGAATAGACCCCAAAACAGATCGAATTTTCGATAGCGATCTTGGTCTGTTCGATCGTCCGATTCTGCGCCCAGTAGGATTCTTTCGACAGAAATTCCTGAATGGTATTGATGTCAAGCCGATCGTTACACGTACTGATCGTAAAGTCACCGCGATCAAATTCCATAATTTATTTCGCGACCTATGGAATATTTACAGTAATCTCACCCGGAAAAATGACGGATATCACGCCGGCCCAATTGCACATGAGCGTGCTAATGTCATCTAACGATGGTTGGCTTCCGAGCATTACAGGCGGCGAAACCGCTCCCGGCATCCACGGCGTCATAGTCATCGGAAGGCATGGCATCGGCGTTAGAACGCCAAACGCCGCTGCGGTTGCGGCCGCGACCATAGGATTAGCCGGGCTCATGCACATCCCGAAAGGCATAATATTCACGAACGGCATATGATCCATTATATTTGCATCCGGTACATTGTTGGTCATAACCCGGTTGATCGGGAGCACGACCAAGGCACTCGGAGCCATACCCATGGTGCACACTAACTGAGCACCGTGACATACTTGACATGGCATAATCTACCTCCCTCGAAGTAAGCAGGTCTATCCAGACCTTGTTAAAGAATAGCTACACTAGTTGTCCAATATTCTCTCAGTGGGAACATTTGTCAATATTGTAGACGCACCGCTCTTAACTATTTTGCTGCAGTTTTTGTTCTTTCTGCTCCAAATTATTCTCGTTCCAGTCCGAAAGGGACGACCTTAAAGTGCCCGAGAACGCGACGGACGCGGCTGCGAAAACCGGATGTTGCTGCCCGCGGATACTTCGCGGCGAGGAGCCTGAGTTCGTCGAGAAGCTCAGGCGAGGGTTCGGCCAGGAATTTTTGAATAATGTCGAACTGGAGCCGCGACTTGTCGGTGCTGATCGTACATTCTGCGTTGTGAACTTCCATATTCAGGTTACGCAAGACTCTCTAAAAACGTTTCGGCTTCACTTGAAGAGCGAAGCAGAACAATATTCTTATCGAGAAACTGGCCCAGAGTCTCTAATATCTTTTTTTTCGAACGGTTTGGGTAGTTCCAAACCCAAAGAGCAAACTCAAGATCAAAACGCTCATTGCACTCTGCGGGCATATCGGGACGGCTTTGCCCGTGGTAAACTAATGTCCGTTTCAGTATCCGGTACAGGCAAACACGGCGGGGCATATCCAGGAAAATAACCGTATCGCATGCTCTGATCCGAATTTCGCGGGTGGCGGAATAGTTGCCGTCCATGATCCAGGAGTCGCGTGAAATGATTTCCCCAACTATGGTCTGCCATTCGTCTGGCGAAACTTCCTGCCAGTTCGGTCGCCAATACAGCCGGTCGAGGTGGATGACTTCGATATCGAGTATCTCACCCAACCTCTTTGAAAAAGTCGATTTCCCCGCACCGCCCGAGCCGAGGACTAAAACCTTTTTCATATACCGAGAACCCGTTTTACGCGGCTGCGAAAACCGGATGTTGCTGCCTGCGGATACTTCGCGGCGAGGAGCCTGAGTTCGTCGAGAAGCTCAGGCGAGGGTTCGGCGAGTTTTGCTGCTACCGTTAGCGCGAACACGCGAATGGCGACGGTCTCTTTAGGATCGTCGACGAGCTTATAGCAGGCATCAAAGATGCGGCCTGCATATTGCTTTGGAATCTCGGCAAATTGCATGAGTCGTAAGACATTTCGCCTCACGGCGACGGGGGCCTCGCCAGGCTCAAGTTGTTTTATCAATTCTCCGAAATACGGTTTTAAAAGTTTCGAATTTCGCTCGACGCAAAATCTGACGGGCCAGGCCGCCCGCTGGGAGATACGATAAACGGGGCTGAGCATCAATCCCATCAGTTCATCAAAAAGCCTTTGGTCATCACCGACAAAGTTTGCGATCATAGTCGCCTGAGCTTTCGAGTGAACCTCTAGTAACGCGTCGCGGATATTCATTGATTCAAGAAAACGAAAACCGAATAAAAATCATTTATTTCAACTGATAAAACGTTTTTCGTCCTGGAAATTTGGCCGAGTCCCCGAGATCTTCTTCGATCCGCAATAACTGGTTGTATTTTGCGATACGGTCGGAACGGCACAGGCTGCCGGTTTTGATCTGTCCGGCATTTGTCGCGACGGCGAGATCCGCGATGAACGGATCCTCGGTCTCGCCGGAACGGTGCGAGATGACGGCCGTCATGTTATTCGTGCGTGCGAGTTCGATGGCATCTAAGGTTTCAGTAAGCGTTCCGATCTGATTTACCTTGATAAGGATAGAATTCGCAGCTCCCAGCTCAATTCCCTTTTGCAGGAATTTTACATTGGTCACGAAAAGGTCGTCGCCTACGATCTGGACCTTTTTTCCGACGCGGTCCATCAGATTCTTCCAGCCGTCCCAATCGTTCTCAGCCATTCCGTCCTCGATCGAGATGATCGGATATTTACCACACCAATCCGCCCAATACGCCGCCATCTCATCCGAACTCAACTCACGTTTGTCGGATTTCTTGAATGTGTATTTGCCGTCTGTGTAAAACTCGCTCGAAGCTGGATCGAGCGCAAGCATGACGTTATCGCCCCCCTTATACCCGGCTTTATCGATCGCTTCCAGGATGGTTTCGATCGCCTCTTCGTTCGATTTCAGATTAGGAGCAAAGCCGCCTTCGTCGCCGACTCCGGTGGAATAGCCGCGAGATTTGAGAACGCCTTTAAGATTGTGAAAGATCTCGGAACCCATCCGCAAAGCCTCGGCAAAAGTTTCCGCGCCGACAGGTAGGACCATAAATTCCTGAAAATCGACATTGTTATCCGCGTGCGCTCCGCCGTTAAGGATATTCATCATGGGAACGGGCAGCGTCTTGGCATTGACTCCGCCGAGATAACGATAAAGCGGGATTTCGAGGTGTTCTGCGGCAGCCCGGGCCGTTGCCATTGAAACTGCGAGGATGGCGTTGGCACCGAGGTTCGATTTATTTTCGGTCCCATCCAACTCGATCATTTTTTGATCTATCAGTGTCTGATCAAGCGCATCGAGGCCCTCGACCTCGTATGTGATCTTTTCATTTACATTCTTGACCGCGTCCAACACGCCTTTGCCAATATAGCGATGCATATCGCCATCACGCAGCTCGACGGCTTCGTTTTCACCCGTTGAAGCTCCGCTCGGCACGGCAGCGCGGCCCGACGTGCCGTCTTCCAGAATCACCTCTGCCTCTATCGTCGGATTCCCTCGCGAATCCAGAATTTCCCTCGCCCAAACCTGTTCGATCAAGCTCATTAAAATTGCTCTCCTGTTATTTGTCGATACTGTAGACCGTGTCCAAACTTCCAAAAAATACCTTCTTTTTCGTTTGCGTAATAACGCCGCTCGAATATCCGGTGTCGATCTTTACGACATCACCGCCGCTTTTCGCGATCTTGCAAACGGCGTCGGCCATCATCCCGTCTTCATCGAAAAAATATATATTCTGATCGTCGATAACGAATGGCTTTAGCGAGAAGGTCTTTACCAGTGTCTGCGACTCGCCGCCGTTTTTAGAGATTTTCCGGAGAGCCCAACGCGAACCGCCTGCCTCGCGAAAACCGAAATACAAATTGTCGCTGTCCTGTTCAAGGACATCTACTCCTTCCGCGTTCGTCGCCTGGAAGACAACTTCCGGTTGGCTGCCGCCCGTTTTTGCCTGCTTCAAAATGCTCGACGGCGTACACCAATAAATGAATTTGTCATCCACAGACACGTTACTCGGGCCATTCTGCTGGTCGGCAAATATCTCAACCTTGCCGCCTTTTTTTGGAACGGAATAAATCGGTTTCGGCACGCTCGGGCTGTTTGGCGAATAGTATCCGTGGTTGGCCCAATAGATCTTTTCGCCGTCCACTGCCATATCGAGGCCGATGCCGACGTTTTCCGACGCGACCACCTCCGGTTTTCCGTTGTCTTTCGCTATCCGAAGAATATTTCCGCCGCCGTTCCAATAAACGTATTTGTCGTCGGAAACCATACCGCCAGTTTCCGACTGCGGCATTTTTTCGCCGTTCTCAACATTGGTCGCCGTTCCAGTATCCAATGCGATCTTTCGCAGGCCACTCGTGCCCTCGTTCGTATCGGCGACCGTCCCACCAATGGTCACGAATGCGGACATATCATCGACCACGAGTCCCGAAACGTGCGAAAGCCCCTGCTCCTTTCCGGCTATCATTTTCGATTTTGCCCACTCCACACTCGGCCCGCTCGAGCGGCCGCAGCCTAACCCCAGAAAAACAATTATCGTAGCGACTGCCAAGAGATCCTTCATATTTTTGACTATTCGAAGACGAAGTCTCGATATTACTTCCTAAAAGTCGATACAGCTATCGCGATCACGCCGAAGATCACCATTAACCCACCCACGGGTGCGATAAATATCATCACGCCGGGGTCACTTTCATAATGCCAGATGCCGCCAAGCAGGAATCCGACCGGCATGAGGACTGTCCCGATCCTCAGACTCCAGATCGCGGCCACCGGCCGAGCGATAAAATTCTTCGCCAAATAAACAAACACGATGAGCAGTAAAATACTTAAAACCGTTCCGTGCGTGTGCGCAAGCCGAAACAATTCACGCCGGACGGGGTCGGATAGATAACTCGGCGAACGAAAACCGATCAGTCCTTCGATCAGCAGCCCGAACGACATCCAAAACGCGACGCCTATCCATCCTTGCCGCGAAAGACCATCGAAAAGTTTTGTGTCACCCTCTATTTCCGCCATCTATTCGCCCACCTCGAGGTCAACGTCTTTTCGGGTCGCACGGAGGCTTGCCCCAAGATTTCGAGCATCAGTCACACGGGCAGCTTCAATTCCTTGCCACCAAGCCTGAATCATCTTCGACCGTAGATCGTTCGACCAAAAGTAATCCGGCCTCTGCCCGTCGGCGCGCCAGGCCGCCAAACCGTCGGCCGCGAAATATCTGACGATCGGATAATTGTCGTGTTCGAAAGCCTCGATTAGATATGGCTCTGCCCAAACCGAGTCAGAATGTCTCGCCAAAGCGTCCGCCATCATCGCCCGTGTCAAAGCATCACCTCCGAACAGCCCGCGTACTCCCTCAGCCACCGCAAATTGAGCATCGGTCGAAGTTTTAGAATCATGAAATCTATCCGGCCAAAGAGACCTCGCACTTTCGATCGCCCAGTTAACTGATCTATCCAAATGGCATTGGCTGCACGCATTCGGCACACTTTTTTCCGCGGTAAGCGGCGGGTCAGGAATCGTTATCTTGTGCGTCGGGTGAAACGTCTGCACGCCGTAAACGACGTCCGGCATGTGGCAGGCGTAGCAGTTGCTGCCGGAGGAACTTGCCGAGTGTTTGGTGTGCTTCGTCATGGCCTTCTCGTCACGCAGTTCGGCGTGACACTGCGTACACGCGGCGTTGGTTCGTTTTTCTTCGGTGATCTGCCCATTGATGTCGCCCTCGTGCATCGAGTGACAGCTCAGGCAATTGATCCGATTTCCCGGCGTGCCCTTTTTGAAGCAAGCCGAATCAAGAATTCCCTGATATTCATACGCAGTTAATCGCGGCGAGCCGTCCGGCCAGAATCGATTTGCGAACGATACATTCCCGATGGTGGTCGTTTGATGGATCGGCGTATAGATCGTCGAGAGATCTTCGCCGGCATCGAACGGATCGCCTTTGCCCAATATTTCCCGGATCCTGCCCTGCGGCTGAGGGATCCGCTGTCCGTGGCAATGCCCACATACCATCATCGAACGGTCGGAATCCAATTTCAACGGATCGACGATCCTAGTGTCTGACTTTGCATCCAAATGCCATGCGGCTCTGGTCACCGGCGACGAAGCGAGGTCGGCGTGTTCCGCCCCCTGCCCGTGACAAGCTCCGCATGCGATTCCCAGTTCGGCAACCTCGGTGTTTGCTGTCCGCGTCTGGAAATTAAAATTCGGCTGGGCCTTAACGTTGTGGCAAAAAACGCAGTTAGTATCCCACTGAGTAAAATGCTGTTTGAAATCGGTTCCGTCCGGGTAGAAGAATGATCCGTTCAAACTCATCCACCGGCGATTCATTAGATCGTAAGCGACCGGCAGCCGAAAGTATTGGCCGTTTTCTTTGGCGACGTATTGCTCGATCCGGCGGGACCCGACGGTTCGCTCGATCTTGTAAGATTCCACTCGTCCGCCGGAGTAGGCGAAATTCATGTAGAAAACCTGTCCGCGTCGCTCCATCTTCGCTCTAACGCCTTCGTATTCGAATGTATTTTGCTGATCGAAATCGCCCTGGACGGTTTCAGCCTTTGCTTCCTGCGTCATCCGGCCATGATGCGTGCGCCGCCATGATGCGTAGTGGTTCTCGTGGCACGCGAGACATTTCTCCGAACTGATGTAATTCTCGTCAGCCTTTCCTAACCGCGTACCGACATAATGGGGTCGAAGCGCGAGCACGGCGACAACTACCGCGAAGACGACGAACGCTGTAAGAACCACGGATTTTGTTAGAATGCTTTTCGGCACGTGTCGGGACAAGAAGTTCCCGACTAGTTTAGCGTTTATTTTCGACGAATTGAAGTGACATCATCTTGCCGCCTCTTCCGCCTCGGAGGCTAACATCAGGACTTTTGTGATCCGCCGTTTGTCGACTTCTTCGACGCGGAAAACGTGGTCGTTGAATGCAACACTCTCGCCCTTGTTAAGCAGCTGTCCGGCCTCGGACATCAGAAAACCAGCGACCGTCGTATAGCCTTCTGAGACCGGCAGATTCATTTCCAACCGGCGATTGAGGTCTCGTACCGCGAGACCGCCATCGAGCAGAAAACTCCCATCGGGCTGCGGTTCGATCTGTTGATTTACTTCTTCGTCGTGCTCATCGGAAATTTCGCCTACGATCTCTTCCAGCAGATCTTCGAGAGTAATTATTCCCTCGACGCCGCCGTGTTCGTCGACGACGAATCCGAAATGAAATTTCTCCTTCTGCATCTGCCGCAAAACGTCTTCGAGCCGGGCCGTGTCGACAACATAGACGGGCTTTTGAATAATACTCTCGAGCTGAAAGCTTTTCGGCCGACGCATATACGCCATTAGGTCCTTGCCATGAATTACGCCGACGATGTCATCGAGCGAGTCGCGGTAGACCGGCAGCCGCGAGTAGCCGTGCTCATGGAACGCCTCGGCGATCTCCTCAAAAGTACATCCCTCGGATAGCGCAACGATCTCCGTTCTCGGGATCATCGCTTCCTTGACGGTAGTTTCCGAAAATTCGAAGACCTTGTCGATAAGTTCACGCTCTTCTTCCTTAAGATGGCCGCTTTCCTCCGAAAGCTTAACCAATTGCCGTAGCTCTTCTTCCGTATAGACCGATGCGTGCTCGAGCGAAGTTTTCAAGCCGAGAGCACGCCCAGCCGCCGACCCCGCCTTGTTAAAGATCCACAAAACCGGCGAAAACACGGTCGCGAATAATTCCAGCGGAC
>JBDTXM010000037.1:0-20007 GCA_040006215.1 Acidobacteriota bacterium
AAGAGACGACGACCGGAAATGCGGTCGTGATGGGTTCGAACACATGGCGATCGCTCGGGAAACCGCTGCCGAATCGCCTAAATATCGTTCTCTCCAGATCACTCAACATCGAAACGCAGCCTAATGTGGTCTTCGTGCATAGCCAAGACGAAGTGGTTGCACTGACTAAATTCCTAAACTGCGACCTCTTCGTGATCGGCGGCGCGAAGACATTTAACGATTTTGCCGATGTGATAGAAAGATGGTCTGTCACCGAGGTGCCTGCCGATATCGAGGACGCGGATACCTTTATGCCGGCGAATTTCCTCGACGGTTTTAAGCTGACCCAGGAAAAAAAACTGGAGGACGATCTAAATGTAAAAATTCTGAACCGAATCTGATTCTGATGTAGAATTATTGCAAAATTAGACAAGGAGAAACCCGTATGATGGGCGGAAGATCTTGGGACGATTGGATCGAAGAATATGGCGAATCGCATCAGCATCCGATCAATAGGCTGATGCACAGTTTCGGTATTCCGATGATCGCTCTGTCGCTTTTGCTTGTGCCGATATCGTTCGTTGTCGGGGGAATGTGGCGAATTGCGTTGGGTTTGTTCGTCCTGGGCTGGGTACTCCAGTTCATCGGCCATTATTTCGAAGGCAAACCGCCTGAGTTTTTCAAAGATTACCGATTTCTCTTCGTCGGCCTTCGCTGGTGGTTTAAAAAAGTTATCGGCGTAAAGTAAATTTATCTAAAAGATTAGCTGATAGAGGTTAGTTAATAGCTGTCAGCTATTTTTCTTTTGATCGCATTGCCTAAAGATCTCATCCTTGCTCTGGATATTGGAACATCGAGTGTTCGGTCGGCCCTCTACGACTGCGCCGGAAATACTCTGCCGCGGACCATGGTAAAAAATGAGCGCGTGCTTGCGACTACCGGTGACGGCGGAGCGGAGATCGATGCTGACGAAGCGTTCGAGCAAGTAGCGGCCGCGATCGATGAGGTCCTTAAAAAATCCGAAAACGTAAGGGGCGAGATCATCTGCTCGGCTGCATCGTCGTTCTGGCACAGCTTGGTTGGGGTTGACACGAGCGGCAGGCCGACCACACAGGTGTTCGGCTGGGCTGACACACGCAGCCGCGATCAGGTTACTGTTCTTCGAAAACGGTTCGAAGAAAACGAAGTTCACAATCGAACTGGCGCTCGTTTTCATTCAAGTTTCTGGCCCGCGAAATTGGTATGGCTGCGAAAGGAATTTCCGCAAATTTTTGAAAAAACCGACCGCTGGCTTTCGCTGAGCGATTACGTCTCCCTGCGATTGTTTGGAAAAGCAATGACAAGTGTTTCGATGGCTTCGGCAACCGGAATTTTCGATATTCAAAAATGCGACTGGGACATACCACTCGCCAAATTCGCAAAGATCTCGTCCGCTAACTTTCCGGATATTGTTGAAAGCGATTCCGAAACTCTTCATCTGACGCCCGCCTTTGCAAAACGGTGGCCGCGTTTGAAAGACACTGAGTGGTTTCCTGCTATAGGCGATGGAGCAGCGAACAACATCGGGGCCGGATGCGTTTCAAAAACGAAAGCCGCGCTGATGATCGGCACGTCTGGTGCAATGCGTGTGGCGTTCAAGGGCGAGCCACCCGAACGTATCCCTCCAGGCCTTTGGTGCTATCGTGTCGATCGCGGGCGGCTGATAATGGGCGGGGCGTTAAGCGACGGCGGGGGGCTCTACCGTTGGCTCAAAGATACTTTGCGGCTGCTCGCCGACGACAACAAAACCGAAGCCGAGATCGCAAAACGTCCGCCGGCCGGCCATAACCTCACCTTTCTTCCGTTTCTAGCTGGCGAGCGTAGCACGGGCTATCACGAAAATGCACACGGATCCGTCATCGGCCTGCATTCGTCCACCGATTCGATCGATATCGTTCAGGCCGCGTTAGAATCGGTTGCTTATCGCTTTGCTGAGATCTTTGACGAGCTGAATGGCGTCGCGCGCATTCACGAGATCATTGCCTCAGGCGGTGCTTTGCGCGAATCACCTGTTTGGACACAGATCATCGCCGACGTCCTTGGCCGCGAAATGTCGCTCCCCGACGTTCGCGAAGCATCTTCCCGCGGTGCGGTTTTGCTTGCGCTCGAAACAATTGGCAAAATAGAGGAAATTGAAAAGATCTCGACGCCCAAGGCAAAGCCATTCAAGCCTCGGCCCGAACATAAAAAGGCGTACGCAAATGCCAGGAAACGCCACGTCGAATTCTATAAATTACTCATCGACAAATGAAAAAAGCCGCTCAGCCGAAAAAAACCAGCCTCGACCAACTTTGCATAAACACGATCCGAATGCTGTCGCTCGACGCCGTTGAGAAGGCAAATTCCGGCCATCCGGGCCTGCCGCTCGGCATGGCCCCGGCGGCGTATGTGCTATGGACCAAATTTCTGCGGCACAATCCGAAGAATCCAAAGTGGTTTGGCCGCGACCGATTTTTGCTTTCCGCCGGACACGGCTCGATGCTGCTTTACAGCCTGCTGCATTTGACGGGATATGACCTGCCGCTTGACGAGCTAAAGCGTTTCCGCCAACTTCATTCCAAAACGCCGGGTCACCCGGAAAATGTCTTGACGCCAGGCGTCGAGATCACGACCGGCCCGCTCGGACAAGGTTTTGCGAACGGCGTCGGAATGGGCATCGCTCAAAAACATCTCGCCGCGACGTTTAATAAACGCGGCTTTCCGGTCGTCGATAATTACATATACTGCATCTGCTCGGACGGCGATCTGATGGAAGGCGTGAGTTATGAAGCGGCGTCACTTGCCGGTCACTTACAGCTCGACAACCTGATCTATCTCTACGACGACAACCAGATCACGATCGACGGCTCAACCGATCTCGCGTTTACGGAGGACCGGACGAAGCGTTTCGAGGCCGCCGGCTGGCATGTGCTTGAGGTTGCGGACGGCAATGACGTCAAAGCGATCGAGAACGCGATCCGAGAAGCTCAGAAGATAAAGGGCAAACCCAAACTGATTCGCATTCACACGATAATCGGTTTCGGCATGCCCAAACAAGGCACCTCAAAAGCGCATTCCGATGCGCCGGGAGCCGAAGCTGTTAAGGACACTAAACGAAACCTCGGTTGGCCGGAAAATAAAAGCTTCTATATTCCCAAAGAAGCCCTGGTTCATTTCCGCGAGGCGGTGAAAAACGGAGCAAGGCTCGAAAAGGATTGGAATGAAAAGGTCAAAAAGTATGAAAAAGCAAATTTCGCACTTGGTGTGGAATTCAGGCAAATTCGCAGCGGATCTCCGCGCGAAGGTTGGGAATCAGCTTTGCCCGCCTTTGACGGCGTTGAGGCAAAAGCCACCCGTGCATACAGCGGCGAGGTGATCAATGCGATCGCCGACGCCGTGCCGCGTCTCGTCGGCGGTTCGGCCGATCTGAAACCGTCGAATAACACTTACATCAATTCGTCGGCCGACATTCAGCCGGGTGCTTTCCAGAATCGCAATATTCATTACGGCATTCGCGAACACGCGATGGCGGCGGCGATGAACGGCATGGCTCTTTACGGCGGCGTCATACCATTTGGCGGCACGTTTCAGACATTTTCGGATTACATGCGGCCCGCGATACGGCTTGCGGCCCTTTCGCATACTCAGACGATCTTTGTCTTCACGCACGATTCGATCGGCCTTGGCGAAGACGGCCCGACACATCAGTCGGTCGAGCATCTGGCTGCTCTCCGTGCTATCCCAAATCTTGCCGTCATCCGTCCGTGCGATGCCCACGAGGTCCGCGAAGCCTGGCGGGCTGCTATTCTTCGGCGGCACGCTCCGACCGTACTTTCGCTCTCCCGGCAAAAGGTCGCCCTCATCGATCGTAAAAAGAATGCGAAAGCTAGCGGACTTCAGAAAGGAGCCTATGTGTTGGCTGAAGCAAAAGACGTAACCGGCAAGAATGCTACGCCAAAAGTGATAATCATCGCCACCGGTTCCGAGGTTGGTCTTGCGATGCAGGCTCGCGAACGGCTCAACGCCGCGGGCACCGCAACCCGCGTAGTCTCGATGCCGTGCTGGGAATTCTTTGACGAGCAATCTCCGAAATACAAAGAGTCGGTGTTGCCGTCCGCGGTAAGGGCACGCCTCGTTATCGAAGCCGGTGTTTCTCTCGGTTGGTCGAAATACGTCGGCGATTCCGGCGACACGCTCACGGTCGATAAATTCGGAGCCTCAGCCCCTGCCGAAGGCGTTTTTCGCGATTATGGCTTCACCGTTGATAATGTCATTAAGAAAGCTAAGAACTTGCTTCGATAGATGGATATCGATTCAATCAAGACACCATCACTGCTTCTAGATCTCGAACGCGTTAAGCGAAACGCAGCCCGGATCAGCGATATCGCGAGCCGAAACGGTGTCCGTCTTCGACCGCACATAAAAACTCACAAATGCATCGAGGTTGCTCGGATCCAGACCGTCCGGCACGACGGAGCGATCACCGTTTCGACGCTTGCTGAGGCAAAAGCATTTACCACAAACGGATTTTCGGATATCACCTACGCCGTTCCCATCGAGCGCGGAAAATTTGCCGAAGCAATAGAAATATTTAAGAGCGGAGTGAAGTTGAATCTCCTCACCGACGCTGTTGAGACGGTCGTCGAACTCGACGACGCTGCAGGAAAAGCAGGCGTGAAGTTTGATGTCTTCGTTAAGATCGATTGCGGCACGCATCGCGTCGGCGTTGAACCGCACACCGCGGAGGCCGTCACTATTCCGCGTGCGATCTCGGATGCCGCAAATCTATACTTCGCGGGTATTCTTACTCACGCAGGGCATTCGTACGACGTAAAAACGGTCGATGAGATTAAAGCTGTCGCTAGGCACGAGCGCGATGTGATGGTCGACCTTGCCGGCCGATTACGTTCCGACGGCATCGAGGTTCCAACCGTCAGTATCGGCTCGACGCCTACCATCAATAACATTGACCATCTCGACGGCATCGATGAAGTTCGTCCCGGTAACTACATCTTTTTTGACGCTTACCAGGCGACGCTTGGAAGCTGTCGGTTTGACGATACGGCGTTGACCGTACTCGCCGCGGTCGTTCATCGCGATCGTTCGCGAAAACGTCTCGTCGTCGATGCCGGAGGAATTGCCCTTTCAAAAGACCGTGGCCCCGCTCACATCGACCCCACATGCGGCTACGGGCACGTCCTTGATATCGAAGGAAACGAAACCGGAATGCGTGTCACATCACTCTCTCAGGAACACGGCGAGATAGGGTCGGACGATGATTCGCTGATCGACAAATTCCCCGTCGGCTCACGCTTGCGAATTCTCGCGAATCACTCATGCCTGACCGCAGCGCAGCACTCGCATTACAATGTTATCGAGAAAGGCGGGATCGTCGATCAGTGGAAAATATACGGCGGTTGGTGACCCGTTACAATTTCTTCGCAAACTTCTTCTTCACATTCTTGCTGATATAAGTCGAGAGGCCGAGTCCTGAGACGGCGAGGTGTTTCATTTCTTCTACGTATTCTTCACCGGGCCGATCGTAGTTGTACAAGTATCTTCCGGCATATCGGAATTTGATTACGATCGACTTTTCGCGGATCTCGTAAGAATCAACTCCAGATTTACCGCTTAAATTCCTATACCGCGTCATCCCCTGATCACTCCGATTATCGAATTTTATCACGCCGTTCGCATTGAAATGATCCGGCCGAAATGATTATATCGAGCGGGGAGTTTACGATATGTCCAGAGAAGTCCTGCTCGAACAATTTACCGCCTGCTATGACGAAAACAACTGGTTTGTCTCGCTGAAAAGTGTGCTCGATGGCGTAACGGCCGAGCAGGCGGCGTGGAAACCGGCGAATGTCGAGAATTCTATATGGGAATCAGTGAATCACATTATTTTCTGGAACGAGCGGTGGCTTCAGCGTTTTCGCGGAGAGTTGAACGAACCGCAGGATGTCGAGAATGAAAGCACTTTCCGCTCAAGCGAAACAGATTGGCAGGCGACGATCGCCAAGATGAATTCGGTCATGAAAGAATGGCGTGACAAGCTTGGGCTGATCGATGACCAGAAGCTCGATTCACCAGTCAATGAGCAGTATCAGGCTCCGTGGCGCTCACCGCTCGCCCAGCAAAACATCCACAACGCCTACCACATCGGCCAGATCCTGCTGCTTAGAAAATTGCAAGGAAGCTGGGAGGCCGACAAAGGCGTTTCCTGAACTGCTATTTGAGTTCTCTTAATTTACCAGCAGCAAATAGGTAGCGAGCTTTTCCTGGTTTACTCGGGCAGCATGCCGGATCAGTTTTTCTTGGTTCCATGGTGTCAAGATTGATTCTTCCGCCAATTATTGACTTTAGTTCGACGCCGCGACCGGCGTGCTCACCTACAACTTCTTTGGCAGCATATCGAAAGCCTTTACCCGTGCCTAAAAAGACAGCGAGATATTGACGATAATTATTAGAACCGTTAAAGCCCTCAAGTGTATATAGCACCACAATATCCTTTTTCTTGTCACCATTAATATCACCCTTAAGCAGCTTACGAGCCTGTTTATATTCCTCGCCATTTTCTCTTTTAGCCTGCTGCGAAATAAATCTGTGGATAACCGCCGTTTCGATTGACTGGGCAGGCACTTGCTCAAAACTGCAGATCGCCAAAATGGAAAAGGCTGATGCGATAACGCAATTGTTCTTGAGCGGGCCAAAACGATTCCTCATAGATTCTCCTGTTATTCAACATCTGCAAACAATTTCCTTTCCGCCGTTCTCAAACGGAAGACGACATCCTTTTCCGGCGGCGCCTTATCGGGATTGATCACGTTGGTGTTAAAAATCATGATTGACGCTTCGCGTTTCGCTGGCTCAAAATCTATATAGCTGATAAAGCCATTTTGGTCACCGCCGTGTCCGAGATGCAGCGTTTGTACACGTTGGTCGAGGAAAAATATCAGTCCGATATCCGTCGTAAAATCAGCGTTTCCGTTCGCGTCCACCTCGGCTTTTATCTGCGGCTTCCACATTTCTTCAAGTGACGACCGTTTTAAAACGCCATCGTAGACTTCCCGTTTCGAATCATCGCCGATCAGGAAATTCAGAAACTTGATCATATCCGGGATCGGCGAATTCAAGCCGCTGTTCGAAACGGTAATTCCCGTATTCGCGTCAAATCTCGCCGTGGTTCGCGTCCCGTTTTCGATGTAATATGAGGCCGAGCGGTATTTCAGCAAATGATATGGCGTCGCGTCGAAATAGCTGTGGTACATCTCAAGCGGTTTGAGAATATTCTTGTCGATATAAACTTCGTAATCGTCGCCGGACAGTTTTTCGATAATTCTCCCGAGAAAAATAATTCCGGGATTAGAGTAGCTGAATTTGCTGCCCGGCTTAAAAAGGATCTCCGTGTACGGTAGCATCGCCACAAGCTGCGAATACTCGGTCGGCTCAAACGGCTCCCAAGTCTTTCCCTGGTGCCATGGCCACGTCCCGTTTCTAAATCCCGCCGAGTGCGTCATCAAATGCCGGATCGTGAGGTCGTCCATCGATCCGAACGGGTTATGAACTGCCCGCAGCTCCGGTAAATATTTCGTCACCGGATCATCGAGTTTTAGCAGGCCCCGATCACGTAGCTGCATTATCGCGATCCCAGTAAACTGCTTCGTGTTCGACGCCCAGTGATAGATGGTGTTTTCGTCGACCGGTCGATTCTTTTCGAGATTCGCCGATCCGTAATAGTCGCTGGCGGCGGTCTTTCCGTCCTTCAGAAAAACGAAGGTCGCGCCTACGATTCCGGCGTTCTTACACTCGCCCCGAAACGTCTCGCTGAACTGCGAATAACGGTCCGGTGGCGTTGTTGTTTGAGCCGTTACTGCAAAGCAAAACAAAAACGCGACGACCAAAGCAAAAGTAACTTTCATATCTATCAGCTATTTCGGGCCTCTGCCCGATTGGCATTTGAATACGTTTCGAATTATGTGCATGATTTTAGTCTCAGTCAAAGGGGGTATTCTGTGCGAGATTAGTTATGTCGTGGATCCATTTAATTCTCGGAGCATTGGTCTTCATTGTCTTTGTGACGACTGGCCGACTCATGAGCGTCGATTTTCCAGATAAGGATCTGATCACGCCGGAGCTTCGCCTACTGATGCGGTCGCGGCACATTTATATTTTGTTCTCGGCTTTGATACACCTCGGGCTCGGGTTGTATCTGCAGTTGCGGCCGCAAACGTGGCGGCGGATCGTGCAGTATGCCGGCTCGATCATTTTGATTTTATCCAGCTCGCTTCTGATCTGCGCGTTCTTCGCCGAAACCTTTTCGTTTCAGCATTTTTCCGCCTTCAGCCGGTACGGCATCATCTTATCGCTCGTCGGCATCGGCCTCCACCTGATCGGCGGCTTCTCAAGGCAGAAACTCGACCGCTAGGCGAGTGCGCCGCCTCTGGCGTCCAAGCTCGCTACCGCTCGTGTTTCAGCCTGTTATACAATCAATGTAATGACCGTTTACGAGGGATTAGCTGATACTCAACAATTTGCTTGCCGCGTGATCGCCGACCACGCTCGCTCGACCGCGTTTGCGATTGCCGACGGCATCCTGCCCGGCAACGAAGGCCGCAATTACGTCCTGCGCAAGATAATGCGCCGCGCCATCTATCACGGCCGCGAACACCTCGGCCTGACCGACGCATTTTTCTACAAGGTTTGCGATTTCGTCATCGAACAAATGCGCGAGGCCTATCCCGAACTTGAAACGCAGCGGGATTTCATCGCCAAAATGGTGCGGATCGAGGAGGTAAGATTTGGAAACACGGTCACGGTTGGCCTTGGAAAACTGAACGAGTTGAAGGTCTTAAAAAGCGAGGCGAGCGACAAACTATTTCTCGATATTGCTAAGCTCTACGACACCTTTGGGACGCCGCGCGATCTGATCCGCGTTTTTCTCGAGGAAAAAGGTCTTGAATTTGGTGAGGATGAATACGACGATAAGTTTGATCACGCTTTACAGGAACTCCAGCAGCAGTCCGGCATCGGAAAAACGCATCAGAAAGAATCGATCAATCCGATCTACGCCGAGGTGCTCTCGAAAGTCGGCAAGAATATCTTTCACGGCTACGACGCGACACAAGTTGCGGACGCAAAGATCGTCGGGATATTCGACGGAGACAAGCGAACCGACGAATTAAAAAGTGGCGAGCAAGGCAGCGTTGTTTTAGACAATACACCGTTTTATGCCGAGGCTGGCGGACAGGTCGGCGATACCGGCATTCTTGTAAAAACTACGTTTGGGAAAGGCGACGCGAACGGTGGCGGTATGATAAAAATGGGCGGCCCGGCGGCAAAGGCTGTCGTGTCTGACACTTACTCACCCGTCAGCGGGTTGATCATTCACAAGATCACACTTCAGTCCGGTTCGCTTAAAGTAGGCGACGAGGTCGTCGCGACAGTCGACGCCGAAAAGCGTGACGCGACACGGCGCAATCACACCGCAACACATCTCGTCCACGCCGCTCTTCGCGAAGTTCTCGGCTCGCACGTTAAACAGGCGGGCTCGGTGGTCGCGCCAAATTATCTGCGTTTTGATTTCACGCATTATCAACCGCTGACTGACGACGAGATCTCGCATGTCGAAGACCTCGTAAATCGTTACATCCTGAAGAACGATCCAGTCAACACCAACGTGATGGCGATCGAAGAGGCGATGAGCGGCGGCGCGATGGCTCTGTTTGGCGAAAAATACGGCGCAGACGTCCGCGTGCTGAGCGTCGGCGACGGAGTATTTTCGAAAGAGCTGTGCGGCGGAACGCACGTTCGTGCAACCGGCGATATCGGAAGTTTCAAGATCACAGGTGACGAAGCCATCGCTTCCGGCGTTCGACGCATCCGAGCAATTACCGGTTTCGATGCCTTTGAGCGTTTTCGTGAGGACGAGCGACTTATCGACCGCATTCTTGGTGCGTTAAAGACACAGCGTGACAACTTGCCCAACGCGATCGAACGCCTGCAGGACGAGCTAAAACGCACTCGCAAAGAGATCGATGATCTGAAATTAAAAATTGCAACCGGCACCATAGGCGCGGCGTCTTCTAATGAAGACGAAGTAAAAGAGATCGAGGGTGTAAAAGTTTTGGCAAAGGTCGTCGAAGGCCTCGACGGCAACGGCACTCGGCAACTGTCCGACACGCTGCTGGCCCGCCTTAAATCCGGTGTTGTCATCATCGGCCGTAAAGAGGAGGGCAAAGCGAGCATTATCGTCCGTGTTTCCGACGATCTCACCGGCAAAGTGAAGGCTGGAAACGTCATCAAAGAGATCATCGGCTTCATCGGCGGACGCGGCGGCGGAAAACCCGACATGGCGGAGGGCGGCGGCCCGCTGCCCGAGAAGCTCTCAGAGGCGATCGACGCCAGCTACAAGGTTATTGAAACCTTTCTCGCGGCCTGAATCGTTTAAAGCCATTAGGCTGGCTCTTTGACACCGTATTCCTCGCAACTTTTTTGTCATAAGTTCGTGAGTTACGGTGTTTCCTGTTTACGGGGAAGTGTCCGAGTTTTAAGTAATGCTGACCGGTGATCGATTTGGAAGATACGAAATTCGCGGCAAGATCGGCGAGGGCGGAATGGGCGAGGTTTATGCCGCGCACGACGAAGAACTCGACCGCAGCGTCGCGATCAAACTCCTTCCAACTGAATTTGTCAGCGATGGCGAGCGCCGTAGCCGGTTTAGGCAAGAGGCCCGCACCGCGTCTTCGTTAAATCACCCGAACATCATTACTATCTATGAGATAGGCGAGAACGAGCACGGCAGTTTTCTCGCGACCGAGCTGATCGATGGCCGTACGCTTCGCGAGGTGATCAGGAGCGAATCGATCACTCTGCCGCGCATCCTTCGCATTATCGAGCAGACGGCCAACGCGCTCGTCGCCGCTCACGAGGCAAAAATTGTCCACCGCGACATCAAGCCCGAAAACATAATGGTCCGCAAAGATGCGATCGTTAAGGTCCTCGATTTCGGACTGGCCAAGGCGACTGGCGTTTTTGATAACGATTCGCTGGAAAATGCGAATACCATTCCCGGTACTGTGATGGGCAGTGCTCGCTATATGTCGCCGGAGCAGGCCCGCGGTCACGTCGTGGACGAACGCACCGACATCTGGAGCCTGGGCGTGGTTCTCTACGAAATGCTCACGGGCGGTGTCCCGTTCAAGGGTGAGACGACCGCTGACACGCTCGCCGCCGTCATCTATCACGAACCCGACGCTATCCAGGACGTTTTGCCGAACACGCCCTCTGAGCTTATTCGCATTCTTCGCAAAGCCTTGCAGAAGGATCGGGAAGAACGCTATCAGAGTGTCAAAGATTTCGCCCTCGATATCAAAGACCTGCTTCACGATCTCGAACACACTACGAGCGGCAATCGCTCCGGACATTCGATGTCGTCGCCCGAGTTTAGCGAAAATCCGACGATAATTCACAAAACGATCAGCGCCAATCACCCCACCACTTCAGGGCGATCGATGACATCGAACGTCGCCTATTCCCAGCCCTCCCCCCGCCGAAGCATCGCTGTCGGGGCCGCGGCATTGGCAGGGATCGCGGTGTTTTCGCTGGTGGCATTTGCAGTTTACCGCTACGTCATGCCATCGAAAAAACTTGTGAACGGTGCGTTCGAACACTCGCAGATCTCACGAATGAATACGGACGGTAAGGTGCTTTTGCCTGCGCTTTCACCCGATGGCAAATACGCCGCGTACGTAAGCGGCGAGATAGGCAATCAGAGCCTCGTCGTGCGGCAGGTCTCGACCGACAGCACGGTGACGGTCGTTCCCGCGACCAATCTCAATTTCTCGGCCGTCGCGTTTAGCCCCAGCGGCGACCGTGTTTACTACTGCCTGACCCGCAGCGACTTTTCGATCAACACGCTTTACAACGTACCAACGCTCGGCGGTCCGTCGAAAAAATTGATCGACGACGTCGATAGTTCTGTCACGTTCTCACCGGACGGAAAGCGGTTCGCGTTCATTCGCCACTCGACCAACAATAACGAAGACATTATCTTTACTGTCGATACCGCGACGCTCGACATGACCGAGTTGACCAAGACCAAGACTACCGGCTTTGATTTTTTCTCGACGCGCCCCGCCTGGTCGCCCGACGGCAAAACGATCCTGCTAGGCGCCGGAAAGCGTGACAGCACGCTTGCAGCCAATATGTCGGTCGTCGAGGTTTCGCTCGAAGGCAAAACGGTAAAAACGCTCGACACCGCCAAATTCTACACCGTCGGTAATTTCGTGTGGTTTGAAGACGGTTCCGGGTTTCTGTGCTCAGGCCGCGAGACGCAGACCAGCCCGATACAGATCTATCGTTCGTCATATCCGGCGATCGATTTCCAGCCCGTAACCAATGACTTTAACGACTATGTCGAGATCGCCCTCGCTGCGGACGGGCGGACGATCCTCGCGCTCAAGGGCGACACCAGTTCCTCGATCTGGCGTCTCTCGGCCGAGGGCAAGGACGACTCGCAGCTCACCACCGACAGCCGCTATCTCGAGGGCGTAAATGGAATCGCGGGCCGCACTGACGGTTCGATCCTGTACACGCGTAAGGACGGGAACGAAGGCGATCTCTGGACCGCCGATAAGGACGGCAAGAATGCTCGTGTTTGGCTTGAGGAGCCCGGTTATCTGGTCTCGCCCGCGTTGACGCCGGATGGCCGCTACGTTCTTTTCGCCAAGCAGAAAGGCAAGATATCACGGATCTGGCGGGCAGATGCTGATGGGAAAAATCCCATCCAGTTGACCGACGGCGACCCCGGCCTGGTCGATTCTAATCCGCAGATCACACCCGATGGGAAAATGGTCATCTTCCAGCGGCAGACGACGGAACTCGATAAGATCGCTTTGATGAAGGTGCCGGTCGATGGCGGCGATGTTTCGCCCGTTTACGCAAGTGACGACTTCGGCGTCTTCCAGCCGCGAATATCGCCGGACGGCAAACACATCGCGTTCACCACGTTCGATCTAAAGACGTTCGCGAAAAAACTCCAGATCGCTTCCCTGAATGGCTACGAACTGGGCAAGACCGAAACGACGCTAGATTACAATCTTATCGGACAGTTCTCATGGTCGCCCGACGGTCGGTCGCTCACCGTTCTGTCCAGCCGCGGCGGTACGCTCAATCTCTGGCGTCAATCCGTCGACGGCTCCGCTCCGACACCGATCACCAATTTCAAGACCGGCCGCGTCTTCAATTTCACCTGGGCGCCCGACGGCAAAACCATGCTCCTCGCCCGCGGCAACACCGCCAACGACCTTATCCTAATCCGCGACACCGCCCCGCTCTCCGCCCGCTCCGACGCAAAAACGGTCCGCGAAATTTAAAAATTCCCGCGAACCGACCTAATGATCTCGAATTGATGGAATGCCATTATTCCCCGGCTGGTTCCGAAGTTTCCACGATCTCGTAGCTTGTCGTTATCTCAGCGGTCGGCCGCACGGTTGCGGCGACGGAGCAGTAGGTTGCGTCGGAGAGTTTGATAGCGTCGGCGACGGCTTTTTCGGAGATGTTGCGGCCGGTGACGATGTGTTTGATGTGGAGTTTTATAAAAGCTTTTGGATGCTCGTCGCGGCGAGAGCCTTCAATCTCGACTTTGTAATCGGTCACGTCCTGGCGTTTCTTTTTCAAGATAGATTCCACGTCAAACGCCGTGCAGGCGCCGACCGAGACGAGCAGCATTTCGAGCGGTGTCGGGGCCGCTTTTCGCTCGCCGCGTGCATCCATCACCATCGCGTGACCGCTCGGCGGTATGCCGATAAAAAGATCGTCACCTGCGTACTGAACAGTTGCCTTGTATGTATTGGCTGACATATCCACTCCTATAGTTTCAAGCCGTTGCGGTCGCGGGCTGCGTTTCGCTCGATTGCCGGTCCGAACGGCCTATTTTTTCCTCTCCTACAGTTTCACGCTTTTTCCGTTTTTGCGATGTGATCAGCACCACCGAACCGACGATGATCGCGGCGCCGACCAGCATCTGCCCGGTCAGCGTTTCCCCGGCTATCGACCAGCCCAGAACTACCGCGATCGCCGGATTGATATAAGCGTATGTCGAAACCGTGGCGGGCGATGCGTTTTGGAGCAGCCAGTTATACGCCGTGTAAGCGATCAGCGCTCCGAAGAAGATCAGATAAGCGAGGGCCGCAAGCGATGTCGTCGATACCGCCGACAGGTGAAACTCCGCCCATTCGCCGCGCACCGCGCTCATTATCAGTAGCATTATCCCGCCGCTGACCATCTGCATACCGGCGGCGAGCGTGTTCGGCTTGGCCGACTCCGCTCGCGAACCGTACAGAGATCCGATGGCCCAACCGATCGTAGCGATCGCCAGCGCAATTATTCCCAGCACACGACTGCCCGTCCCGGCGGCGTCACCCGCCGGCTGGCCCAGGACGAGAAGCGTGACGCCGACAAACCCGGCGATCAGCCCGAGTACAACCGTGATCCTTGGCCGCCCTGCTCCCATAAATGCCCAGCTTAGGATCACGATCAGGAAAGGTACCGTCGCGATAAGCAGGGCAGTCAAGCTCGATGAAAGATATTGCTCGGCGATCACGACGCCGCCATTGCCCAAAGCGAGCAGCAGAGCGCCGACGATCACGGCCGTGCGAACATGCACTGGCTTTGGCCGCTGATAACTCGGCGACAACCGCGCCCAGATAAGCAGGGTAATTCCCGCGACGCTGAATCTAACGCCCGCCATCATAAAACTCGGTATCGTGCCTATCGCGTATTTGATCGCGAGATATGTCGAGCCCCAAATTAGATACACTGCCGCAAATGCTGCTATGAGCATTATCGTATTGCGCCTTCCCGTCTGATCGTTGCCTTTTACTGCCTGCATTATTCTTCCCTCAATTCGATTTAGCTTTTCGCTTGTGTCCTTCCCCTGCGCCATCCTCGACCCAGTCGAGCGGCAGTGCGTTAGTCTCTTTAAATGTCTGCAAAACCACCGTCGTTCTCGTACCTATTACCTTTGGGATCAGCTTGATCTTTTCCCGCAGCAATTGACCCAAGGCTTCGGTATCTTTCGTGCGCACCTTGATCATGTAGCAATCCTCGCCCGCGACGTCATGTACTTCCAAAACTTCCGGGATCGCCGCCAACGCCTCACCGACTCCTCCTCCGCATTCGCTCGTTCTAACTGCGATAAACACAGTTAGCCCTAATCCCACTTGTCGCGGATCGATCCGCGTCGAATAACCCCTTATTACCGAGCGCTCCTCGAGCTTTCTCACGCGTTCCAATACCGCCGACGGAGCCAAACCCACCTGCCGGGCGATGTCCGCGTTCGAAATCCGGGCATCTCGCTGAATAATTTCCAATATCTGCCTATCCGTAGCGTTAATCATTCTGTTTTCCTCTTCACAAACAGAATAAACATCTGTCATTGACCTGTCAAGCGATAATTTCGTTCGTCAAAGGACCCTCGGATGCACTAGCAGCTAACCCAATAAACATCTAGACAATGTGTGCAATCTATGCAACCATGTGCCATGGGCAAAGTGTGCCTGGCGATATTTGATAATTAATTCGATGCCAATCAACCCGACAAACCTGTCTGTGCGATCAGAGCGGGTCACCTGGCGATTGGATCTCAGCATCCTGGAATTTTGGATCGGGATGCCGGAGTGTCCTACAAAACATGCAAAAACCGTGGAACATGTCTTGTCCCAAAATAGGTTGACAAAAAAAACAGCGGGACAGCGGGACAAGTCAGTTGAAAACTCCACAAGCCTAATGTGCTCTGTGATTTACGAACGCCGATCTTGTCCCACAGGCCTCGGGACAAGCGGGACATGGAAAAAATGGCGGGACAGCGGGACAAGGGGTTAAAGCTATTACCGGCAATACTTTGGGTGTCCCGCGGCTTGTCCCGATCGGGACACGGCAGAGTGTTAAACTCGGGGTTTTACGTGCGTGTGGGACACTGGGACATGGGACACCCGGTCAGACCAATTTGAATGAAACAAACGGACAGAACGGCGAAATCACGATTTGCGGGAAACGATACACTGACGGTTCCTGCGGACGGATCTTTGAACAGAATCGAACCCACCTAAGCAAATTGAACTTCTTGAACACCTGAACATTTGAATATGGAACCGTCTGGGCCAGAAATACCGTTGCTTCGGTACTGTTACGGGTCTATCATCACAGCATCATGAGCGCTGTAATTTCCGTCGAAGATCATCGAGAAGAAGTTATCTCTTTCAATCCCGCGACCGGTGCCGAGGTCGGGCGCGTTCCGCTGAACTCAGCCGACGATGTCCAGGCTGCTGTCGTACGCGGCCGGGATGCGTTTCGCACGTGGAAACTCACGAGCTTTGCCGAACGCACGCGTCTCGTAATCAAGGCGAGAGAGGTCATACTTTGCGAAATGGATGAGATCGCAAAACTAATCTCCGCCGAATCGGGCAAGCCTGCGAGCGAAGCGATGGCGATGGAGATCGCACCCGTCCTCGACCTCATGCAATGGATCGCTCGCGGTGCCGAGAAAATACTCAAACCTCGCCGTATCGGCATAGGTCTCTACGCACTGCTCGGCCGATCTTCAAAGGTCGTTTATCAGCCCCTCGGGGTTGTCGGAATAATCCCGGCGTGGAATTTCCCCTTCTCGATCCCGCTTGGCGAAGCCGCCATGGCGTTGATGGCCGGCAACACGGTCGTTATCAAACCTTCCGAGCTTACATCAGTGGTTGGCCTCAAGATCGGCGAGATATTCGAGCGTGCTGGTTTTCCCCAGAACACGGCGCAGATAATCACTGGCGACGGACGCGCAGGTGCCGCCCTGGTTGACGCCGCCCCTGACAAGGTGATGTTTACCGGCTCGGTCGGCACAGGCAAAAAGATCGCCGAAGCGGCGGCGAAAAACCTGACCCCCGTCGTGCTCGAGCTCGGCGGTAAAGACCCGATGATCGTCTTCGAAGACGCCAACCTCGAACTCGCGTCGAGTGCCGCTGTTTGGGGAGCATTCTGTAATGCCGGCCAGGCGTGCTCGTCCGTCGAGAGGCTGTATGTCCAGGAAAAGGCGGCAGAAGAATTGACTCGCAAGATCGTCGAAAAGACGCGGGCCTTGAAACAGGGAACGGGCGACGACGACGTTTCCATCGGAGCGATGTCGTCCGAGCGTCAGTTAGCGATTGTTGAAGATCACGTCGAAGACTTCCGCGCCGCCGGAGCAAAAATCGAAACCGGCGGGCAGCGGCATCCAAACCTCGAGGGCTTATTCTACGAGCCGACCGTCATCACGAACGCACACAACGACATGCGCGGGATGCGCGAGGAAACGTTCGGCCCGACATTGCCGATCGCGACGTTTCGAACCGAAGCAGAAGCGATCACTCTCGCAAACGATTCCGAGTTCGGCCTGACAGCCAGCGTCTGGACACGCGACTATGCCAAGGGAAAACGTGTTGCCGAAAAGATCGAAGCTGGTTCGGTCATGGTCAACGAGGTCCTCTACACTCACGGCATCGGACAGACGCCATGGGGAGGCTTTAAAAACAGCGGCCGCGGCCGCACACACGGCCGCGAAGGCCTGATGGAACTAGTCCAGCCGCAGCACATTCACGTCAACCGCATCGCATTGTTGCCCGATGCATGGTGGATGCCGTATTCGTCGACCGCTGTAGAAACATTTCGCGGCTTTGCAAAATACTTCGCAAGCGGCTCGGTGTTTCAGACAGCAAAGCTGCTCCCGATCCTCATTAAGAGGATCAGGGAACTGCTTTAGACGAAAGGCTGAACGACAGCCTCTATTTGGTCAATTGAAAATTGATGATCGGCCGGGCGTCTTCACCGATCTGATTGGAGTATCTCGCGAGCACCATTCCCAAAGCTGCGAGGGTGCCCCAGTTGTTCATGCCGGTCTCTTTTAGGCCGGGAGCGATCAGTCTGATGAACTCCGCACCTGGGTTGTCGCCGGGGCTGAAAGCATAATGGGCAAATCCCATTGTATCCGGCCAAAGCGCATGCGTATGCCTCGACGAAACCGAGATCCAACCGTCGCTGGCGCCCGTGCACATCGCTAAAAAACAGACCGCGTTGTTTAGATTATGAAGAAACTCTATCGTTGCCATCGATTCCATAAGATCCGTAATTCCCGGCGTATAATGGTCGATAGCGGCTCCCGCGACACCAAACCCGTTTGGCTCCATGGTCATCAATGTCGAGACGACCTTCATCGGCTCAAACGTGTCGCCATCCGGAAAGCCGTCCCTCTCGTAGTGGAAATGATCCGTACCCGCTGCAAAAACTCTAAAGCCCATAATCTTGCTCCTCTAGAAAATGTCTATATGTACTGCCGCTGTTAGACGAGCGGCAATGAAGATATTGCTGACACAGTCTGAAACAGGTCCTACTGGTAGGAATATGACGCGAGCCCGTCGTTTGAAGTCAAGCAAGTTACTTGACCGGTGTCGGTGGGAGTTTCTCGACCCGCATCGCTGCGTGATAGGCAAAAGATGCAAGTACGATCGCACATTCTTTTAGATCTTTTTCACTGACGCGTTCGTATGTGTCCATGTTTGTATGATGGATGCGAGTGTCATACAGGTCGTAGTCCTGAATGGCGTTAAAGCCCATGACGCCAGCCTTGTTGAATGATACATGGTCGGTTGAGCCGATCGGCTGCAGTATGTTCCTTCGGGCACCCAGATCTTTGAAAGGCTCTAGCCACGCGTCGAAAATGGGTTTCAATGCGGCGTTGTTCTCGAGGTACCAGCCGTAGATCGGACCCGTTCCCGGGTCCTGGTTGAAATAGGCGTAGAATTTTTCGCGGGCTGCTTTGTTCGCATCACCGGCGAGATTTTTCTCGACCCATTTCTGCGACCCGACCAGGCCCTCTTCCTCGCCGCTCCAAATGGCAAGACGGATCGTTCTTCGCGGTTTGACGCCAATGGCTTTGAGAATCCGCATGGCTTCGAGAGCGACTGCTGACCCGTCTGCGTTATCCGCGGCTCCGGTTCCTGAATGCCACGAATCGATATGAGCTCCAATCATCACGGTCTCGTCTTTGAGGTCGCCGCCCGGCAGTTCCGCGAGCACGTTGTAGCCGTTCTTGTCAGCGGTCAGGAACTTGGTCTGAATGTTCACACGCAACTTCACTTTGATGCCCATCTGCAGCATTCGCACGATCATGTTGTAGTGCTCGGCGGCCAGGATCATGCTCGGCGTCGCAGCATCACCGTTGTCGCGGCCGAGTACGAACATGGTTCCATGCTCGCCGCGATTGGGGCGAAGAATGACGCCGGCTCCGGTGTCGTAAATCGCCTTGTTCACAGCGGCGGGAGTAATGAAGGGTGAGGATCCTTGCGGAGGCCGCGGCTGGCCGATAGCAACCGGCATGTCGGAAAGAGTGGGCTGAAGGCGGTCGATCCGCTCAAATGAATCTTGCAACCGTTGGCTTAGCACGATCGCTCCTTTTAGCTGGCCGTTCATCTTTTCCAGGTCGGCCTGAGTTTTGTCGCCGATAAAGACCGGAGTCGCAACGATCTCGCCCGGCGTTGCAGCCGACCAGGCCTCCGGATACCCGATAAGAGGCATGTATCGCGGCTCGACCATCTCGATCGTCGATCGTTCGAGCTGCCAGCCGCGTCCGAAATCCCATGGCTCGAGGCGAGGATCGCTCAGGCCCCAGTTCTTGAGAAGACTTACAGCATGATCCTCGGCTGCCTTTACCTCGGGGCCGCCCGTTAGACGAGGACCGATCGCCTCTGTGAAGTGCGAAAAGGTTTTCATGACCTGCGAGCGGTTTAGGGCCTCATCCCGGATCTTCGCGTTGACTGCTGTATCAACGGGCTCCTGGGCATGCACAATGGGCGAGCATAGGACTGAAACCAAAACAAGGAAAACGAGTGATCTCGATCTCATAGATTTTTGCTGATTCTTAGAATGGAAAACCGAAAAGAAATGTCCGGAAGCTATCCTACGCCGGGCGTTGGAAAATCGCCAAACCCA
>JBDTXM010000038.1:0-19864 GCA_040006215.1 Acidobacteriota bacterium
GCCCGGCCAGGGAACGGCTGCCGAGCAAAAAGGCATCATCGACGATCTGATCTCGAACGGCGTAAGCGGGATCGCGATCAGTCCGGTCGATCCGGCCAATCAGACGCAATTAATCAATGATACGGCAAAAAAAGCTCTTGTTATCACCCAGGATTCGGACGCCCCAAACAGTGACCGAACACTCTATATCGGCACCGACAACGTAGCCGCTGGCCGCCAAGCCGGAGAGTTGATAAAAGAGGCCCTGCCCAACGGCGGAAAGATAATTCTCTTTGTCGGGAAAACTGATGCAAGCAATGCCGCCGAACGAACACAGGGTATCAAGGAGGCGCTAAAAGGAACCGCGATCGAGATTGTCGATACGCGTACTGACGAAGCTGATCCCGCCCGGGCAAAATCGAATGCGGCCGACATGCTGGTCAAATATCCTGAGATCTCTGCCCTCGTCGGACTCTGGAGTTACAATGGCCCGGCGATCCTGAGCGCGGTCAAGGACGGCGGCAAGGTGGGCAAGGTCAAGATCATCGCCTTTGACGAGCAGAAGGAAACGCTTGACGGTGTGAGGGACGGCTCGATAGTCGGCACCATCGTGCAGCAGCCTTTCGAGTTTGGGTACCAGTCAGTGAAACTCATGCGGCAGATCTTGATGGGCGACCGATCCGCCATTCCGCCCAATAAACAGATCATCGTGCCTACGCTGACGATCAAAAAAGACGGCGTCGATGAATTTGAAAAAAAACTGAACGAACTTCGTGGAAAATAGGCAGAACCACCTGCCGTAGCGGGTGGTTTTACTCGCCATTCAAAAGTGTCCACGACCTCGAAACTTTAACCGACAATTAGCCGCTTCCCGCCGACGCTTCTGGCTTATGCACCCTATACTCGAGATGCGAGTGATCACCAAACGCTTTCCGGGCGTTTTGGCGCTCGATAAGGTTGATCTGAGGGTGAGTGCGGGCGAGGTTGTAGCCCTTGCAGGCGAGAACGGGGCAGGAAAATCTACTTTGATGAAGGTCCTCGGCGGTATTTATCAGCCGGAGACGGGCGAGATCATGATCGACGGAGCCGTGTCGGCGATCCGCTCGGTTTCCGAGGCGACCGCCAAAGGGATCGGGTTCGTACATCAGGAACTCAACGTTCTCGATAATCTCTCAGTCGCCGAAAACGTCTTTCTCGGACGCGAACCACTTTCACTCGGTTTTTTGGTTGACCGTAAGAAGTTGAACGACGACGCCCAAATTTATCTCGATCGACTTGGGTTGGACATTCGCCCGCAATCGAACCTCAGTGACCTATCTATCGCCCGGCGGCAAATGGTCGAGATCGCGAAAGCTCTATCGATCAATGCGCGGATACTGATCCTCGACGAGCCGACCTCGAGTCTTACTCTCGACGAAACAGGACATCTTCTCAAGGTTGTCGATGACCTGCGATCGCGGGGGATAGGTGTCCTCTACATTTCACATCGACTCGCCGAGATCAACGAGATCGCCGACCGCGTCGTAGTTCTTCGCGACGGGAAAAATGCCGGTGAGATACCGCGTGACGAGATCACTCACGACCGCATCGTAAAGCTAATGGTCGGCCGCGATATCGAACGATCGACAAGATCTGCGGCGGCCGGTGCGACTCCATTCGCCGAGATCCGCAATTTGCGGACAAGCCGTTACCCCGACCGACCTGTTTCGTTCGACGTTAGAAAAGGCGAGGTGCTGGGCTTTGCCGGCCTCGTCGGTGCGGGCCGTTCGGAGGCTGCTCAGGCCATCTTTGGCGTCGACGCGTGTACGTCGTGCGACATCTCGCTGGACGGAAAACCTGTAAGTATCGCTTCGGTCAGGAACGCGATCGCGAACGGCATTTATCTTGTTCCCGAAGATCGCCGAACCGCCGGCCTTTTCGTTGACAATTCGATCCGCGAAAACATAACTTTACCTGACCTTGCTTCGCATTCGGCCTATGGCCTCGTGAACACGGGCGACGAGGGCAAAACTGCCCGCGAGATGTGTCAAAAGCTGAACGTCAAGGCTCCTTCGGTTGAAACAAAAGCCGCCAACCTCAGCGGCGGCAATCAGCAAAAGGTCGTACTAGCCAAGTGGCTCTCGCTGAAACCGCGGTTGCTTGTCCTAGACGAGCCAACCCGGGGAATAGACGTCGGGGCTAAGTCTGAGATCTATCAGCTAATGCGCGATCTCGCCGAGCGAGGCGTCGCGATAATTATGATCTCCAGCGACATGGAAGAAATACTTGCTCAAAGCGATCGCATCGTCGTAATGCACGAAGGCCGCATTACCGGAACCGTTTCCGGATCGGACGCCGCTGAAGAAACGATAATGCGGCTCGCGGTAGGTTTGGAATAGAATGCGCAAAGAACTAGGAACATTTGTCCTGCTGGTGGTCTTGTGCGTGGCACTGTCGATCATCAACCCCAGCTTTCTCAGCCCTGCCAATCTTCAAAATCTGACGCGCCTCGTCGGGATCTATGGCATCTTTAGCATTGGCATCGGCCTGGTGATCATTACCGGCGGAATTGACCTTTCGGTCGGTTCGGTCTTTGCACTCTTGGGAGTGGTTCTCTCGATCTTTCTCGTCGAACGGCATCTGCCGGCTCCGATAGCGGTCTTCGCCGTTGTCGGAATAGCGACGCTGCTGGGAGCGGTCAATGGTTTTCTGATCACTAAGGTCAAGATTCAGCCGTTCATCGTCACGCTGTGCGGGCTGCTTTTTTATCGCGGGCTCGCCCGTTTCATTGCCAGCGACGAGACCAAAGGGTTCGGGAACGCTGCTGGGTTTGAGACGCTGCAAAGCCTGGCTACCGGAAGCCTGTTCGGAGTGCCGACACCCTTTATCATCCTGGCCGTCTTCGCGGTGATCGGATGGGTTGTCCTCCATCGCTCGGTTTACGGCCGGTATCTTTTCGCCGTCGGCCGAAACGAGATCGCGTCGCGTTACTCCGGGATCAACGCTGATCTCGTCATCGCCAGCGCCTATGTCTTGTGCGGATTTCTCACGGGTATAGCCGGCGTCCTGCTGGCTTTTTACACCAATTCGGTCTCTGCTTCGTCGCACGGAAATTTTTACGAACTGTACGGCATCGCTGCGGCAGTCCTCGGCGGCTGCAGCCTGCGCGGCGGCGAAGGCTCGATCGTCGGCATCTTGATCGGTACGGCGCTGCTCCAGGTGCTGCAAAATCTGGTCAATCTTTTGGGAATTCCAAGCTCGCTCAATTTCGCGGTCATGGGAGCGGTGATCCTCATCGGTGTGATCGCCGATCAGCTCCTTCGGCAAAGACGAGCGAGTAAATTACGAGGTGTTGTATGAAATTACTACTGCCGTTGGTACTGCTTTTATGTTTTGCGAGTCTTGGAAATGCCCAGGTGCCGATAAAGCTCTGGGAAAACGGAGCTCCGAACGCGGTTGGAAACACTCCAGAGGATATCCCTATGCTCACGCCGTTTCCCGCGCCGAAAGAGCTTGCAACCGGTGCGGCGATCGTGATCTGTCCCGGCGGCGGCTATCAGCATCTTGCCGACGTCAAAGAGGGAAGCGACGTCGCGAAATGGCTCAACAGCTTAGGCATATCCGCGTTCGTTCTCAAGTATCGTCTGGGCATGCGCTATCACCAGCCGAACCAATTGCTCGATGCCGCTCGTGCTCTTCGCATCGTTCGATCACGTGCAAAGGAATGGAACATCGACGCAGCCCGGATCGGCATTCTCGGCTTTTCCGCAGGCGGGCATTTAGCATCAACGCTCGGAACGCATTTCGACGCAGGCAAACCGGATGCAGCCGATGCGATCGATCATGTCAGCTCGCGGCCTGATCTGATGGTCCTTGTCTATCCCGTGATCACGATGGGCGAATTCACGCACGGCGGATCAAAGCTCAACCTGCTCGACAAAGACCCGTCGCCCGATCTGGTCAAGCTCTATTCCAACGAACTTCAGATCACAAAAGATGCGCCGCCGACATTTTTGATCCATACGATGAGCGACCCGGTAGTGTCGGTGGAAAATTCGACGATGTTCGCGGCAGCACTTAGAAAAGCTGGCGTGCCATTTGAGATGCACATCTACGAGCAAGGCCCGCACGGTTTCGGCCTCGCACCGGGCAATCCGGTCCTCGCCACATGGGCCGACCGCTGCGCCGACTGGCTGCGACTGCACGGATTTGCGAAAGCGAAGGCACAGTAGGTTTTTAATTGGAGCTTTCCCAATTGCCACTAGCCTGAGCTAGTGTTTTGAGATTCGAGACAAACCGGCTTTAGCCGAATTGAGTCATTTTACGGGTTTCTTTTTCCGCTTTAGCTAAACCTATCTTGGCTAAAGCCATCTGTTAATTTTCAAGCCTCGCGCTAACTAGAAATTGTGGCAATTTATTTATGAAGACCACCAAATTTGATCGCCGTGATTTTCTGAAAACAACCGCCGTAGGTGCAGCCGGCCTATCATTGATCGCGAACTCGAACGCCGCAACGCCGTTCGCAACCGAGTGGCCCTTGCCGGCGAGCATCTCGCAGCGTCGGACCATCCCGCTAAATCACGGCTGGCTCTACGGCGAAAAATTCACGCCCGACGCCGTCAAGGCGAATTTTAACGACAAAGGATTTGCTGTTGTAAACATTCCGCACACAAACAAAATGCTGCCCGCGAGCGGCTTTGACGAAACGGAATACATGTTCGTCTCGATCTACCGTAAGCATTTCCGCCTGCCGAAAGAAGTGAAAGGCCAACGCATATTCGTGGATTTCGGCGGCGTTATGACTGCCGCCCGTGTTTTCATCAACGGCAAGGATCTCGGCGAATACCGCGGCGGCTACACGCCGTTCTCGTTCGAACTGACGAGCGAACTAAACTGGACCGGCGATAACGTCCTCGCCGTCCAGGTCGATTCAACCGAACGCAAAGACATTCCACCATTCGGCAATCTGGTCGACTATCTGACGTTCGGAGGAATCTATCGTGAAGTGCAAATTCGTGCGGTTCCGGATACATTTGTCGCCAATTGTTTTGCGAAACCTAAAAATGTTCTCACCGCAGATCGCAGCTTAAACGTAAGTATTTACGTGGAAGGAAAAACCGAGCGTGCCCTTAAGCTCATCGCGGAGCTGCGCGATGGCGACAAAACGATAGTCGCGGGAAGTAGAAATGTTGTTGGCACGCAATCTCAGGACATCGCACTAAAAGACATTGGGTCGGTTGAACTCTGGGATATAGACAATCCGAAACTCTATACACTTCGCGTCACGATCAAAGACGGTAATGGGACGCTTGACCACTACGAAACCCGTGTCGGCTTTCGCGAGGCCAAATTCACACCCGAGGGGTTCTATCTGAACGGCAAGCATCTCAAACTTCGCGGGCTTGATCGTCATCAGACATTTCCCTTTACCGGACAGGCGATGCCTGCACGTGTACAGAAGCGCGATGCATGGATCTTGCGCAAAGAGCTTCATTGCAATATCGTCCGCACATCGCACTATCCGCAGTCGCCACACTTTCTCGACGCTTGCGACGAATATGGTCTGCTTGTCTTCGAAGAGATTCCCGGCTGGCAGCATATCGGCGACAAGGATTGGCAGAATTTGTCGCTTCAATATGTTGAAACAATGATAAAGCGCGATTGGAACCATCCGTCGATCATTCTCTGGGGCGTCCGCATCAACGAATCGGGCGACAATCACGATTTTTATACAAGAACGAACAAGCTCGCGCATGACCTCGATGATTCGCGGCAGACGGGCGGCGTGCGCTACCGTTACGAATCCGAATTTCTCGAGGACGTTTTTACGATGAACGATTTCGGCTTCCCCTTACGTCCGCCAAATCGCCCCCTTTACCTCAACACCGAATTCAGCGGCCACATGTTTCCGACAAAACGAGCGGACAATGTTGAGCGCGTTCGTGAACACACGCATCGTCATGCTCGCGTGCATGACCAATTGGCGGCGGACGTGAAGTATGCGGGCGGTTTGGGGTGGTGCGCCTTCGACTACAACACGCACGACTATTTCGGCTCGGGCGACCGCATTTGTTACCACGGTGTCACCGATATCTTTCGCATTCCAAAACCTGCGGCGGGTTTCTACAAGTCGCAGTGCGACCCGTCCGAAGAGATAGTTCTCGAACCTGCCTTCGACTGGGCACGCGGCGACGAGAGCCAGACCTTTACGATGGCGATGGTTTGCTCCAATTGCGAAAAGCTCAAATACTACATGGGCGATCGCCTTGTCGCTGAGGTCGAACCCGACCGCAAGACTTACCCCAGTCTTAAGTATGCTCCGTTCACGGCCGACTTGCGCGGACCGATCGGCAAAAAATGGGAAGACCTTCGCATTGAGGGCTACATTGGCGGCAAAAAGGTTATCGAGCGGCGAATGTCGTCAAAGGGCGTCGATCAGCAGTTCATCGTCATGCCCGACGATACGGAGCTCATAGCCGACGGTATCGATATGACCCGCGTCGTCTTTCGCGTCGCCGACGAATTCGGCAACACGCGCCCGTTCGCTCAAGCGGCGATCCAATTTACCATCGAGAATGGTGGGATCGTCGGCGACAATCCTTTCGCGTTGGTGGGCGGTGTTGGTGCGGTCTGGATCCGATCGTCCGAGCGGCCGGGAATGATCCAACTCAACGCAAAACACCCGAGGTTAGGCACGAAAACCGTCGTTATCAAGGCAAACGCCTCCCCAAACGGCACGATTTGATGCAAATAACTGTGAGAATCAGCCCCCTTTTCACGTAAAACTAAGTCTGATTCACGTGAACCTAAGCCTGATTCACGTGAACCTAAGCCTGATTCACGTGAACTTAAGCCTGATTCACGTGAACTTAAGCCTGATTCACGTGAAAAACTCGCTAGTTCAAGTGAAAAATTGGCTTTTTCTGATGAATTCAGCGATAGAACGGGTGGTCCTACTATTGGTTTTCGACCAATGTTTTGCTGACCGAATTGATCGGTTTGCTCCGGTCCGAGAAGTATTTCTTGAGGTTTGGCTTCTTTAAGGCCTTTATGCCGGCGACGACCATTTGGGCGTTCAGGTTGGCCCCGGCGGGTGTTGAATGGGTGCGTGCGTCGCCGAAAAGAGGAGCGACCTTATCGGGGCCGAGTTTTTCGAATTCAAGCGCGACGATCTCGTTCAAATTAATATAGGCAGCACCGGAGGCTTTCGCGGCATTCTGCGTCCAATTAACAAAAGTTTCGCGCTCCTTGCGAACGATCTTGCCATCGGCCCAGTCCTTGTGCGGCACCATCGAGCAGAAGATCATCGTCGCTCCTTTTACATGAACGTCGCTGCCGTACTTTCGCATATACCAGCCGAACGTGTGCACGAGTTCTTTTTTACCGTCGAGCCGCGTGACCTCGGCGGTGTCGTCTCCTTCGCCATGGAGGGACGGACGGTCCTTTGCCGCTGGATCGTCATATTTACCGACGTCGTTGTGGCCGAATTGGAGAATGACAAAATCGCCCGCCTTCAGATCGGCAAGCACTTTGTCCCAGCGGCCCTCGTATTGGAACGAGCGGCTCGAGCGTCCGCCGATCGCCCGGTTGACGACGTTGATCTTTGACAGGTCGAAAAACTGCGCCAGCTCCTGCCCCCAACCGCGAAGCGGTGCGTTGCTGTTGAGGGTCGAGTCGCCCACGATATACAACGTCCGCAACTTTGGGTTGAAAGCTGCCTCCGTCTTTGTTTTCGAATCATCGACAACGGGTCGCGCATCATCCTTGGCCTGGGCCGAAACCATCGAGCCGAGCACCAAGGCGAGTACGAAAGCGAGGACCGCGAACGAGCTTCTCATTTCGCTTTTTTCACCTCGACCGCATAGATCTGCGTTGGGCCGTACATATTCGAGCGGAAGACGATCCATTTTCCGTCGGGTGTGAACGTTCCGTTGGGTTCGAGCGAGTAATCGTGCTTGGCGAGGTTGACCAGCCGTTCGGACACGAACTTGGTGTCCTTATCGGGCCGGAAAAGGTACATGAACTGGCCGTTGTCGCCCTTCGCCACGCTATTCGGGCCGCCACCGTCGCCGGAGTAGAATGTGCCATCGGGCGAGACATTGTAGTGGACCGACCATTCGTGTTTGGTCAGGCGGTATTTGGTCAGCCTGCCCGTCTTGATCTCGTATTTGGCAAGCCAAAAAAACTGGCCCTTCGGCGTCTGGAGGTCGTAGTAAATGTACTTGCCGTCAGAGCCGAAGAACTCGTGCCCCGCGATCTCCATATCCATCGTTCGGGTGTGGATCTTCTTGAGATCGCTCCCGTCGGTCCGGATCGTCCAGATGCGATCGACCTTATGCCAAGGGCCTTCGTGACTGAACATCATAAGGGTCGGGTCCGTTGGCGAAAACTGGACGTGGTTGAGCCAGTCGGTAGATGGATTAAACGTCTTGATCTCGCCCGACTTGATGTTGATGGTGTAGAGCGTCATGGGGATCTTGGCCGCAAGACGGCGTTCCATCATGTCGCCCTTGCCGGGGTAGTTGTCGTGTCCCGGAACTTGTCCGGTTGGTGCTCCCGCAATAGGCGTCGGAGTGGGCTGCGGAGCGGCCGGTGCCGGTGGACGAAACTCTGCCGGTACTTCGCCGACCACCATACTGCCGCCAAGTAGTGTTTCGTCGGCGTTTACTGCAAAGCCTGCACCCGAGCGAAGGCGGGCATCCTTGACGATCTCGCGGGTCGCTTTGGTATCGATATTGGTCGCATACACCGTGTCGCCTTTCAGATAAAAAACCTCACGCGACTTGCGGCCAACGATGACATTGCCGGTCCGTCCGTCAACGATCTGCGCGACCTTTTTTGTAATGAAGTCGTAGGCTGAAAGGCCGGAACGGGTGCCAAAAACAAGCTTGTCACCGCTGGCAGTATATGCGTTCTGATGAAAATAGAACGTAGAACTTCCCGGTTCGTTCGAGAGCCGAATGATCCTGTGACCGGTATCGGGATCGATCCAATCGGTCGGCGGCTCAGCAGTTTGAGCAAAATCGGAAGCAGTAATAAGGACAACCAGTAAGAATAGTATCGAAAGTTTCATAAATCTTTGACAACCGGCCAACCGAAACGTGAGCTAAGACAAATTAGCTCCGCCAAACCACGACGGAGCTAATATATTGACAAATAACCTAGGCCGCCGTCCGACTAGAAAATAAGCCGAATGCCGAACTGGAGGTACCTGGAACTGGTCCCGGGATTCGGGCTGCCGAATGAATTTCCGACCTGGCCGCTCGTTAAGCTGCCGAAGTTGGCTTCATACGAGTTGCGGATCCGCCACAACTGAAATCCCTGAAGTGTCGTTATGTTAAAAGCAAGCGGATTGGTTGTCGCGAATCCTTGCGGCACCGCCGACGTGAAAAAATTATCCGGTAGCGCGCCGCTAGTTTGACCTGGACGTGGAGCTAGTCGCGTAGCGTCGACCGTGGTTCTGATCTGTCCGAGGATGGCGGCGCCCGCTGGGGTGGTCGAGAGGGGCTGATTGTTGAATGCCGCCCATGCGTCGTACTCAGCGCCTGAGATAGTGGACGACCGTTGTGCTGTAGCTCCCCCCGGACAGTTGGTTGCATCCGGAACACGAATCGTGAGATTCGCAATGCATTCATTACCGTTAAACTCGACAGGAAAGCCATCGAATCCGAACGGCGTATTACCGCGGCTGTTGAAGTAGAAATTGGGGATATTGAAAACATTCAGAGCGTCCACTCTGAAGTTGATCCTTCGCCTGCCCTCGGCGCTGATCCACGGCATCGGGAAATCTTTCTGAATCGAAAGATCGAAGTACTTCCTCATGGGCTCGGTAATGCTCAGCGTACGCGGAGCGTTGCCAAGCTGGCCTTTTGCAGGACGCTTAAAGGCGGCCGGGTTTACATAAGGTTCACAAACGTTGAAACCTGCTGTGCCGACGCCGGGACCGACTCTGCAGCTCGGATCATAAAGCGGATTCTTAAGCGGCACGCCGGCAACGATGTCCGGGCGAACGACACGATTGAATCCCGCACCACCGAGCAAGTTCGGATCGGTCAAAAACGGTTGGTACGGATTACCGGATACGAGCCTGGCAACACCGGACATTACCCAGCCGCCGAGAGGGCCGTTGACATACCACGGAGCATTCCTGAAAAACTGTCGTCCCTTGCCGAAAGGCAGGTCCCAAGTGAAGGTCGAGGCGAACGCATGTCTCGTATCGAATGCGGAAAGAGAGTAGTCATTCTGAAGGGCACCGCCGAGTGCGACCTGGCCTTTAACCGAACCGCTGGTCAGGACCCGCACGTCAGGACTCGCATCGGACGAGTCGTCCATCGATTTCGCGAAAGTATAGTTGGCCGTAAAGCTCAGCCCTTTGCCAACGCGACGACGAAAGTCGACGTAGCCCGCGTGGCGGATGCTGTGCGAATTAGCATTGAAATACTTGTTCAAAACCTCGAATCCGACGTAGTTAGAAAACAAACCTGCAACCGACGTTGTGATCGCCCCGTTAAGAAGGTTGGTGCGGCCGAGCGGGTCGTTGGCATTCCCGGTCGGGTTGACATTGTTTGCGGTAAGGGTCTGGATCGTATTAATGTCGCGCTGATTTATGTTGATCTGCGGCGTATAGAGGTGAACCCCGCGATTAGCGACATACGCGATCTCGATGGTCGAATCCTTGAAAGGTGCGAACTGTAATGCGATGTTCCAGCTTTGCGAATACGGAACCGTTCCATAGTGCGGGTCGTTGATATCGACGGCGACGCCGGGAATAGCGATCGACTTCGCGAAAACGAGGCCGTTGGCGTCGGTTCCCAAAAGCGCGTCTAACGGAAGCGTCGATCCCTGTATTGGATTGTTACCGCTAAACCGAAGCGGCAGGCCCGGGATCGCCGTATTGTTCGACCCAGCCCCGCCGACCGCAGTCGGTTTGAGTGTGCTGGCCGTGGTGAATCCCCCGAAATCAGGAATGGCACCGCGGTTGTTGCCGTTGATGGGGAAATGGGAAATGCCGAATCCGCCGCGGAGAACCATGGTGTATTTATCGGTCTCGATCCCGAATATCTTCATTTTTGGGCTCCACGCAAAACCAAATCGTGGTTCGATGACACCCCAATCGATCGGCGTCAGGTGACGCGATCTACCGCCCCGACCAGAAAAAGCGAAAGGCAGCTCCTTTGCCGAGGTCGGAACATATGTCGGTATCGGATCGGTCGTCTGAACGCCAGCGGCGGTAGCGATGCCACGGCGCTGTGTGTCGCTCAACGGAACATCGATCGCCATGTCGGGGCGGAGAACGCCCTGCAGATTGTCGTCTTCTGTGCGCGGTAGTTGAGGAGCATAACGCACCCCAAGGTTCAGAGTAAGATTCGGTTTGATCTTCCAGTCGTTCTGGACGAACGCGGCATAGCTGTCCCACTGGTAATGATAGTTGAAGAGTGCGGGACGAAAATCGACGGATAGAGGAACACCGAGAAGGAAGCTTGCCACAGTGTTGCCGCCGTTACCGACGCCATTTAAATTGTTATTACTCGGAACGCCGCCAGGGCTATTATTAGTGGCAAGGCGGCGGAAGTTCCAACGGCCGCCTGCTGCAGCAAAGAACGGCGTGACCGCAAGACGAGCACGGTTAAAGCCGCCTCCCATCTTCCACGTCATGTTCCCGTGTGTCCAGTATAAGGTGTCACTAAAATCCCAACGGGTTTCGTTATTAAAGTTGTTGGTGCTGAGGCTTGAACCGATGTCCGGCGCCGCATATTGACCGTCGGTGCCAAACGCGGTGATCAGAGGCATCCCGCCTGTCGTCAAACTCTTGATCCCGAGCTCGGTCGAGAGATTTCGGCCGCTCATGATCGAGAATTCGGGCGAGTAGTCCTCGCTGAACGTACCCTTGGTGTAATTGAGCCGGAATTCATTCGTCATCGCGGGCGAAAATATGTAGTTGAAGGTGCCGAGATATTGCGAAGCATCGCTGTAGATTCCCTGGTTGCCATTAATGTCGCTTCCATTTGAGTTACGAATGCCTACGGCCGGAGTCTTGCTCCAGCGAAACGTTACCTTAGCGCGGTCAGTTATATTATGGTCGAGACGCACGGTGAAACGACTCTCATTCTGCGAAGCTTTTCGCAAGCTGAATAGATTGCGTACCGCGCCATTGTCAAGAAAATAGCCGCCGGCGGGATCCATGAAGCCGAGTAGCTTCAATGCAGTCGGATCCATGAATTGACTCGGGATAATATTGAGAAGCGGATTGTTGGCCGCGTTCGTGATCTGGGCCTGAGCCTGACCCGTCGTGCAGTAGGGCTGATTGAGGCCGTTATCTGTGCCGTCGCCGTTAAAAGACACCTGCTGCGCGCCATTAATGAACTTTACCCAACCAAACGGGCAAAATTGATTCCCCGCCACAGAGGGAACGTTTATCGGAACGAGCGTGCCGCCAGCCCCAAGCGTGAACTGTTGATAGATATTGTTGTCGGCACCGGCTACAAGGGCTTGATTGAATTGCGTAGCGACCGCTTTCGGCAGCCAGCCGCTGTTAGTGGTAAGCACAAGGTCGCGGAAATTTCCCGATCGCTCGGCGACACCGGGAACCAAGGCTGACCCCTGAGTGAAGTCCGTCCTCCAACGCGGTTCCCAAGCGAAGAAAAAGAATGACTTTTTTCGGCCGTCGTAATACCATTTGCCGCCGTCGCCGACCGACGGAAGAAAGATCGGACCGCCGACTGTGAACGACGCCTGATTGCTGCGAAGATTATTGGCCGGACGGGGGGCAGTGCCCTGATTCCATGCCCGGGCGTTGGTGACTGGATTTCGGCTGTACAAGAGGGCGGTCCCGAAAAAATTATTCGCGCCCGACTTGGTCGTTATGTTGATGATGCCGCCGCCGGTCGTGCCAAACTCAGCGGAATAAGCGGAACTCTGGATGGAGAATTCCTGAACCGTCTCCGGTGAAAAACTGACTACCGATCGGGCAATGCCGACGCCGGTATTATTAACACCATCCGCCATTAATAGGGTGCTGCCGGGACGGCCGCCGTTCACACTGAGGTTAAAGCCCGGCGACGGCGTAATCACGCCCGCGTCTATGTCCTCACTGCCCGAATCGCCCGAAACATTGGGCATCGTGACAGCAAGGTCGAGAACGCTGCGGTTATTTAATGGAAGGTCGCGAAGTTGGCGTTCAGTGATCGTCTGCGTGATCGTTCCGGAATCAGCATTGACTTGCTGGGCATCGGCCTGAATGGTCACGGATTCGTCAACGTTTCCCGGCTGGATGGCGATATTCACGGTGGCGACCGTCGCCGTGTCTACCTTTACATTTTGAACCACCGCCTTTTTGAAATTAGGGGCCTCAACAAGAATCGTGTACTGGACCGGATCGAGCGCCGAGATAGAAAATGTTCCGCTGCTGGACGTGGTAACAGTAACCGACTGCTTAGTGCTCACGCTCGTGAGGGTCACCTTTGCTCCGGGGACCACCGCCCCGTTGGTATCCGTTACCGTCCCGCTAACGCCGCCACGATTGGTTTGACCAATTATCGCGACGCTCAAAATGAAAATAACGATCGAAATGTAAACTACACGCATAAGTCTCCTCCAAGCCGCCTTTTGATTCGATATAGATTTTTTGCCGAAAATATTGCCTGCGAATCCAATAAATTCGCTGATAAGACAGTGAAGTTTGGTGGATTCGGTTTTATACAGTCATCCTTTCGAGCTCGGTTCCTGACAGACTCGATCTTCTCAATAAAGCCAGTAAACCGCTTAACTCACGAAGTTTTAAGAAAACAAGATCGACAAATATTGAACTCTGCTTTTAACTAATTTGCGAAAATCGCTTCAAGATTGGTAATACCGGAGAAGATAGCATGTTGTTTCAAAGTTGTCCAGAGAAAATCCCCATCGGAGCAAAAAAAGAACCGGACAGGCATCAGGCCCATCCGGTTCGAGTTTCGAAGAGTGACTCAAATCCTAGAAAAGGAACTTAAACCCGATCTGAATACGTCTGGCATAGTTCGCTTGATTTGCAGTTGCAATTCCTATTGTTCCAAATCCGCCGCCTAGCGCTACCGAGGGGGCAGGGAAGTAGGTGTGGTTGAATGCGTTGATCGCCTCCAACCGGATCTGGATCTTCATCGTTTCGGTGATCCGAGTATTCTTCAACAGCGAGAAGTCCACGTTGTTGATATTGTCTCGGCGAGCATCGGTAAAGCGAAACGGAAGGGTGCGAAGGTGGCCCGACGGAACCGTCACCTGCGAGAACGCTGCCGTATTAAACCAGCGAACGGTTGATTGCTCATTAGTTGATAGACCAATCTCGCCACCGGTGTAAAAAATATCGCCGGTCGTCGTACCAGCCGTCAGACTGTTCGAACCAAAAGCGACTGGAAATCCGACCTGGAATTGGTAAACGCCCTGAAGCTGCCATCCACCGATAACGCGATCAACAATTGCGTTGCCATTGGCAAACTTTTGACCTTTGCCGAAAGGAAGCATGTAGATACCGCTTAGAGAGAATCGATGCGGAGAGTCCTGATCAGCGATCATTCTAGTAGGCGTCGGATCAGCGGGGTTCAGGTACTCAGTCGCTTGAAGCCATTTTGACCAAGTGTAGGCCATCTGGATAGTGTTTCCGCTGGTAAACCGCTTCTGCAAGCTAAACTGGCCCGAGTTATACCAGGATTTGCCGTCGTTCACAGAGGTGAGCACGCTTGTAAATTCCGGGAATGGTCGAAGTAATTGCGATCGAGCGATCGTATTTCCAGTAAACGCATTTGTGGCTCCTTCGAAGCCTGCCACATTTCTGAAGGGGTTAGGGAGTGGGGCACCCAAGGCATTAGATCTAGTTGCGAGTGTCGCGTCAACTGCGTTTCCGACTACACCTGCATCGATCAGATATTGATTCGGTAGTGCGTTGAGATCTTTAATTATCTCGAGATCATATCCATAGTTTCCGACATATTCAGCCTCGGCTACGAAGCCCCATGGAAGCTCTCGTTGGATACCAATCTGCCAACGGGCCTGCTTTCCAACCTTCGGATTCGGATTGAAAAACGAAATGGAGTTGCCAAGTCCGGTAGTTTTTCCCAGTGAATTGCCTTTTGGCTCAATGATTGATACAGCCGAAGGAAACGCGGAAATCGATTGAGGAATTTGAGCTCCATTGGCTAAGTTTGTCAAAGGCAAGGTTGTCGTTTGAGTATAGCCCGGCTGAAACACATCACCCCGTCTTTCCCCTAAAAAGCCCGCAAACAGACCAAATCCGCCGCGAACGACAGTCCTATCGTTGACTCGATAAGCGATGCCGAAACGAGGCAAGAATGTGTTATTCGGGGTCGAGTAAAGCTTATGACCGGTGTCCTTGCCAGCAAAAAGCACACCACCCGTAATGTTGAAGTTCGCGGGGTTGATAGGTTGGCCACTCAAGTCCGTATCGCCCGCAGTCAAGTTAGCACGGATCTGCGTTTGCGACGGTTGAACGAATCCGAAATCGAAACCTGAGACGCTCTTATTCTGACGCTCCACTAAAGCTTGTTCCTTTTCATATCGCAGGCCAAGATTGATTGTCAGATTTTTGCCGAGTTTGAAGTCGTCTTGAGCAAAGAAGCCCCAGGTTTTAGAATATTCGGAATAATCCGCTCGCCGTGTAATGTCGGCCGTCGAGGGTAGACCGAGGAGGAATGCTGCGAAAGCCTGAAGGCCATTCACCTCTTGGGGACCAGCGTCGAAAGACGAAGTCGAACTGCCGTTCGTACTCTTTCGTGTGTAAGTGTTGTTGAATGCAAACTGGCCCGTTTGATCGTTGCTCGCGAAATTGTCGTCCTCTCGGTAAATGCGAAGTTCTCCGCCAAATTTCAACGAATGCCTTCCAATCGTCTTATTCAAAACGGCCACTACATTGTGCGAATCGACCGGTCGATCTTCGTTTGTCAATCCATTTCCGATAGTACCGTTTGTCGGAAAGTTGAATCGCGGGAAACGTCTGATGTCTTCTCCTACCTTACTATTGAAAAGTGCGCCGGCCGTCGGGCCCCAAAGTTTTGTAAGATCGAATCCCACAGCATCAGCCTGTGCACCTGATGCGCGGATGAACCGGTTATACCCATATTTAATGTTCAAAAAGGTTGTCGAATTAAATGTATGTACATCGTCGATCACACCGCCCCGGGATGCAAAAATGAAATTGGTTCCAGCGTACGGGCTATCGGTGTAACGGTCATAAAGACTGTTTCTGTCATACCAGCTTCCCCTGACAAACATGTGGTTGTTTTGTGTTAGTTGCTGATCAACACGGAATGTCCAGTTATTATACGGCTTGGTTACTTCTGCCAGGGTTGAATCATTGATGTTGCCAACCAGTCCTGGGCTCTTCGGGGCTCCGAAATACGGGAGAATGGCTTTTGCTACATCGTTAATTCGGTTTGCAGGAATTATGTTCAATCCAAGGGGATTGTCCGGCGTCGCTCTACTCGGATCTGCGAACTGAGTTCCTGAAAAGGTAGTCCCGCTGACCAATGTTCGGGAAAGCGGATCGTAAATGTTTGTACAGTTGTTAGGATAGGTGAAGGGTGGCGGCGGTTGAGTCGTGCATCGGAATGCTGAGAAGTCACCTGAAGCAAGGGCCGCTGTCGGGACCCAAACATTGCTTACATCAAAACGGGGGCGCGAGTCTCGGATAGCTTCAAAACCGAAAAGAAAGAAAGACTTGTCTTTTCCGTTATATACCTTCGGGATGTAAACAGGGCCGCTGATATAGCCTCCGACCCGGTTGGAGAATGTGTCGGGACGTGATTGGCCTCGGGCCTTTCCGAACGAATCGTTTGCTGCCCATTGTCCCGGCTCCATGAACAAATAGCTCGAACCATGAAACTTGTTCGCGCCGGACTTGATACTGATGCTTGTTACCGAGCCTTCCGTATTGCCGAACTGGGCGTCGAATGTAGCTGTTTGAACCTTGAATTCCTGGACGATATCACTAGGAGGAACGTAGCTGGCGATAACCTCATTCTGGTTCGCGGTCGCAGTACTCGCAACACCGTCGATCGTCAGATCCATTCGGTTTCCGCGGACGCCATCCACCGCGAAGCCTACAATGTGAGTAGGTTCGAACGGACGGTCAAGCCTTTGATCGCCCGTGGAAACTGCTCCAGGAGAAAGTCCGATAAGCGTGTAGGGGTCACCGTGAACTAGGGGAAGTTCCGCAATTCTCTGAGCATCCACGACCTGCCCGAGCGAAGCGTTCTCGGTGTTAAGTTGCGGTATCTCAGTGGTGACGGTCACAGTTTCCTGGGCTCCGCCGATCTCCAATGGAATATCCACTTGGACGGCCCCGGCGATCTGAAGGAGGACATTTTCGCGAAGCGCTTTTTTAAAGCCGTTGGCTTCGACTACGACGTGATAGGTTCCCGGGATAAGATACGTGGCTTGGTAAAAGCCTTCGCCGTTAGTGGTCAGCGAGATCTTGGTCCCGCGTGACGGATCGATAACGGTGACGGTCGCGTTAAAGACCGGCTGTTTGTTGGGGTCCAGAACCGTTCCTCGGATAGTTCCGCGAGTTTCCTGGGCGACGCTCGATTGCACAAAGACAATGATCACGAGGCACAGCGAAACCGCGAAAATTCGCGATAATTTCGGTAACAGTGAATTCATGTTTTCTCCTTATCCAGATCACTCAGGGCCGGGAACCGCGGGTGGCGGCCTTGAGGTCGGAGTTTTTTCAATTCTAAATTTCGAAACCGCTTGAAAATTTGTTTTGCCCACTTCGAGCCCGGGCGAAAGCCGATGGGAGCCAGCCGTTAAACAGAATTGAATTCGGGCGTGCGAGCATCTACATCGAAGACCCGCGGCCCAATCCTTAAGAAAATTTACTTAGTCAAACACGGTCCAGACGACAGATCGCTTCGCTCTTCCTGTTTATCGCGAGACTCCAGGGCGGAATCTAGCAATGGAAATTCAATTCAAGTGCAATTGGTAAAATATCTTAATCAACGCCGTCAAATTGGTAAAATAACACGATTGTCAGCTACTGTCCACAATAAAAAGACCATTGAATAAATAAAAATGGGAAAACTCTATCGAAAATGGCAGAAAAAGCGTCTTTTTTGATAAATCTGATTCCCAGATCATCTTGGCCTGGCCTCGATCATCAGGCCGGGAATAAGAAGGAGGTGTCAGGCGCGAATCTGATAGGAGAAGTTGATTGGTCAAACCAATTGAATATCCTAACAGAACTTTGCGTGAAAGTTCTATCTAAACAAATGGAGGCTTGGCGCAGTCAATATGCCGGATCGCAGCGGCTCGATCTTGTCCATGTCCTGGGCCTGAAATCGTTCACCGTAGCGAAGAGTTAGCAGTTTGTAATCGGGCAAGCTGTGGCCTGCCATATAATTAAGGGCCGTATTCCCGACCTCGATCTTGATCTCGTTACGGCCGTTCCTAAGAAACGCCGCTATATCCAGCTTATACGGTGGACACCAGAGTGATCCCGCTCGTTGGCGGTTAACGTATATAACGGCGGCCTCGCGGATTGGCGGGTCAAACCATGTCTGCATTCCGTTTCTCGTCGGCAGAGGGTTCAAAGCAGTTCCCGCTCCAAAATCCAGAATCGACCTTTTCACCGAGATCCCGGTGGGAATGTCGAAGGACCGTTCATACGTTGCCACGCCCGAAAAATAACGACTTGAACTATCGTCCGCCCACGAATGCAGCGAGGTCATTGATGTCGGGCCGGTTGAATCGAAAGAGACCTTCCATTCGCCGCTAAGGTCAATATTGGATGCGATGGTCGAACCCGGCAAAAGCAGTTTTGCACTCGATCCTTGCTTCGAAAAAACGATAACTTTTGATTGATACGGCTCAAATTCGAGGGCGAGAGTTGTCGATGCAGCTGTCCTTTTTTGGATGTCAGCCGCAGCAAGCGACCCGTTCATCGCGTCCCAGATCTCGATCCCAGGTGCCGACGTGCGAAACGTGATCTCGACATTTTGCTTTTGATTTCCCGTGTTCACGACGAAATAAATATCGGCGTCGTCCGTTCCTCGATGAACGAAACCAAAATCTTTAGCGAAAGGCGAAATCTGTGCATCGGGTGCAGCAAGTGTCGCCAACACGGCACCCAGACCATCCTCATTCTCGACAAATCTCACCGACGGGTTCGATGAACCGAAAAGTTTTTGGACGATGGATGTGAATTCTGCATGTTCCGCTTCCGAGGTTTTTAATCCAGGCACAATAGCCGGAAGCCGCCGAGTTGCCACAAGTATCCCGCCAGCTTTTACGAAATCGTCGAGTTTTTTTAACGACTCAAGCGGCATACGTTCGATGCCGGGTAGGATCACAATGCTATGACGGTTAGGGCCGAGGAGCAATTCATTTCTCTCGACCTTTCCGGTTGTTTTCAAGATCTCGTCGTCGAAGAAATCTAGATTGTATCCCGCTTCAAAGATAGCTGGCATGATCTTGTCCCCGATAAGCTCGCGTTCGACGTCGATCAAGTGAACCTTGCCGGCGGTGAAATGAGCATACGCGTCGGCATTTGGAAGATATAGGGCGATATCGTTTTGCGGCGTGCCTTGGCGCATTAGCCAGCTCATTCGTTGGAGATAAGCCGTGAGGTCGGGCATGACGATCCACCAAGGATTTTTTTCGTCGTAGATGCCAGCGGCATAGAACCGCCAGCCCGGATATTCGACGTGCGGCGGCGTGTAGGCCCATCCGTGACCGATCAACTGGTTGATGCCCTGTAGGAAATGAATGTCGGCTTCGGCTTTCATATCTAGGGGCGTTGCACGAAAAACCGGCGAGTGCAGCCACGTCCAGGTCTCGGAAGATGTGATGTTTCGGCCGTAAACATGGTTCGCAGACGAAGCCCAGCGAGCGGCTCGGACAACCTTCCACTGGGCACCTTCGC
>JBDTXM010000039.1:0-19812 GCA_040006215.1 Acidobacteriota bacterium
GTTTGCTCTGCTCCATCAGCAAATAATTGCCCTTCACAACCACCTTGTCGCCGCCGATCAGACCGTCGGTGATCTCGACCCGATCGTCGCTTTTTAAGCCGAGCTGGACCTCTTTCTTTTTGTATTCGCTGCCGTCGGCCACAAACACTACCGACTTCCCTCCATCATCGAGCACAGCCGAAAGCGGAATAGAGATCGCTGTCCGATGAACTGCCGTAACGATCTCGACAGTGGCGAACATGTCTGGCTTTAGCCGGCCGTCGGGATTCGGAACTTCGGTGCGGATCTTTACGGTGCGCGTATCCGGGTCGACTATGCTCGAAACGAGAATGACCCGACCTGAAAATGTAGATTCGGGAAAAGCCGTTGCTCTAACATTGACCTGCTGTCCGATCTTTACGCGCTCAAGATCTTTCTCAAAAACGTTTGCGTCTATCCATACACTCGAAAGGTCGATGATCTTGAAAACATTTGCGTCGGTACCGACGGTCGCCCCCAGCGTTCCGTTGCGCTCGACCACAATTCCCGAGATCGGGGCCGTCAGCGAAAATCGCGAAGACGCAAGATTTTGCTTATGAGCAAGCGCGTCGACCGCAGCATCATTCAACCCGAGTATCAGCAAATGCCGGCGTGCATTCGATAGAGCCACTTTGGAGCTATCGACAGAATCCGCCGCGGTTGCTTTTGCCACTTCAAGGTCATGTTCGGCCTGCTGCAGGTTCTTTCCCGCTGTTATTTGTTTGTCAAAAAGGATCTTGATGCGGTCGTATGTCTGCTGTGCGAATCTCACCTCCGCTGCGGACGTCCGGTTTGCGTTCGCAAGATCAGCAAGAGCTTTCAGATAATCCGCTTCTGCCTGGTCGATGTCCGCGGATTCAAGATCGGCGAGCTTCTGTCCTTTCTTGACAACGCTTCCCTGTCCGACGTAAAAATTCACGATCCTGCCTTCATGCACTGGTCCGATGCTCGCTGTCCGGTTCTCGGTGACAAGTATCTTTCCCGTAGCAGATATCGCGCCTTCGATCGGCTGCGACATCACTATTTCGACCTCGATGCCCGAATTTTCAGGCGGTCGTGTCCCGGCATTCGCGGGCGGATTCGACGCGGAAGCGTCCGGCGTCGCCGCTCTAGAGCAGCCTCCGCAGATCGCCGCGGCGAGCAGTGATAAAAACAAAAGCGGTCGAATTATTATTCGTGTTAACATGTCGCGCATCCTTTTATGCTGGCCGGACTACTACGGCAGCGGCGTTGCGGTCGCGAGCTCCAGATCGAGAAGCGACATCTGGTAATCGAAAACTGTCTGATAAAAACCCGCGAGCGTATCCCGTCGCGTGCGTATCGCGTCGAGCAGTTCGAGCGTCGAGCTCTCACCTGCCTTCAGCGAAAACTCGGTCAGGGTCTGTATATCTGTGACCTTTGTCAGAACGCCGGTTTTATAAAGCTCGACCCGTTTTTTCTGGATCTCGTACGCGACCCAAGCCTTGTCCACATCGCTCAAAACCTGATTGGTGATCAGTAACTGATCGTTCTGCGCCTTCTGTTTCTGGATCAAAGCCTTTGCCCGTTCACCTTGATTGCGGTCGGTCAACGGGATCGGAATGCTGACACCGACGTTATAGGTGTTCCCTTCCGCCAGAACCTGCTCCACACCTGCTCCCACGGTAATGTCCGGCACCTTTTGCGCCTCCTGCAACCGGATCGCGGCGTCGGCAGCTTTTTCACTCAGCTGTGAAGCTTTAAGATCGGGACGCGCGGCCAATGCTTTGTCGCGCAGGTCAGACGGCGAGAAATCGTATGTCTGGTAATAATCCATGGAGCCCGCCACGTCCACATTCATCGCACGGTAATCACCGCCGAGCGCTACCCGAAGATCACGAAGTGCGAGTTCATAATCTCGCTCCGAATTTGCCAAGTCGGTATCGAATTTGAACTTTTCTACCTCGAGCCGCTGGAGATCGAGGCCCGATATCTCACCCGATTGAAAAACCTCGGTCGTATACGTGACGATCCCGGCAAACGTTTTCTGGTTTTCCTTAGCCAGATTCAGCAGCGATTCAGCCAACAACACGGCGTAGAATTTCTTTTTCAGGTCGTTCGTCATTTGCCAGACGGCAGTCTGAAATTGCGCCTTGGCTACCTCGGAATCCGCGTTGGCCGCATCGATGCGTTTTTGCCGTTTGCCACCCATTTCCAGCGTCTGCGAAATGTTGTAATCGAACGTGTTCGGTTTGACGAAGTTTCTTCGGAAATCGAGCGGGATGTCTGTGAACGCGACGCTCACCTGCGGGTTGGGGCGCAGCTTTGCGGTTAGCTTCTCCGCGTCCGCTGTCGCAACGTCATACTTTGCAGCGACCAGCTGAAGGTTCTGCTGCAAAAAGATCGTCACCGCATCCGACATCGTAATGCTGCGCTTCTGTGGAGCCGTTTGCTGCGGAAGAGGCGACGCGGAGGGAACGGTCACCTCCTGCGCCTGCGTCGAATAAACCGTCAAAACGATCAAAAACAGCCAGACCGCAAAACGACCTCGCCTGCTGAACCATCTCTGATGGTTTTTGGAATTGTTAAAGTCCTGATGCATCCGGTTACCTCGCATCGTCGACCGATCGAAATAATTTAATGGCCAGCGGAGCGAACGGGCGCAACGCTGGCAAAGAGGCTATCGGCAGGAATGACGTTCCCGCCTCAGACAGGGTACGTGGCTTTCAGTGATCGGACTGGTGCTGGCTTTTTTCGGGCGAGCTTCTTGGTCACCGTTGCCTTTTAGGCAACAGGCGGAGCGCGGCCCGACAAACGGGCGATCGGAGTGGAGGCAACGGGATCGGAGTAAGGAAAAACAGCCTCGGAAGGAGCGGGTAAGATCGGTACCGCGGGCTTCGAGATAAAAACCGGCTCGGACACGGTACTGCTAAAAAGCTGCTGGTGAAACAGGCAAACAAGGCATTCGTACTTGTGCAAGTTCGTACTGACCGGAGCGGTAAACGCTAAATCAGCCTGCGATGTCGAAGTCGCAACCCGCCTCGCATCGAGGCTCGTCGAAGCATTTACATGGCTGTGCGCCGAACCAAAAGTTACGGCGTACACGATGCCCACCAACAAAGCTCCAGCTAGCACACGCGCCATCGGCGTGCGGTTACGACCATTTACTGATCTCTTGAGGAGCTTCATTCCAGAACGACCTTAATTAGTACGGCTGGTAAGATATTAAGTTTCGAAGAACCGCCATGTCAACATGCTTCTTTTTCAAATCGGTGGCCCGGGATCAAAGCCCTAGAAATCCGATTATCTGGATCGCCCAAAAGTTCCGGCGTTCGTTGTCCAGCGAATGGCCCGTCTTGTCCAGGAACAACGCTTTGCCCGGGGTCATCGTCATTAGTGCAGCCGTCGTCTGGGTCGCGGGGCAGATGTCGTTGAACGCAACGTGGTCCTCGACGCCGCACGCTAGCAGCATTGGTTTTTGATTCAGCATGTAGAGCGGCTGGTTTGTCGCCGGATCGCGATTCAGTTGGCTGAACAGCAGCTGTTCCCCGCCAAGCCGCCAGTGCCAGGCTAGAAAATTCTTATTGAATGTTTCCTGCCGATCCAGCCGCGCCGCCGCAACGGATGAGTTCTTGCACGGATAAAAATCGCTCATCCAGGTGCCCGACTGCGCCATCGGAATGACGACGGGAACGATCGCTTTGTCCCAACTGCCAAAAAATCCCGCGCGGTCGGCATCGCTTGGGCCGTTGCGCGTATTGTTCGCACTTTCCCAAGCGGTGCGCACGCCGAAATGTTTGAACAGATCGCCGCCCTCTCCCATCGATGACCAGATCGAAGCCGGCGACCATACTACAAACTTCGGCAGCCACGGCACACCCGGTCGCCGCCCAAGTCGGAACGTCATGTTACCACCAAGGCTTCCGCCCATCACGGCTTTGATATTTGTTTTGAACGGCACCTTCTGATCGAGCGTCTCGGCAAAGCGAACCACGAATGTTTCGATAAAATCGAGAACCGGCGTTTTTCCCGTCGCTTGAAAATCCGGAAGCGGCGTCCCCGGCGGGATGGTCGTCCCGGGCGGCAGTACAGGCGGCAAACCGGGTACCAAATATTCGATTCCAACCGGGACTACGATCGGGATCGGCAGCGGCGTCCACTTCGGATTTCCGATATCCGACAGCGGTGAAACGTCGTTGAAATCGATATTATCCGCGTAGCCCGAAGTCGGAAGATCGAGGCTGATGATCACAAGGTTCTTTCCGCCGCTCGCCGAACGCGCTTGGGCGACCGTGTATCGGGTGTGGATCGTGATCGTCTTCGCTCCCGGTGCCATGGGAGCTTCTACGTCCACAGACAGATCGTATTGAGGAAAATCGCTGGACGGAACGTTGACCGGTCGGTGAGGCTGATCGTCCTCGCCCGAAACCGCGATCCACCCGAGAGCGTTCCTTTCAGCAGTCTTTGCCGCTTTCAGCGCAGGTGTGGCGCCCCGCTGCCCGGTGCGCAGAAAATTCGCGACCCGATACGCCCGGTCAAGCGCCATGAAACAGTCTGTCACCATTTCACCCGCATTAGCCGGAGCCGGCTGCGGCACTAACGACTGGCAAAAATCCTCCTTTGGGGGGGCAAGGCTAAACTTCCTGAAAGTCTCCCGCCCCGTCACGCTGAGGTCCGCATATGCGTTTCCCATCGCCGTATTACCTGCCAGGAATTCCCCGGTTGCCAAGCCGAGGATCGCCCGCGGATCCTTGGTTTTCGCGGCGGCACGCAGCGGCTGACTCAGGCGGCCTTCGTTGCGTCCTATGTTGTGGGCCGCAGGCACGTCCATCATCGCTCCCGGCGGCGGATCTGTATCGAGCATTCCCGCCGGCGTGACCGGTGCAAAATACACGCGCGTCTGCTGTCCATTCACCGTGTCGAACGGCGTGACCGCTGTCGCTTTGCCGTTCACCATCACGTCCGGGTGATCGCACGTCTCCGGGCATCCCATCGCCGGATTCGGACACGAATTAAAACGAACCGTCATGTGATTGGTCGCGATACTGGCACCTCCGATCACATCGCCGATCGGCGTACGGTTGTTGGTAACGTCGTTTATAAAACCGCTGATGTCGTGGATGACCGCGTTGGCGAGAGCCTCGACATCAACGCCGGCCTTGCAGCCCTCAAAATAGGGCCCCTGAAATCCGCTGTTTCCGCCTGCTTCCATGGTGCAGTGGACGTGCTTCGTATGCATCTCCTGGTGCTTGGCGCACATAAAGCAGTCTTTCGGAATTGCTCGCTCGAGATTCATCTCGAAATTCGTCGGATTGCCCAGATTCGCCTGGGCCTGAAGCGACGCAAAACTTGTCAGTCTCTGTATGCGCGAACATTGGTTGCCGGCCACGCAAGCGACGGTGTCCCGGTCCTGCAGGCCGTTGGTGTTCGTCAGGCCCGAGGCGTTCGCGGGCAATCCGCGGCTGACCATGTTCGCCTGCGTCTCGTATCGTTCCAAAATGCAGCTCTTGTATTTCTGCAGCAGCTGATTCAACAACGCGACCATCGGGTTCGGCGTCGGCGCAGGAGCCGGCGTCGGTGCCGGCATCGCGTCTCTCACCATGAAAAGTGCCTTGGTTATGTCATCGGCTTCTTCGGCTCGCGAATCCATCCCGTGAATAAACAGCAGCACCTCTGAGTTCGGGTCGATCGTCGGCTGCTTTTCTTCTGGACGCAGAACCCATCGCGGTGTTTTTGGTGGCCGCGGTCCCCGGATCGGTGTACTGATCGGTTGCGGCACCGGTGTAGCGGTCGGTGCCGGCTGCGGCCCGAGCGGAAGGGGCGTTCCGGGCACGTTTATCGGAACTCCGACCGGCGGCCTATTGGAGCCAACCCTTATATTCGGATCGATATCCGCGATCGCTGTCGGCGCGGAGATAAAGATGTTGTAGGCATTTCCCGGCGGCACCGGTGTTCCGTCCGTGTTCACCACGAACCACTTAAAGACCGCCGGATCGTATTCGACCCTTACTTCGTTCCGGTTGAAGATCGCGCCTCCGCCCGGAGGATTGGTCGGGAAAACTCTGATCTTGGCGTTCGGATCGTTGTTGATCGCGGCATTGTCGATATAGGCGGGATCTTTGAAATGCGTTCGTTGAGGGACCTCGAATACGAACCGGTCTTTATCCGGATTCGCGTACCATTCCACATTGAATTTGGAACCCTCGGTAATGGTCCTCGAATCCATGTTGAAGACACTCCATTTCTTCAGGTACATGTAATAGGCCGCGATCGGATGGGGATTGAGATTTTTGGTGTTTCCGATCGGCGTTATATAAAGAAGCGCGGACGGATTGCCGTTGAGCTCCGGTATATCTATCACCGAGCACGTCGAATTGCAGTTCGTGTTCTGTTTCGTAACCGTCTGCGTAAACTGCTGTGCAGAAACCGATCCTGCCAGTGCACAAACAACGATGAACCACCAACCGGTCCTGTATGTCTTCATATTTTCGTCCCTCGATCATTACGCGGAAGAGAAAGAAAGATCGGCTCAAATTCTCAAAACTCAAAGAAATAAAATAGGAAATTTCATTGTCGGAAGTTTAGCGGCAGTTCGTCGTCACGAAACATTTTCCCGGAACGGTCTTAATGATTAGACGGCCCGAACAGCAGACAAAAATTACCCTGATCGGCCGCAACGAGCCTTTATTAAATCTTATACTGAGGAAATTAAATGATTACTATTCGGTACATGGTCGCCGGCATTACATCGGGAGATCGCCCAGAACCAGAGATCCTTGGACTCCAATATGCTATGTATTTACAGAAACCAGGTGAATGGTTTCCAAATACTGGAGACAGCCTAAATCTCGATAGAAAAGACAAATGTAAGTATGTCTTAAATAAAGCCAAAATGAGCGGTGCGGTGACGATCTTGACACCTTGGACTCCCTACAGAAGTGAGGCAAATATTCTCATAAACTCTTTCAAGAAAAAGAGACGCGTATCCGATTTCATTCGCATTGAATGCTACAGTTCGGACACCGAAGGCGATACCTTTGGCAGTGCAAGATCAGGAAACTTTACTTTTGACAATTTCGCGGGTCTGTCTATAGAAGGCTTTAAGGTCACCCAACATACCATTCTTGGAACTCAAATGGTGAAACACGGTACCGCCGAAGTTTTCACGCTTGAATCGGACAGAATGGGGGTCTATTAAAAAATCGAACCGGCAATTCAACATGCTCTTTCCCATGCCCGGACACTCGACCCCTTAACGGGAATGCCCGTTGTGAGGACCGGCGGACGAATGAAAATGCGAAGACAAAAATGATTGGGAATGTTCTTCTAGCATGATCAGCTCTTGCGATGCTTTAACATGGTCAACCGCGGCTTGGCCATTGCCGGCAGTAAATCGCCGCAATTCCGCCTGATAAAAGCTCTCTCCGAGGTATTTCGACGAGATTGCGACTACGATATTTTCTGGGTAGCCTTTCGCCTGGTCGACAAAGACAAGACTCCGATCTTCCCAGCCGATCTTAGGGAGTTGGAACTGGTGGTGGGGATCTACAAAGACGAAGGCCGAATCCGTTGGCAAGTCCCAGACTCGATTCGAGATCGCATAAAGTCACTTTCACGAAAATAGACCAATGGAGAAAGAATGAAAACAATATTACTTGCTGTAGTTTTGGTAGGCTTTGTCGGTTGTTGCTTCGGGCAGGATACGAATTCCGAGTTGCTTCAGTATAAGTTACTGGCCACGACCAGAACTTCCACGATGCAGAAAGAAATGGACGAGACATCCGCCCAGGGATACCGGATTCTCGTGGGATCTCCTACAAGTGGTTCCGAGATGGCAGTGTTCATGTCCCGCGACGGAACTGTTAAAGATCCGTACAAATATAAACTTCTGGCCACGACACGAACGGGGACAATGCAGAAAGAGCTGAATGAGGCGGCAGATGGCGGCTTTCGTTTAATTCCTAGTACCATGATCGCAAAAAAGCAGGTACTAGGAGGCGTTGAGATCGTGATGATAATGGAGCAGCCGCCAAAAGTCGTCCACCAGTACGAATACAAACTTCTTGCGACAAGCCGGACATCAACTCTTCAGAAAGAAGTCACCGAAGCGGTTGCCGCCGGTTTCGTGATTGTTGGTATGGTTAGCCGCGATGAACATATGGTCGTAATGGAACGGGCGACCGTGAGTCCCCAGTAGAGCTAGATTTCGTGGAATCGCTTGCGCGATTTACACACCGCCGGATTCTCGCCCATTCGGTTTCTATGGAACGAAAAATGCAGTGAGATTGAACGTTATGTCATTCAAAACGATCAGTTCACGTGTTTACCTGCTCCTGACACTGTCGCTCACAAGCGGGATAGTTTCCCCTGCCCAAGGCCTTCACGGAACGCTTGTCGTAGCCGTTCCGGTAAACGAGGGGCTGGTGGTCTGCGCCGACAAAAGGCTGTTCAACGACGCGACTGGAACATTTGACGACAGGTTCGTTAAAGTCCGAAAGGTCAATACAAATACGCTTTTCGTTGCGACAAATACAATCGGTTTCCTCGATAGATCGACGGGCAAGATGGAATTCGATGCGTTCGAGATCACCTCGAATTACGCAAAGAAGCATGATTTCAATGGTGGGCACTTATTCTGGGACGGCCTGAGGGCGGAGATCAGAAAGCAGATATTAGCGTATCTCGATAAACGCAAATTCGCCGATTGGCCGGCGACTGACACTACTAACGATCGATTACTCTTTAATCTCGTATTTTATTCCATCGGGTCCGATTGCCATATACGCAGCAATAGCCTCCGCGTGTTTTATGAAAAGGCGCAAACTCCCGTAATTGATATCCCCGAAGTTGTCGCCGAAGAGGTGCGAACGCCGCAGCTTACAGGCAAGGGTAAATCAGTGATGGATTATCTCTCGCTGCATCCCGAACTCGTAGCCGACCCGACAATTGGCCGTTTTGACGAATCGATCTTTGATGTGAAAAAGACCTCGCCGCTCGACGCCGTTAACTTCGCGAGCAAATTGTTCTTGCTTACGAATACCGCCCTCCCTGGTGCCGAGGTCAGCTCAACTCACGATTGTGCGATGCTCGGTTACCAGACTGGGTTTCAATGGATCGACGATCTGGGTCAACCGATCGTCAGATAGTTTAAGCGGCCATTGGATCCAGGCTGAAAACGATCATATCCTTGACCTCGATCCCATATTCGAACTCCGGTTGTTTTAGGTATCGGAAATGATCGCGTCGAATATGGTCCATTCGAAACCCGCACCGCTGGTAAAAGGTTATGTTGCCGATGCTCGAGTTGGCGGTGCCGACAAAAAGTTTTTCTTTAGCCTTTTTCCGTGCCTCTGCGGTGAGCGTCTCCACCAGAAATCTTCCGATCCCTCGACGCTGAAATTCCTCGGCAACTGCCAGTTCGACGATCTCGCACGGGTCCGAATTCCATCTTACGCTGACGGCCGCAACCGTTTTTCCATCTTCTTCAACGGCATAAACGGTGTCGCTGAGATTTTCCAAACTCCAACGGATCGCGCTCACCGAGTTGTCGGCGAGCACCAAAATAGGAATGAGCGATTCGATCTCATCGTCTGTCGCTTGTCTGAGTATCAATGCCATAGTCTTCACAATTCCAAAAAGGTTTAAATTAGACCGACCGATCAAAATATTCCGACATAATAACAAAAGAGGAACTTCGGACAAGCGAAGGTCGTACTTTTTTGCGAAAACCCGTATGAAGACTGCGTTTACCGTTTTAAAAGTAATAGCGTTGACCGTAATTCTGTTTGTCTGTTTCGGGGTTGCCGGTAGCGTTCTGGGGCATCAAAGCGATTTCGAGGCGTCGCAGGACGCAGGGTCGGCCGCGATCACCTTACTTGCGATATGCCTCCTCGATACCCTCGTGTTGAGCTACATGATCCTTCGATCACGCTGGACAGGCTGGCGGCTGATCGTTGCGGTTTTCTTTATCTTTTACGGCGCATCTTGCTTTATGGCGCAGATCGAATCGGCGGTGTTTATCACTCACTTGCCGCCTGGCATGATGCCGCGTCTTTTCCTGATGGGACTCCTGTTCGCCACTCCGTTTTCAATATTGGCGGTCCTTATACTTGGCAAAATCGGGCCGTTTGGAGGCACGGCGGAAAGTAAGGAACGCCTGAAAATGCCTATAAGCGAGTGGTCATGGAAACTCGCCGTGATCGGTGTCGCATATGTGACCCTGTATTTTACTTTCGGCTATTACGTTGCCTGGCGAAATCCGGCTGTTCCCGAATATTACGGCGGCACCGATCCCGGAAGTTTTTTTGCCCAATTAGGAAACGTATTAAGGGATACGCCATGGCTGGTCCCGTTCCAGGTACTTCGGGCAATGCTCTGGACCGCGATCGCGCTGCCCGTCATTCGTATGATGAAAGGCGGATGGCTGGAAGCGGCGTTTGTCCTTGCCCTGCTGTTTTCCGTGGTAATGGTCGATCAACTTTTGCTCCCAAACCCCTACATGCCCGAAGCCGTCCGAATGGCCCACCTGGTAGAGACGGGCTCATCAAATTTCATTTTCGCATTCTTGATCGCATGGTTGCTCTCACCACGGCATGAGAATGTAGCAGACACGGCTTAGGTTGATCCGAATTACTCCAGTTTTTAATCGTTGGTTTCTCCCGATTTGGGCTGTTCCCATCTATTTGCCGAAAAGCGTTGCTTTCCGGTCAGCGGTCAAATCGATATCGCGGCGACGCCACCGGCTTCGGCATAGCCTCAGATAAATACTTGGCGACCGACTGGCGACGCGTTGGTCAACTGGACGTAAGGATGGGAGAATTGTTTTTTCGGATCGGGTAAAAAAAGGCCGCAAAGAACGAATAGTGGAAAATAATATTTTGGCGAAACGCCTGATAGTGACAGGACTAACTGCGAACGGGAAAAGTTCCGTTATCAGTGACAGTCAGATCGATGCACGCACCGCTGCGGCGGTTCCGGGATATGGCTGGCATCGGCTCTGGAGTTGGGACGAGGTGCCGATGGTTCCCAATTCCGGCGTCGAACCCGAAGGGCCGGATCATTTTCCTGCTCCCGGCGGCGTACGGTTTATCGCTTTCACCGTCCCACCCGGCACCGTCGCTGGACCCGAAGATCTTGATTCGGAAGCGTCTGCGGCCGAGCTGGAGACGAAGTTTCCCGGGCGGGCAGCCCACATGGAGTCTCACCAAACCGGGCTTCACACCACGGCCACCATAGATTTTATCTATGTTGCGACTGGCGAAATATGGCTCGAACTCGACGACGGTCACGAGGTTCATCTTAGGACCGGCGATTCCCTGGTCCAAAATGGCGTCCGCCACGCCTGGCGCAACCACGGTTCAAAACCGTGCACGCTAGTCGTTACGATAGTGGGAGCAGACAAAGGCTGACCAGTGCAACTTCAATGGGTATGTTTGAAAGTCGCCAACGGCGACAATAATTGTTTGGAGTATCGTGCCGGATTCGAATTGGCATCATCTGCTTGGAAGTGAAGCCAGAGGTCTTTGGCTAACTGGACGAACCATGCAAATGGGGTTACAACTTTGATCGACATTGGAGGATAAATGGTGATGAGTGATTCGTCGTTAAAATGTTCTCAGTGCGGTAGCCTCCATCCGTTGGACGAAATGGAGCTTTCATTTAAGCGACCGGACCCAATTGCGGAGCTTTCCGAGGAAGACAGAAAGCTAAAGGTCAACGAATCGGATGATCTTTGTACGATAGAGTGGAAACGATACTTTGTGAGAGCCGTGTTGCCATTGCAGGTACCGGAAAGTGAATATACATACCAAATTGGCGCGTGGGTAGAGATAGATGAAAATGCGTTTCAAATAGTTCGAGACAATTGGGATAATCCCGATCAAGAACAAATACCGCCGTTTGACGCTAAGTTAGCAAACGAAATACCGCTTGTTATTTCGACGCTTGGGCTTGAGGTGCAACTCCAACTTACCGGACCGACGACGAGGCCCGCAATAAATCTCAACAGATCTAGCCATCCTTTGTATTATGAGCAGCTAGACGGAATTTCCGCCCATCGTGCTTTCGAATACACTCGTTATTTTTTGTAAAAGCTGGAAATCGAATGGTTCAAGTTATGATACCTTGATGAGTTGTGCAATCTGTGCAACATTGTATAGTGGGCGAAGTGCTCATATGATCTTTGACAAATTAATCGCGGGCCTTTTACCTCAATTTGGACGATCTGGACAAGATCCTCAGGGACAAACGGGGCTGATAATGCAAATAAAGGAGTTAGCGTTGTCCCCTGTGTGTGGGACTCCGGAAGCGGAACATGGGACAAACTAAAAAAACCGCGGGACAACGGGACAAGAGGTTAAATCTGTTGTCTGCAGTAGTTTGCATGTCCCGCGATTTGTCCCGATCGGGACGAGCAAGTTGTTTAACGCGGGTTTTACTTGCGGGTGGGACTACGGGATATGGAACAAACCCGCCGTCAACTGTATGAACCGTACCGTTAGGATGTAACCGAGGTGTTTTGAATGTATACGGAAAGTGTAATGTTTTGAGCTAGTTCCAGCAGTCACTAATGAGGGGCGAATAAGTAACGACCACATACTGACCATGGAACGCCGATTGCTTGATACTGTTTTGCATAAACAATTTAAAGGTCCGCCAATTACGGCCGATCAGAGTGGTTAACCGAACCAGGGAGAACTGTATGTTAAAGAAAAGCTTTTTCATTTTAGGAACGTTGCTGCTGCTCATCTCGGGAATTGTCGCGAGCGCAAATGTAGATCAAGCGGCCAATATAGCCGTTTCACCTACGCCTACGCCGACTGCGTCGCCGAGTCCAACCCCGACCGTGCCGAATCCATCCGATCCGACACCGTCACCCAGCCCAAGCCCAACAATGAAGCCGTAGCAGCAAGTTAGATCAGCAACAGCCGAAGGGCGAGTCTATCAACGGCTCGTCCTTTTTCGTGGCAGAAAAAAGAATGGTTCGACCAGCTGGACCTGAATCCGCATACCTCGCGCAAGGTCGAGTCCTAAACTGGTCTCTTTCTCAGAAATGGCGGTACCCTTTTGATTCAAGAATTTCCGTCTGACCATCGCGGATGAGTTCTATCACTCGAGGGGTTGACGTGATCTCGCCGATCACGGAAAAATCTGCCGACTCAAAGTCCGAAATCGTTTTTGGACCGGCGGTAAAAAGAAGCTCAAAATCCTCACCTCCGTGTAGTGCCAGATCGAGTTCCTGGCGTCGATCCAGTTCAAGAACGGATAAATTGGGATCAGTCGGTATTCGTTCAGAAAAGATTCGTGCACCGACATTACTTGCCGAACAAAGGTGGGTAAAGTCCGAAGACAATCCGTCGCTGATATCGATCATGGCAGAAACTCCGGGCGAGTCGCGAATGTCCTTTGCGAAAGAGATCTGAGGCATAGGTCTCAACTGGCGGTCCATCAACTCATGCTCAGGTCCCGACGAACCTAGAATAGTTCGGCCGGCTTCCAACAGCTTTAATCCACCAGCGGCACCTCCAAAGCTCCCGGTAACCACGACCAGGTCGCCGGCATTTGCACCAGATCGGAGAATGGCCTTACCCCGAGGCACATCTCCCCCAACGACCGAATCGATAACTATCTTATCTGGTGTTCTGGAAATATCGCCACCTACTAATTCAACATTGAACTTGACCGCCAGGGAGTGCCAACCCGCGTAAAACTCATCAAGGAAGTTAGAATGCCAAATGATCTCGGGGAGGCCGATCGAAAGAATTGACCATGTTGGCGTCGCTCCCATCGCAGCAATATCCGAAAGGGAAACGGCCAAAGCTCTGTGTCCGAGGAATTCGGCTATGGTCCAATCAAGCCGGAAATCTATATCTTCCACCAGCATATCGGCGGTGACGACCATATCGCTTTCGTCGTTCTTTGGAAGAACAGCGCAGTCGTCGCCGATCAAATTAAGCGAGTATTTTTTCCTAAGGTTTTGGATGAACTCAAATTCGTCTTTCATTGTATTTATGTTGACACAACTTCAATAAATACATACAATAACGCCGATCGATTTATAAAGGACTTTAACACATTTCGAAAGCTAATATGGGACAAGCCGCGGTCGTAATACCTGAGAAGATCTACTTTAAGATAGGCGAGGTGTGCGAGCTAGTCGGCGTTCAGGCACACGTCTTAAGGTATTGGGAAACCGAGTTTCCGATGCTGTCGCCTCAAAAGAACCGTTCGGGGCAACGCAGCTATAGGCGGCGTGATGTCGAGATCGCTCTGAGGATCAAGCAGCTTCTTTACGATGAAATGTTCACGATCGCGGGTGCAAAGAAAAAGCTTCAGAACGAGCTTCGTGAAACGACTAAGTTAAAGATCGTTCATTCTGAACCGCAAGTAGTCGAAGTAGCTAGAACAAGCGACTCGCCGGGGCTGTTCGACCAAGAGATCGAACTGGACGCGATAGACTCGAATATCAGTGCGATCGCCGATGCCGCGGATCATTGGTCACCGCAAAGGCGTGAGGCGCTGAAATCGCTAGCTGCGCAGTTACTCGAACTCAGGGAAATGCTCAAAACGGATCAAACTCACGAAGCCGCCCGCCATCTGCAAAAGTATTGAGTTTGACAAAACCGGACCGTAAAACTAATCTTAAAATTCGATTTTCGGGACGTAGCGCAGTCTGGTAGCGCGTTCGCTTGGGGTGCGAGAGGTCGCAAGTTCAAATCTTGTCGTCCCGACCATTAAACTGGAGCCAAAAAGTCGGGAACTGGAGCACGCCTCTGGTTCTCGTCTTTTTTTGGGATGATCGCAAGGTCTGCAACTTCAGGATATTGATTCGACGGAGCTTGCGTCCGTCGTTACCTTGGTTTGTTACAATTGAGCTTATGGGAATTCCAACGCGGTTGAATCTTGTTATCGCTATCCTTTGTTTCATCTTTTATACCGGATCGGTTGCGGCTCAGAAATCGGCGGAGTGGCAAAAGTATTTGGATGAATCTAACCGTCCGGTAAAACCCTTCAAGATCGTCGGCAATGTTTACTACGTTGGCATGAACGATCTAGCTTCGTATCTGATCGTAACGAAAAACGGTATGATCCTTGTCGATACGGCTCTGGAAGAGTCGGGGCCGATGATCCGCAATAATATCGAGGCGCTCGGATTCGATCCCAAAAACGTAAAGATCATTCTTTCTGGCCACGCCCATTTCGATCACGTTGCGGGGCATCAGTCGATGAAGGAAGCGACGGGAGCAAAGATCTACGCAACCGCACCGGACGCAATGATAATGGCGAGCGGCGGTATGAAGGGGTTTTTTCCGTTTAAGAACCACCCGTTCAAGCCTGTAAGGGTCGACAAGATTATCGAAGACGGCGAATGGGTAAAACTCGGCGGCGTTGCGATGCAGGCGCACATGCTTCCTGGTCATACCGAGGGAAACACCGCCTGGACGTTAGCGGTCCAGGAAAATGGCAAAAAATACGATGTGCTGATCGCACCCAGTATGTCGGTAAATCCTGGCGTGAGATTAGTGGACAATAAGGAATGGCCGGGCGTCGCGGATGCATATCGTGAATCGTTCCATAATGTGAGGCTGCTCAAATGCGATGTGTTCCTTGGACCTCACGCAGGATTTTTCGATCTGGAAGGGAAGATCGGGAAATTGAACTCCGGTCCGTCGAGCAATCCGTTTGTCGACCCGCAAGGCTTTGCAGCGTATATCGATGAGATGGAGAAGAAGTTCAATACCGAGCTTGCGAGGCAAAAAGGGATCGCGAAATAGTTGACGGTGGGTAATGTAGGAATGAAGGGAACCGGAGCAGGCCTCCGGTTCCCTTCATTTAGAAAAACATCTTAACAACTTAACCTTTCAGGGATTCTGCGATCGCTTCGTCGAATATTTCCAACGCCACATCGACGTTTTCTTTTGTCAGAATAAGCGGCGGCGACCAGCGAATACTGTTTGCTCCGCAGCCTAGGATGATAAGGCCGCGATTAAAGCACGCCATTTCGACGCGGTCGCGAAGCTCGGCATCAGGTTTCAGGGTTTCACGGTCTGTCACAAACTCAACACCGAGCATCATTCCCATTCCGCGAACATCGCCGATCACCTCGTATTTTTCCTTTAAATTATTCAAACCGGCTTCCAGATAGGCGCCGACCTTTCGCGAATTTTCAACCAGGCCACCCTGGAGCAACTCGATCGTTTTCAATGCCGCTGTGAGTGCGACCGGGTTTCCGCCAAATGTGGAGGCGTGTGCACCCTTGTGCCAATCCATAATATCGGAACGAGCGGTGCAGGCTCCGATCGGCATCCCGGAGCCGAGGCCTTTTGCCATGCAGACGATGTCGGCCTTGACGCCTTCGTGATGGTCGAGCGCGAACATCTTGCCCGTGCGGCCCATACCAGACTGGACCTCATCGACGATGAACATGATACCGTTCTCATCGCAGATGCGGCGGAGCTCCTTTACAAAAGCAGTCGGAGCGGGAACATAGCCGCCTTCGCCCTGAACGACCTCAAGCACGATCCCAGCGACCTCTTCGGGCGGAGTTGTAGTTTTGAAAAGCCGCTCTTCGATCCACTTGATGCAGTCGCGGGTGATCGTCTCTTCGTCCGTTGGCATATCATTTGCGAAATGACGAAATTTATTCGGATAAGGAATGTGGACCACGTCCAGAGCTTGCCGCATGAAGCCTAGCCGCTGAGCTTTTCTTGACGACGTAAGGGAAAGAGCACCCAGCGTGCGTCCGTGAAACGATCCAAAGAACGAGATGAATTTTTGCCGCCGGGTGTGATACATGGCGAGCTTTAGCGCCGTCTCTATCGCTTCAGCCCCGCTGTTAGCGAAATGCGTTTTCGTCGGGCCTTCGATCGGGACGATCTCGTCGAGCTTTTTGCCGAGCTGCGGCATGTGACGATAATAAAAATCCGTCCCGCAGAGATGAATCAGCTCACTGACCTGTTTTTGGATCGCCGCAACTACCTCAGGATGACAGTGGCCGGTCGAGCAAACTGCCACGCCCGCGTTGCAGTCTAGAAAAACGTTGTCGTCCGGATCTGTGATCCAAACGCCGCTTGCGTGATCGGCGACGAGTTTGTAGTCCGGACGCGGATAGCTCGGAGTCACATACTGAGCGTCGGCATCGATGATCTCCCGGGATTTCGGCCCGGGAAGTTCAGTTCTAATTATTGGTTTTTCGAATTCCTGTGTCGGTGTCATAGATCTTCTCCTCATGAATGGTTGAGAGACGGACTTATCCGCCGAAAAGATGTCGGGCAGGCCCGACTCTAAATGTCAGAAATGGAGAAGGTTAATCGCCGCCGAACAGGTTCGCTCGCTGCCGGGAAGGTCTACGTTTGGCTATGCATCGCGGGGTCATAGGAATTTGAAAGATAAATATAACCGAAAGTACTGCTTAATACAAAGAAAATGCATTGCACTCACCTTCCGCCGACACCGACCGATGTTTTTAAAAAGGGCCGGCAGATCGCGTCCTTTGATCTGTTAGCGGCACCGCGAGTTACACGAATTGAGAAAAAAGACAGAAAAAACTCAAGTTTTTACTCTGAAAACATGCCAGGATCCGATACGTAGAGTCAAAGAAGAGAGGTATTTAATATGGCATTTGTGTACGAAGTATCATTTCGTCCGTCCGACCAGATCATGAGCAATCAGCCATTTCTGGCGGCGGACATGAAGGTGTTGCTCGAGAATGTTAACTGGGCGATGCAAAGGGTATCGGGACCACCTAGTGTCACCTCAGAGGGACGTTTGTATGGAAGACCTCCGAAGGGTCTGAACGCAGGGCGGGACGGATTGAAATTCGATTTCGCAAAAATCTGGGACGATACGATCATTTGTTTCGATTCCGATGAATACGGAGCTTCTGCAAATTTTAAGGAATTAGAGATAACTTTGGGTGAATTCTTCACAAAACCGCAGTCGAGGCTTATTCTGGAAAAAGTCCTCCTGCATGAGTTTTTGCATTTAGTTGTCGATCTGCCGAGGGCCTTGCATCACGGACGCATCAACCAGATCATCACGCATGGGTTGAAGATTCCCGGCGACCCTAACCCGCTCGGGACCGTGGGATTAGAATGTGGCGGATTGTAGGTCCAATGGAGGAATCAAATGAAAACGGTTGCCTGTGGTATTGGATTTGTCGTTGTTTGTTGTCTGATGTTCCTGCCATGTTTTGCTCAAGGCGTCGAGGAACGCCTGTCGGATATTTCCTCGGGATTTAGTTTCCAGCCTCCTAGTGGATGGACGAGCGATCGAGCCGAGCACGGGTTTTCCTTTGTAAATCGGGATAAAACGATCCTGCTCGCTGTAAGGCCGCATCGTTACAACACGTTCGAAGCCGCGGTTAAGGATACGAAACTCGATGAAGGTACAACGATCGTGATGGCGCCGCAGGACCTGAAGAACGGCGGAAAATTTGTGCGTCTGGCAAAGCAGACAGCCGGGCGAGTGGCGGTGGTCGATATCTTTGTCTTGTTCTCACCGAGTGGCGGCGGTGTAACGATCATCGGCTTGTCGGACGAGAAAAACGCGATAGAGTCGGTCAATGCTGCGGGCGCAATAGCCAAAAGTATTGTATTTACAAAACCTCAATTCCCCTCGGCGATATCGTCGGGGTGGGAGTCAGCACTGTCGGGAAAGCATCTTTTCTATCTTTATTCCGGCAATGGCTATTTCGAGGAAAAGCATATTTATTTATGTGCGACCGGCGTGTTTCTGCAGCGGACGGGCCAAGGCGGATTTTCATCCGGCGACGTGGACGGTCCGAGCTTTTCGGCTCGTGGTGGGAGACGCGGCTCGTGGTCAGTGAATGGAAATGCTCTCGTGCTGCGTTTTCAGGACGCCTCGGTCGGCCAATTTACGCTCACCAAGCGGCAGGCTAGCAACGAAGTCGGTTTGAATGGAAAGCGATATTTTATCCAGGCGCAAAACGCCTGCCAGTAGCGGGCCGCGAAGTTAGTAGTCCTTTTGATTCGATCTTGCCAAGATGAAAGAATCAAAGAATGCAACCGCCTAAGTTCACTAATAAACTGATCAACGAAACCTCTCCCTACCTTCTACAACACGCGCACAATCCGGTCGATTGGTACCCGTGGAGCGACGAGGCGTTTGAAAAAGCCAGGACCGAAGACAAACCGCTGATCGTCAGTATAGGTTATTCGGCGTGTCACTGGTGTCATGTCATGGAACATGAATCGTTCGAGGACGAGCGCGTCGCCGCGATCATGAACGAGCATTTCGTCAGCATCAAGGTGGATATGGAAGAGCGGCCTGACGTCGATCAGATCTATATGACCTTCGTGCAGATGACCACCGGACGCGGCGGATGGCCGATGAACGTTTTCGTGACGCCGGAGAAATTGCCGTTTTTTGGCGGCACATATTTTCCGCCCGACCGGCGATACAACATGCCGAGCTGGGAGCAGATATTGATGAGCGTATCGGAAGCCTACCGAGAAAAACGTGAGGAGGTCGTTAATTCGGCGACCGATATCTTGGGCGAGCTACGTCGCGTCAGCGCGAGATCATTTGCGGCGGAAAACTTAACGACGGACTTGCTTGATGCATCTTTCGCTAGTTTTGAGCGTTCGTTCGACGCGGTGAACGGAGGCTTTGGCGGAGCTCCGAAATTTCCGGCGGCGATGGGAATGGAATTCCTCCTCCGCTACTGGAAGCGGACGGGCAACGAACGGGCGCTCGAGATAGCAAGGTTCACTGCCGAGAAGATGGCGAATGGCGGGATCTATGATCAGCTCGGCGGCGGTTTTCACCGTTACTCTGTCGATGCCGTTTGGCTCGTTCCGCATTTCGAGAAAATGC
>JBDTXM010000040.1:0-19748 GCA_040006215.1 Acidobacteriota bacterium
CTCGAAAGCGATCGGAGTTCAAGCGCGCACTTTGGAAATTTATGAACAGATCGGATTGGCGGACAAACTAATTTCGTGCGGAGCAATCGCCGAGAAAGTTCGCTTTGTCGAAGGCGGTGAAGTGCGCGGTGAAGCGTCGCTGAAAGAGATCGGAACTGGAATGAGCGCGTATCCATTTCTACTATTGGTAGAGCAGGGCGAGCATGAAAAACTGCTGTACGATTTTATCAAGTCGCGCGGAAAAGATGTTCATTGGAATGCAGAGTTGTTGAATTTCTCACAAAACGATAGTGGCGTAAGTGCAACGATATCAGACAGTTCCGGCGACACGGAAACTATCGAAGGAAAGTATCTCATCGCGTGTGACGGCGCAAAGAGTATTGTGCGTCATAAGTTAGGGATAGAATTTAGCGGAAGCACTTTCGAGCGATTATTTTATGTTGCCGATGTCGAAGTTGACTGGAAGTTGCCGCACGACGGACTGGTTGTAAATATAGGAAAGGATAACCTCACGGCATTTTTCCCGATGCTCGGCAAGAATCGTTTTCGAATCGTCGGCACATTTCCTGAAGGTCATCAAGGTGAAGAAGGCGAAGTACTCTACGATGAGATCGAACGTCAGATCATCGCCGACACCGCCGTCGAACTAGACATTAAACACGTCAACTGGGTTTCCGTTTATCGGGTTCATTCGCGTGCGGTCGAAAACTTTTCTGAAAAAAAAATATTTCTCGCAGGCGACTCAGCGCACATTCACACGCCTGCCGGGGCACAAGGTATGAATACCGGCATACAAGACGGCTACAACCTCGCATGGAAATTAGCGCTTGTTCTTCAAGGAAAGGCCGGCGAAAAAATTCTGGAAACATACAATGAAGAGCGTTTGGAAAACGCGCATCGGCTGCTGCAAACGACCGATAGAATTTTTCAATTCGGCGCGAGCCCCGATTGGTTCGTTTCATTTTTCCGCACACGGATCTTTCCGCACATCGCGAATTTTGCATTGAGTCTCGACATCGTAAAACGCGCGATCTTTCCGTTTGTTTCGCAGATTGGGGTCAGCTATCGACACAGCTCGCTTAGCGAAGATAAGACCGGTGTGCACGTTAAGGCCGGTGACCGAATGCCGTATTTCGAGATCGAAGGACTGAGCATCTACGACAAGCTGCGAGAACCCAAATTCCATCTGGTCAGATTTTCGGACGGGAAGGCGGACGACCTTGAACTCTCGGATGAATTCAACGAGCAGTACGGGTTGCTGATCGATGCCCACTCCCTGCCGCTGTATCCCGAGATAGTGCGAGTATTCGGTATCGACTCGGCCTTCTTTTTGCTGCTGCGCCCGGATAACTATATTGGATTGATCTCTAGCGGAAATTCATCGGAAGAGATCGCGATGTATTTGGATAAGGTTCTGAAGTAAGGTCAGTTCTTCTTTGGAAGGGTTTTCTTTCTTGCTGTAACGACGAGAGCGTCGCTGACTGCTCGTTCGCCTTCTGTATCCGACGGATGATTGACGACATTTCCCTCGAGATACATCGTGGTCGAGCCGCCCCCATCCAGATTCATCGCATCAGTCGCGCCTAATTCTAATAGAAGCGAGGCAAGGTCCGCGAGGCTAATGCCTCCGCTCGATTCGCTCCGGCCGTCGACGGTAATAAGCAGAAACTTTCCATCCTTGAGTTTTGCGGCTGCGGTCCGCGGATGGCGAGTTTCAAAAAAAGATCTTGTAGCCTTTTCTTTTTCCCAAGTGATGTCGATCTTGCCGTCCTTGATCAGTTGGGGCACGCCGCCGACAATATCTTCGACGTCTATGAACTTCATTTTCCCGACGGTCGGTGCGGCTCCCGTATCTCGGTCTGCGTAGGAGCCGATTATTGTGATCCCTTCGTTTCCTGTCGCGGCCATCGCTGCCAACTCACTATTTTTTGAACCAGCGGCGGTCAGAACGAACCCGGCCGCCGGGATCTTTGTACCACCATTTGTCTCCACGACACGCTTGATCATTTTATTCTCGATCACGACCTCGGTGACTTTGAATTCGGTCTGCGGCGTAACTATTCCCATCTCGGGTGTGTAGAGAACGGCATCATTGTCTTTCAATTGACGATCGATCCCAGAAATATTGAAACGATTTTGACGACTCCAAAATTCGGCGTAGGTGTTCAGATGCTCGAAGGTGATCATGCTTTGGTCGTTGGAAAGGCGGCAGCTAACGCATCCGTTTTGATCGTTTGTGATGAGCATTGCGATGCGTCCGTTGGTCGATTCGCTCAACAGCTTTCCGTCGATCTGGAGTATTCCGGCCGGGTCGCCCGCAAAGAGCGAAGTGTCGAGACGAAAAAAGCCCGCGTTGACGGCAGCGATCGCTCCGCGGCTTACGGCGATAGCAGATGTTTTATCTGTACCGATCACAGAATTTTTTGCATGGACGACATCTAATCGTACTTTACTGAGATCAAGCCTCAGCAAATTCATCCTTACCTGCTGGCCGGATATCTCGCGAGTGACATCGGCATATTCGACCCCATCATGGACTTGTTTGTAGCCTTGTGCTGGCGCTCCACTGCAAAATACAAAGATACCAAGAAAGGAAAATACAAGGTTTCCGTATGGGATGAAAGAGTAATATAAGCAAACTTTTTTCATAGTCGATGCTGGTTGCAGGCCAATTCCCTATAATAGACTCCAGATGCGTATCAACGAAAGGGTCATTCAACTAAACGACGAGCAGCCCAATAAATTGGCGTCGTACGTTCTCTATTGGATGCAGATGTATAAGCGCGTCGATAACAATCATGCTCTGATTTATGCAGTGCGCAAAGCGAACGAATTTAAGCTGCCTATCATCGTTTACGAAGGGCTGAAATATTATTACCCGTGGGCGAATGACCGGCTGCATACATTTATTCTCGAAGGTGTCGAAGAAAAACGAAAGGCGTTTGAAAAGCTGGGCATCCGATACATTTTTTATCTTCAAAAAGATAAACAGTCCCCAAAACAGACGGTCGCCAAACTTGCAAAGGACGCAGCGGTGATCGTCACAGACGATTTTCCCTGTTTCATAATACCGGGACACAACTGCCGGGTGGCCCAGCGCTTATCGGTCCCCGTTTACGCCGTAGATTCCAATGGCATCATCCCGATGTCGAAATTCGAGAAGGAAGAATATGCCGCCTACACGATTCGGCCGAAGATAAAAAAGCTGGTCGCGAATTATTTTAAGCCGCTGCCGGGCGAGAAGGTCCAGATCAACAGCCTAGACCTGAAGGTGGATTGCCCGGAGACGATCGTGACCGTGGGAAATATCACAAAACTTATAGACGAGTGCGCTATCGATCATTCGGTCGCGGCCTCACGCGTCTATCGTGGCGGGACGGCGAATGGGCGCAGGCGACTGAAAACGTTTGTCGAAAACATTCTTCCCGACTATGACAAGGTTCGCAGCAAGCCTGATCGTGACGGCTCTTCGCGACTTTCGTCGTATCTGCACTTCGGCTTTTTGTCATCGCTTGAGATCGCCCTCGCGGTTCAGGGCGCTGACGCTCCGCAAGAAGCGAAGGATGCGTACCTTGAGGAGCTTATCGTTCGGCGTGAACTGTCGTATAACTTTACGCTGCATAACGAACAATATAACTCACTCGAATCGCTCCCTGCGTGGCCGCAGAAAACGATGCGTGAACATATTGATGACGCCCGGCAATTTATATATTCCCTTAAAGAGTTAGAAAACGGCGAGACGCATGACGAGCTTTGGAACGCCGCCCAGCGAGAGATGGTAGTGACCGGCGAAATGCACAATTACGTTCGGATGCTCTGGGGCAAAAATGTGATCGCTTGGACAAAGAGCTACGAGGAGGCCTTCGCGATCCTCGAACATCTAAACAACAAATATTGTCTTGACGGCCGAAACCCAAATTCCTACGCCGGAATTCTATGGTGCTTTGGCAAGCACGACCGTCCATGGATGGAAAGGCCCGTCTTCGGCACGATCCGCTATATGACCAGTGGGAGTACCGGCAAGAAGTTTGACTCTAAAAAGTATATCGAGTGGACGAAAACACTCTGATCGCTTTTCATCGTCTAGCGCGCACTTTAACGGGCGGATCTATATCCTTCGTGGATGATTCTTGAATCGCCAGTCCCACCGTTTGAGGTTCAGTCGAAGCTTTTAGAAAATTGAACCCAAGAATCCCGGTTATCGATCCGGCTGTAACGGAAAATACGGCAGTTACGATATTGGACGCGCGCGCGCAGAGTGATGCAACGCAAATATTATCGAGCGGGTTGGTGTATTTGCTCATTTTTGCCTCCGGTAACCGTTAGACGCATAAAGCGATCCTTTGTTCCACGGAGAACGAAGATGATGAAGATTCTTGCGTCAAAAGTTTTCAATTGAAAGCCTGCCAGTTTCCTATCCAATCGAAGGATTCCGTGCCGCGAAAGCGCTTTTTGTAATCGTAAAAAGACTCGCCCTCGTAGCAGTAGCCCTGGTAGTAAAATTCTTTTCTGGAGTGCGCAGCAAACTCGATCTCTTTCAACATTGTAAAAATGCCGAGGCCGCGGGAGTTTTCTGATGGCTCGAACATCGCGTAGATCCCGGATATGGCGATCTTTCCGACGTCGAAAAAGCTCGCGGCAAGAAGTCGTTCGCCCTCGAAAACGGAAACCTCCATCGCTTCGCACGGAACGGCGGCGGGTTCGTGCGACAGGAAATCGTAGATCGAATTGGGGACGCCTTGATCGAAACGCGTTTTGTGCCGGTCAAAGAGGGATTCAACCTCGGCAGTGATCTCGATCGGGCGGATCACGGTCCTTAGATCTTCATTTTTGTTCTGTATACGTCGTTGACTTTTTGATAGGGAAAAATCCGCGAGACGAATCCGGAGCGGGATAACTCGTCGGATCTCGAGGCCGTGGTAACCGATGCTGTAACGAAAAAAATGAGTTCCGAAATGCCGCCACCCATTTTCGAGAAGCGTGTCCATCCGAATGGGCGAGGCTTTCTCAGCGTAAAATTCTTCGTTGATGAACTGAAAACCGGCGTCGAGCATTTTCCGTGGGAGGAGCAAGCTACCAGTTGACCTTGCCTTCCTGCGAGGTATCGATCTGGGTCAGTTCGACACCCTCGTTGTAGAAAAAGATCTTCATATTGTCGAAGAGAAATTGATGTGAATCCGGATTCGATACGTCGAGGCCGAAATGGTTGATCAACTGTTTCTGCTTCTGCTGCCACTCAGCCCAACAATCCTTACACATCTCTTCGCCGATCTTTTGTCCAAGCTCCGTTGGGATAGGCGCAAAACCGATCGGTTCATTTTTCTGCCCGCACCGGGCACACTTGAATTTGTCGCTTCCAAATAAAGCCATAATATACTCCTGATATCTATATTATATCAGGATGCGGCGGCCACAGTTTTCTTTCGGGCTAACTTTCCAATGGCTGTAAATATCAGCCCGATGATAAGAAAAGCGACGAGGACCAATAACGCATTGCGAAACGCCGCCGGATATCCAAGAGTGCTGGCGTCGGCAAACCAGTATGGATACCAATTTACGAAAGCTCCACGAACGAGCGAATAAAGCACGTAGACCAATGGATAGCCAAGCCATTTCAAGGGATCGTTCCATCTTAGTTCTCCCTTCTCGACAAATACCAGCCAGAAAACCACAAAGAATATGGGCGATGCGTCGTGAAGGCTGTGATCGGCGAATTTCTGCCACCCGGCCGGGTTCCACACTCCGCGAAGGAAGAGGCTGTAGATAAGACCGACGATCGAAATATAAACCGCGACGGCGGTCAGCATACTGGCCTTGCAAAAGAAGCCGCCAATTCTGGTTCCAGGAAAAAACGCGACCGCCGTCCATGCGGTGGCGACGATAATATTAGTCAGTGTCGTGAAATAGCTGAAAAACCTAACAATGCGTTCGCCTATGGCGACGTCGACGTCCGGGTTGGTCAACTGAAGATAGAATTGAATGACAAGAACGATCCAGACAAAAGTTGCCGCCAACCCGGCAAAGATGCGAGCCCATTTGTTGTCGAGCAGATCCGTCGTCATGCGGCTTTCTTTATCGCTTCAAGAACATCGTCGTCCTTCGGGCGGAAAAGACTTACAGCCTGCACTTTGTGATAGGCGATCTTTCCTTCTTTATCTATAACAACAACGCCGCGGGCCGACCGGCCCGGCAGCCATGATTTCATATCGTACTGCTCGGAAACCTTGCGGTTGGCGTCTGAGAGTAGCCGCAGCGGCAGGTTGTGCTTATCGGCAAAACCCTGGTGCGACTCCCCAGTGTCGGTAGAAATGCCAACCACCTCAGCACCCGTCGCCTGATACTCAGACCAGTGATCGCGAACCGAGCAAAGCTGTGCCGTGCAAACCGGTGTATTGTCTCCCGGATAGAAAAGGAGAACAATGGTTTTGCCTTTGAGATCGCCGAGGTTCCACTCTTCGCCATTACCATCTTTTAAAGTAAAGCCCGGTGCAATTTCGCCTATATTCATCATTCTTTATCGATCTTGAAAATCTAGATTTTATCGTTCGTCGATCTAAACCACATCATCGCCAGAACTGCATCAAGAATCACTCCAAAGAAAAGAATAGCATCTGAAGTTCGTCGCCACCGCTTACCATACACATCCACAACGAAATCAGACGACGGATTATCTGCCTCAGGAAAAAGAGAGTTGGCTTTGTCATATTTATAGCCCATTGCATAAACTCCTACAGCGAGAGCAACAAGCAGGCAGTTCACCAACAAAATAATTGTAAATTTGTTTTTCACCGTGAAGATCGTTTCAAATTATTCGAAGTCTCGAATATCTCTAAACGGCTTCTCGAAATCATCGAAATCAGGTCGATAGTAATGAGAGGCCGATCCATATTCCTGCATGAATCCTTCTTCTATACCGAGGTCTTCTAATAAAGAAACGGCCTCAAACCATTCTCCTTCGGAGATCCGGCGAGAGAGGAGGATGTATCGATTGTCGGTCGCGGCTTTGTTAGTTGCGTAATATTGGGCCATGAGTGAGATCGCGGTTTTGGATGAAAGCTCGTCGCGGATCCACAGGAGATTCTTTTCGATCTCGGCGATGTCATTCGGCAAGACCAGCAGGCGGATCAAGACACCACGCGTCAACAAACCCTTATCGTCAAAAACAAGTTCGTCGCCCATTTGACGGTGCATTTCTTTTATTGCTGCCCTTGCATGCTCTTTATATTCGCGTACCTTTGAATACTGAAATCCGGCGTCGGAATCGGCGTATTTTAGGTCAGGCAGATAGATGTCAACAATGCCGTCGAGCAGTTTCAAGACCTCGACCGAGTCATAAGCGTTGGTGTTGTAAACGATCGGCAGCCGCAAACCTTTTTCGGCGGCGATCAGAATTGCTCTCGCCATTTGCGGGACGAAATGCGTGGGCGAGACAAAGCCGATATTATGACAGCCGCGATCCTGAAGCTCGAGCATCATTTCGGCTAGCCGTTCGTGCGTGATCTCGTTCTTTTTTTGCTCCTTCCACGTCTGCGAGATCTGATAATTCTGGCAATAGACGCAGCGGAGATTGCAGTTGCCGAAAAATATGTTGCCCGCTCCTTTTGTTCCCGACAAACATGGCTCCTCGCCAAAATGTGCAGTGTACGAGGATACGATCGGCAGCCGGCCCGAGTAGCATGCGGCGAGCTCGTCATTCAGCCGGTCGTTGCCGCAATCCTTCGGGCAGATATTGCAGGCTCCAAGCATCGCTTCGAGCTGTTCGACGCGCGTCCGAAGCTTAGTCTCCGCCAAGAGTGTTAGATACTTTGGAGGCATTCTTTAATTTCGCGGGAACCATTCCACCACGTTTTCCTCGGTTCGCATATTTACTTGTGACTTCTTTCGGGGCGACCTTACGCGCCAGTTCCCACGTAAAATCCATCTCTGCATTGACCGTCGCAGTTGCCATCCACGTTTCTCGGATCATTAAGACAGCACCGTAAAAAACGAACATTATGCCAACCACACCGATCGGGATCGGAAGCCATCGATATACTCCCAATATCGCCGCAGTGGCTATCGAAAGACTGGTCAAGATAAAAAATCCGACACCATAATAGAATGTCGCCAATGCCCGCTGAAGTATTCGTGACCGGCTCGTGACTTTATCTAATAGATCTACGATGACTTCCACTCGTTTGTCGTACAGCGGAACCTCGTCTTTATTTTCAGTATAGATAAGCTCGCCCAGACGCTTTTCGAGATCGCGTACACGATCGACCACCCGTCCAAGTCGTGTCGAAGTCGAAAGAACGAGCGAGCTGACGGCGCTGATCAGAAAGGCAGGTGTGGCTATTGCGATCAGGAACTCGATCGTGGAACTCAGATTTTCCGGATTTACGTTTACAAGCTCGCCGGCGAACATAATCCGAGATTCTACGCTATAATCGCGCAAATTAGAATTATGAGAGAAAGCCCAGCATCCGCAGGCACCATCGTCACTCTCAGGCACGAAAGCGAGGTGCTGAACGGCAATCCACTTGGTGATAAAAATGTCCGCGAAGTGATCATATATCTACCGCCGGACTACAACGAAAGCGGGTCCGACTACCCGAGTGTCTATTGCCTGTCCGGTTTCGCGGGACGCGGACGGATGCAGTTGAACGATAGCGCATTCGTGCCAAATCTTGCCGAGCGGATGGACAGGCTGATCGCCGCAGGCACTATCCAGCCGATGATCGTCGTCCTGCCGGACTGCTTCACCTACTACGGCGGTTCGCAGTACATCAATTCGACTGCGACCGGCCAGTACGAGGACTATCTGATACAAGAGATAGTGCCGTTTGTCGACGGGCTTTTCCGCACCCGGCGTGATCCAAATGCGCGGGCTGTCATGGGAAAATCCTCGGGCGGCTACGGCTCGCTGACGATGGGCATGCGGCACCCGGACCTTTTTGGGCTGGTAGCGTCAATCAGCGGTGATGCGTATTTTGAATACTGCTATCCCGGCGATTTCGCCAAGGCTTTTCGATTGATTAAGGCTGATCTGAAAGGGTTCATGCAGCGATTTTGGGAGAACGAAAAGAAGGGTAAGGGCGATTTTGCTGCCGTCAACACGATCGCGATGAGCGCCTGCTACTCACCGAATGGCTCAGACCTTGATCTGCCTTTCGATCTCAACACGGGCGAGATCAGGGCGGATGTTTGGAATCGCTGGCTTGAGCATGACCCTGTCCGGCTTGTGGAAAAACATGTGGAAAACCTGCGAAGCCTATCGCTGCTATATCTGGATGCAGGAACGCGGGATGAATACGGACTGGATCTCGGTGCCCGGATCCTGAGCAGGCGGCTGACGGATTTCAACATTCGGCATATTCATGAAGAATTTGACGACGGCCATTTTAATGTATCGTATCGATACGATCGATCGCTGGAGTTGATCTCAAATTTTGTCAAAGAGCTGTAAATAAACGATTTAGCTTCATTTCGCTAAAATAGAAGTTTTGTCCCGTTTTGTCCCGCGGTCGGGACAAAAAATTGATTTGTAAGCTATTGCAATAATTAGCTTTACGCCATTTCCTGCGTAATTTGTCCCGTGTCCCGCTAATTTTTTCAAAGATCCCTTACCAAAGTCGCTGCCTCGGACGAGGTCACAACCGGATAGATTTCAAACGAGACGATGTCCCTCCATTGGTCCGTCCATTGATCGATCAATAGGCGGTCGTCGGTTTCCATGAGTTGAAAACATTTTTCGAGCTTTTCGTCGACCCAACTCGAAAGGTAGGTCAAACCATCGGGAGCTAAGCGGCCTTTTTCACGAAAGCGGCTGTAAACAGGACGAGGATCGCCATCGCGAAAATGTTCTACGATCATGTACAGCATCTAGTTCAGCAAAATGTGTTGGCGAGCGCGTTCGACTTCGGCGTCCATGCGGCCATTGATCATAAACCACATCATCTTGAAATCACTGATAAATGACCAGAATGGAAACCGAAAACTGGCGGGCTTGTTTTTCTCGATCACGAAATGCGCGAACCAGGCAAAGGCATATCCGACAATGAAGAAAACTGGGAAGAAATACCATTGTCCGCGGGCAACGAAGAATATTGCCAGAAGAATACCGAGCGACGTGCCTGCAAAATGCAGTATTCGAGTCAGCGGATGTGAGTGTTCCGAAACGTAGAAATCCCAGAATTCGGTATAATTTCGCGGATCGCGGGTCATATTCGGCCTCCTGTTCCAGGGCGAATATTAATACTTTATACGGCTTGTTTCAATTCGGTAGCGGCGCGCGCCGTATCGATCAGCCGGATCTTTTCCGCCCAGCCCAGACGCTCGAACACGCGGATGGTGATCCAATTCATATCGAACTGGTACCATTTCAGGCCATGGCGGGCCGAGGTCGGAAAGGCGTGATGGTTGTTGTGCCACCCCTCGCCAAACGTCAGTATCGCTACGAACCAATTGTTTGTCGAATCGTCCGTCGTCGCGTGCGGCCGCTTGCCGTAAAGATGTGCAAGCGAGTTTACAAACCAGGTCGTGTGCCAACCGATCACGGTGCGTAAGAAGACACCCCAGACAACCATTGTCCAACCGCCGAGCGCGAACAGGATCACGGCCGAGATGATCAGCGGCACGTAGAAATAGCGAGAGATCAGGACGTGGAATCTGTCTTTCAGCAGGTCCGGCACGTAGCGTTTCATCGTCGCCTCGTCGTGATCGAGGCCTGTTCCCCACAGTATCCACCCCGACTGCGCCCACCAAAACCCGCGGCGGGTCGAATGCGGATCGCCTTCCTCCTCAGTAAAAGCGTGATGGATACGATGCGTCGCCACCCAGTTGTTTGACGGGTCCTGCAACGACATCGAACCAAAAACTGTCAGTGTGTACTCGAGCCACTTAGGCGCCTTAAAGCTTCGGTGCGTCAGCAAACGATGCCAACCCAAACCGACGCCGAGACTAATAACGATCCAATAGACAATCAGGAAAGCAACGAGATTCTGCCAGCTAAATGTAAAAAAAGCGGGTATTGCCAAAAGGTGAAATACTGTGAAGATCGCGACATTCTTCCACTTGATCGACTCGCGAACCGGCTCAAACGCCACGACATTTTGCATTAAATAATAATCTAAAACCTAGAATAGGGCAGGTTTAGAGTAACAGGTCGGAGGGAGAATGTTTGTAATACTTGGGTAAAGTTACAAAATGCCCGCACGAAGGCTGTCAATTTTCGATCTATTTCTTGTCCGCCGAGAGCAGTTTATACAGCATCGCGAGGTATTGATCGGTCGTCTGGGCGCCGCCCGTTCCAAGAGCGTCGTATTTTGCGAGCACTTTTTCGGCGGTTGCCTGTTCGAGGGTCTTGCCCTGCTTCATCGCCGCATCGACAATGCCGATCGTATCCTTCAACATCGCAACGTAGTTTTTCACATCCTGCATCGTAGCCAAGTTTCCGTGACCGGGAACTACCTTTGCGTCGGCTGGGAAGTCGGCAATGACTTTATCGAGATTTACCACGAGTTGGCGAATGTTGCCACCGCCTTCGGTATAGACCGCCGGGAACATCTCAAAGAAAAACATGTCGCCGAGATGAAGCACCTTCGACTTCGTAAAGTAAATTACTGAATCGCCGTCCGTATGTCCGTTGGCGAAATGGGCCATCTGAACTTCTTCACCGTTGAAGTTGACGGTTACGCGATCGGAATATGTGACAGTCGGCAGCATGTCGAGTGTCGGCTTGGCATCGGTGTTGGCGGCGAGCAGGCGTTTGCGGACATTTTCGTGGGCGACGATTACCGACGTTTTCTGAAAATTTTTATTACCCTGAATGTGGTCGCCGTGAAAGTGAGTGTTGAGCACCATTCGCACGGGCTTGTCGGAGATCGTCTTTAGCGCTGCCAGAAGTTTCGGCCCCATCGCGGCGTACATATCGTCGACGATCAAGATCCCGTCATCCCCGATCGATGCCGCGACATTGCCGCCGCCGAAGCCGCCTTCGCAATCGAGAAAATAAACATTGCCCGCGGCCTTGGTTATACGGACCGAGATCTCGGACTGCTTGTCAGACTGCGCAAAAAGGACTGTAGGTAGACACAAAAGTATTACTAAAATGAAGCTTTTCATAAAGACAAAACTTATTACTCGCGAATCAAAGTGTTGATTAAAAGAAAACGGCCTTTCCTTTGAGCCCGGCCGTTTGTAAAAGGATGCCCGAGTGCAAAATTTCAATTCTTGGTGGCGTTGAAATAGAGCATTACGCTTTCTGATGTGTCCTTGCACAAAAGGTCGCGACACGAGACTTGGCCCTGAAGGCCGAGTACCCAATCGGGCGAGCGATTGGGGTCGCCGCCGCTGAGCAGACGAAGCGTGCCGACGCTTCGGATACGTTCGGACGTTGAAAGCGTGTAATCGACCGTGGTCTCAAAAGTGAGCCTTGATAAACCCTTACGAAAATCGGATGTCGCTCCGCCGAGCTCGACCCTAATACCAAGACGCGGCTGATAGCCATTCAGCGAATTTGGCAAGACAGGATGAAGTGCCTGCAGCACTGACGCAATAAACGGCATGTCATGCCGGCGCAGCCACGTCATAGGCAGGCGGAACCATAATTCATCGACAATGTGCTGGCCGGCATCCGGCCCGATGATCAGAGTGCCGTCCGGCGAATGGAATTGGAACGCCCAACTGTCTATGTGGACGCTCGATATTTCGCTGCTGATCGCAACGTGAAGGCTCGGCGTGCTTACCTCACGGTAGCCTTCGCCGATGGTGGCGGATGACGCCTTTCTGCCAAAAAAATCCGCCTTGTCGTCGCGGTGAAAAAGCTGTGTATCAGTGATCGCCGCCTGCAGCTCGCCCACGCTTTTCGGTACGAACGAGATTCCTTCGTTGTCTTTGTCCGACGCAAAACAGACATAGTCAATGTGATCGTCGAGCTCGACCTTCATATTGCGGCCGTGAAAACGCTTGTTGATCGCGGTATATGAGCCGGCTTCGCTGATCTGCTTGACCGGGATCTGCCTCAGGATATTGTTTTTGCTATCCGTCGCAAGGATCGTCGAGTTGGGCTTCAATCCCGTGAACTTCCAACGGGATTCCCCGGGTCCAGGATTCAAAAGGACGACCTTTTCCGCCTTGCCGACGCCATTTGCGACCTCGACCTTGGCACCATCCCCGCGCATCGAAAACGGCGCCCCGGTAAGTACAAGATTCCCGTTCCCGCTCGACGAAATGTACATCGTATCGATCGGCTCCTTCGTCTCCGCATTATAAAAACTCGCCATGATTCCCCTCCCAAGGCAGTGGCTGCTTCGACGGATTAAGCAAAACGCGGGTTTTTTATTTCAGTTGAAGGTGACGCGTCAGGTACTTATGCGAATTCGTCAATCAGCGAACGCGACGCTAAGTTGTTTTAACTTCATTGAATCGCTCTTGTCGAGGTCATCCGTGCTGTCTCGGTTGACGTTGTTATACAAAATATCTCTTTGTTGAGGGACAAAGCCGGCTTCGCGAATCTGGTAGCGGAGGTCGCGTTCGTTGGCGTGAGCTTTGGCACCGGCCGCCGAGACTACGTTTTCCTCGATCATGATCGAGCCCATATCATCGGCGCCAAACCGGAGAGATGTCTGGCCGAGCTTTAATCCTTGGGTCAACCAAGATGCCTGGATGTGTTGAACGTTGTCGAGGAATAGCCGCGAGACTGCGAGCATCTGGAGATAATCGATGCCCGTCGGCTCCTCGGTTATTTTGCGCCCGAGCGCCGTGTTTTCGCGTTGGAATGTCCACGGAATGAAAGCCGTGAATCCGCCGGTTTCGTCCTGGACGTCGCGGATCCGCTGCAAGTGCCGCACACGGTGTTCGATCTTGTCACCGATCCCGAACATCATCGTCGCGGTCGAGATCAGTCCAACCTTGTGAACTGCACGCATTACGTCGAGCCATTCCTGCGTGTTGCACTTAGTCGAGACGCGCTTTCGCACTTCGTCATCAAGGATCTCTCCGCCTCCACCGGGGAGTGAATTGAGGCCCGCCGACTTCAACCGGCGCATTATCGTTTCGTAGTCGATGCCGCTGATAAGATGGATATTGTGTATTTCGGGGGGCGAAAAGCAGTGGAGCTGGAACTTCGGATATTTTGCGTGCAGCGTTGAGAGAAGGTTCTCGTACCACTCGATATTAAAGTCCGGATGCAACCCGCCCTGCATCAAAACGCCAGTGCCGCCGAGAGCGATCGTCTCGTCAATGCGTTTTTCGATCTCTTCGATCGAGTGGACGTACGTGTCGGGCTTTCCTGGCCGTCGATAGAACGCACAGAATGTGCAGACGACGTTGCAGACGTTTGTATAATTAATGTTGCGGTCGATGATGTATGTGACAATGTCGCCGGGATTTTTGCGAAGCCTGATCTCATGTGCGGCAAGGCCGATACGGACAAAATCGCGTGATTCGAGCAGTGCCGTGCAATCCGCGGTGGTCAAACGTTCGCCGTCGAGAGCCTTGTCCAAAATAGGTTGAATGGGCATGTCCATTAACCCTATCTTAGCAAACACCAATGTTAGAACGTAACGCGAGTTGCGGCAGGCGCAAAGGATTTTGATCGATGAAGAAGGCCGCAGATACCATCATTTTTGACACTGCTCTCCAGCGCAGGCTAAACCTCAGACCGGTGAACCCGATTAGCCGCCGCTGGTTTTCGTCCCCAGAGATAGGATATTGCAGCACAAACCAGCCCTATCCCCAAGAACAGGAACCCAGCCCGCGGGTCTCCTGGAACCTCTTGCCCTTTTAATCCGAGGTGCCAATCAAATAAATAATTCAAAAGCGAAAACACGAATGAGAAGACAAAAACGAATGCCATGGTTTGCACGATGAGCTGAACAATATTTTTCATACACGATTTATCTTTGCATCCGTTTAAGGCTATTTGGCGAAAAGTATTTCGGATTGAGACGAAAGCTTTGGCAGCGGATTTGCTAATAGCGATGGCGAGACCTGATCCGAAACGTTATTCGGTCAAAGTGATGGAGGGTAAGGCTTTATGACGGAAAAGGAATTGCAATTTAACGGAAACGATGTCTGGCTGCTGGTTTTCATACTCACGGCGATCGGGTTAATGTTGTCTCAGTTCGGTTCGTTTTGATCCGCTTGAAGCCCACTTTTACCTCCCGATCCTTATGCTCCATATCTCTTTAATCCTCCTATTCTAAAAGTTCGTTATGAATTGCGCTGCGATTATATCTTGACTTATAACGATATATCGTGATAGATTAGTGACAATCGATAGCGACTTAACACACCGCTCAGAAAGTTTGAAGGTTAGGAGTATTTACGAAGTATGAGAGGAAGATTTGGTTTTGGTCCGGGATTTGGCCGTTGGGGAGTGGGACAGGGATTTGAGTTTCCGCGAGCGCGTGTTCGGCGGGGAGACGTAAAGTTTTTGCTGCTTGAGGTTTTGAAGGAAGGTCCGCGGCACGGCTACGAGATAATCAACGGCCTTGAGGGGCAGTTTAAGGGATATTGTCCTAGTCCCGGCTCGGTTTATCCGACGCTGCAGATGCTCGAGGAGGGTGGCTTTGTCACAAGCGAACAGGTTGACGGTAAAAAGATCTATACGATCACCGAAGCCGGCCTGAAGCTGCTCGAAGAGCGCGGCGAAACAAAGGTTGACGAAGCTCCCGGCATGGCGCAAGCGACGGAGATCAGGCAATCGTTGCGAAAACTCGCGGTCGCGGTGATCGACGGTTCGCGAGGAACTGATGAAGAAACGACCAAGCGGATCGGCGAGATATTGAACAAGGCCCGTAAAGAGGTCTATTCGGTGTTGGCTGAGTCGTAAGAGTTAGGTGTTTTCTAGGTAAACGAGCGGCTTGTTCTCCGTGAGCAGGCCGTTTTTTTGCGCTAACTTGAAATAGAGCTCCATCCCGCTTCGCATCTCTTCGTCGATCGAATAGGAAATATTCTCGGAAAGATAATGCACAAGCTCGTCGCGGCTAAGCCGGATTTCTCCAGCGTAGTTGGCCGCGATGTCCTGGACGTGGGCCAATCCCTCGTCCCGTGCGGCCGCAAGATCTATTGGGCAATGGGCCTCACGTGTCATCCACATCGCGAATACGAAGCCGAGGCCCGTGTATTTACGCCAGGTCTCGACCAGATCAAATTTCGAAAACCGGCTTTCGTCGATAGACAGTGCCGGATCGCCGATGATCAGGGCACAATCCGAAACTTGAAGCATCGCTTCGACATCCGGTTTTGCATCACGCCATTCCGGTTCGACACCGATAAACTCGCGAAAGATCGTCTTTGTCAGAACCACCGACGTTCGGGATGAGACGTCTAGCGAGACAGTTTTCACCTCCGCCAGATCCCGGCCTTTGGTAACCAGGCAGACGCTGCGAACACGCTTTCGGGCGCCGACGCAGACATCCGGGATCAGGCGAACATCGTCGATGGACTGGTAAGCAATGACTGGTACGAGGGCCGCATCTACGCGGTCCTGCGAGAGCAATTCGGCTGAACGAGCGGGGGCAGTATCCAGGATGATCTCGACCTTGCCGTGATTTTGACCGTAGAGGAACGACCAGATCAGCGGGGCGGTGTTCGAGTAGCTCGAAGCTGAGATCCGAGGGACTGTCATCCTATGTCAGGGATTTTTCGGGTGTTTGCCGCGGAAAGCACAGGGTGTTCAAGAGCGCACATCCTGGTATTCCGAGGTGCGTTCCATGATCTTTCGAGCGTAGGGGCATAAGGGAATGATCTTAAAACCCTTTTCTCGGGCAAAGTTGACCGCTCTGGCGACGAGTTCTTCGCCTACGCCCTGACCGCGAAGCTTTTCGTCGACCTGCGTGTGGTCGATAGTGATGGTTTTGCCGTCCTGTGATTTGACGTATGTCAGTTCGGCGATCCACTCGCCGTCTTCCTCGATATAAAAGGCACCGTTCCGCCCGTGTTCGTCTTGAAGGATCTCCATATAATTAGCCTACATTCAGACGCCCGCTCACGCAACCGTTGTTTCGAAAATGCTTTTCGATTATTCTCTTCGATTATGAAAAAACACCTGCCCGCAGCGGTCTTTTTGATCCTTGTGTGTTCACTTTCGGCTTTCGCTCAGCGGACGGTCGTTATCTATCAGCCGAATGAAAAGACAGTCACGGCGGTCTTATCCGCCACTGAGCAAAAGCTGATGGACAAGGGCGTTTTGCCGAAGGTGCGAAAAAAGCTTATCAGCGATGCGTGCAGTGAATCAGTCGATATCTCGGCGATCATGCACGGTGCATTCAATAGGGCAGCAGCCGCCCAAACACTAGTCTTCTATCAGTTTTGCCAAACGGGAAACGGCTTAGGGAGCACCGGTATCGCGGTATTTGAGGGCGGAAAAGTGGTTGGGAACTACATTTCGACCGAAAGCGGATGGACGATGGATGCCAAAACTCTGCCGGACATAAACCAGAACGGTGTAGACGAGATAGCGCTGTTTTATTCGGGCGGAATGCATCAGGGATCGGGCGGCATCGGTGTCGATATAATGGAATTTTCGGGACGCATGCTGAAAGGCATCGGATGGTTTCAGGCCCAAAGCTTTACCGAAACTACGGATGTCGAGTACAAGGTGACGGCAAAGTCCGCGATCAAGCCGCTGTTCTTTCGCGAAAAATGGTCATCCCCCGATGATGGCAAGCCCTATCGTAAAGTCGGAAATACTCTCCCTTTAAAGCTGAAAGCGGTTTTCGGAAGTTTCGAGGAGCTGAAATAGGTGAAGATCTACGACATAACGGTTCCTATTAGCGATCACGTACCGATATACAAAGGCGACCCTAATGCTCAGGTCGAGGCCGTAACTGAGATCGCGCGCGGAGCCCATGCCAATGTGTCGAAGATGTGTTTCGGCGTGCACACGGGGACTCACGTAGACGCACCGAATCATTTCATCGAAGGGCGGCGGCGCGTCGATCAGCTAGATCTCGATAAATTGATCGGCAAATGCCGCGTGATCTCGATCGACGACGGCGCCGATGCTGTTTTGCCCGAGCATTTAACTGGCCTCGAGGGCGTTGAGCGTGTGCTGTTCAAGACTCGCAATTCCGCATTCTGGAATGAGCCGGAACGAGGCTTCCGCGAGGATTTCACTTATATTTCCCCCGAGGCTGCTCGTATACTGGTCGAGAAAAACGTCAAGCTTGCGGCCATCGATTATCTGTCGGTCGAACGCTTTGGTTCGGAAGACTTTGCGACGCACATCACGCTGCTCGAAGCTGAGATCGTGATCATCGAAGGCGTCGATCTTCGAGAAGTTCCAGCTGGTGATTACGAGCTGATCTGCCTGCCGCTAAAATACAACGGGGGCGGAGGTGACGGAGCACCGGCGAGGACGATCTTGCGAGAATTTTGATAAACACGGACTTTTTTAATGAGTATTGTTGACGACAAAACGTACCGTGAGCGAGTATTCGAGATCGTGAGGGCTATTCCCGCAGGCAAGGTCATGACCTATGGCCAGATCGCGATCATTTTGGGTGAGGGTTACACGGCGCGGACTATAGGGTATGTCATGCACGGCGCTGATGACGGCGTGCCCTGGCAGCGAGTGATCAACTCCCAGGGAAAGATCTCGACTGACAGACTGACCCTGCCGCACAGCCTGCAGCAGAGTATATTGGAGAACGAAGGCGTGGCTTTCAGTAAGGGCGGAAAGTGTGATCTAGGTGTGTATCAGTGGTTTCCCGATGGGTTCGGGCCCGAGGCGGATGAGCAGACAAGACTGTTTGGATAGGTAACGGGTTCGCTTTGTTCAGGTGTTCGAGCGTTCAGGTGTTCAAAAGCGTTCGAGTCGTTCACCCTGTTCAAGGTGTTCACGCATGTTCAAGCTGTCCATCGAACGAGCAGTTTTCCTATCGGCCCCACTTCAGTTTATTGCGTAAAACATCGAAATAGTTGCGGTTAGACGGTTGGACTATATTAAATGTCGTGCTGCTTTTGCGAATGACGATGCGGTCGCCGGCCTGCATCGGGTAGCCGATCTGGCCATCGAGCGTTAGGACGACGCCTTCGTTCTCGTTTTCAAGCTCAAGTTCGATCTCGGCGGTGTCCGGCACGACGATCGGGCGATTGGTCAGCGTAAACGGGCAGATCGGCGTGATCACGACGGCGTTCATCGAAGGGTAAACGATCGGGCCGCCCGCCGAGAGATTGTAAGCGGTCGAACCGGTGGGCGTGGCGATAATAAGCCCGTCCGAGCGGAACGAGTTTACGAACAGGCCATCGAGCTTGACCTCGATCTCGATCACGCGGGCGATGGCGGCCTTGTTAATAACGACATCGTTGAGGACACGGCCCGCAGAGAGCTTTGTTCCATTACGCCAGTGCTCGATCTTTAGCATTACGCGGCGGTCAACCGCGAAATCACCGAGCAGAATAGCCTCGAGCGCCGGAAACATCTCTTCGATACGGAATTCGGTCAAGTACCCGAGACTGCCGTAATTGACTCCGAGCACCAGGATCGCAGCGTCCCCGACCAGCCGGGCGGTAGAGATCATCGTCCCGTCGCCGCCTAAGACCACAACGAGATCGGCGTCAAAATCGAATTGCTGCTCTTCGATCTGATTGCCGATATACGGCTCACATTTGACCGAAATGCCGCGTGCTGTAAGCCACGCGGACAGCTCTTTAGACGTATTCAGAGCTTCCGCGTTGTTGGGCTTTACAACTATCCCGACCGACATGATCTCTTTACTCGGCATTTGGTAAATATTCAGTTAAACGAATGGAAACTGCAA
>JBDTXM010000041.1:0-19636 GCA_040006215.1 Acidobacteriota bacterium
CCATCAAAAACCGACTGCCTTTCAACCTAAAGGACTGGTACGCATGGGGCGAAATGCGGAAAGCAAAACCGATCCCGGGAGCCGTCGATTTTCTTAATTATGCCGATTCAAGAGGCGTTCGCGTATTCTTTGTTTCAAATCGGGATGAGGTACAGAAGCAGGCGACGATCGACAATTTGAAAAGTGCCGGGTTTGCGAACGTGTCGGCTGACAACGTTCTGCTCAGAACCGACACCTCCAGCAAGGAGCCGCGTCGACAGATCATTCTCGCCAAATATCGTATCGTTTTTTTCATGGGCGATAACCTTGACGACCATTCGAGTGTATTCGAAAAGAGAGCGATCGCTGACCGCTTCGCCGAAGTCGATAAGTCAAGGGATCTGTTCGGCAAAAGATACATTCTGCTTCCGAATGCGATGTACGGTACATGGGAAAATGCTATCTATGACCACAAAATCTTGCCCGAAGCACAGAAAGCTGAAAAACGAGCGAATGCACTGGAATTGCCGTAAAAGATTTAGATATCTGTATTCGCGAAGCAAAGAAAACATTCACAGGCTTTTTACGGCGTTGGTTCAGTTTGACCCGCAGGCACGCAATTGGCCGGAGGTTTGCCATTTATTTTCGAACCTAACGAAGAATAACAGATGAAAAATATACTCACCTCATTTTTCCTTTTTATCTTTGTCTTTTTACTTATTTCGGGCGTAAAAGCCCAAGACCTGACCGTTCACGACATCATGGCCGAGCCGTCGATCGCCGGAATGCGTGTCGAGGGCGAAAAGCTGTCGCCTGACGGATCGAAGGTCGCGTACCTGTGGAACGCCGAGGGCAAGATGCCGATGGACCTATATTTGGTTTCGACGTCCGGCGGAGGACCGACACGCCTGCTCGGGCCGCGCGATCTGCCGCCGCCTTCAGAGCGGCCGACAAAAGAAAATAAGCTCGATTATGGCCTGACCATCCGTGACGATTTTGTTAAAGCCCGCGAGAGTCAGATCGGGGGCCTGGAGTGGTCACCCGATTCGAAAAAACTCTTGTTCGTGCAGAACGGCGACATTTTTGTTCTGAATATCGAAGACACCATACGGCCGGCAGGTGGGAGGGCGGCCGTAGCACACTGGAAGGATGTCGAGAGTGCAATTCAACGATTCGCCGACCGCGTTCCAGATCTGATCCAGGCATCGCGAAGCTCGGACGTTAAGGAGTTCCAGATCTACGGCCAGGTCGCCGAAGCCCGCTCAAAATTGTTGAACGCCTTGATGGAACCCCCGACAGGTCCGAACGGCTCGAAAAGTGACGGGCAGATCCATGCAGTCCTTGACTCGAATAAGGAATTAGAAAGGCTGGTCGGTTTGGTCGTTAGGCTTGTCGATATTTATCCATCGCTTCGAAAAGGCGATAAATTCTCGAGGATAGGGGACGAAATCGCAGGAACGAAAAATCGGATAAATGTCGCGCTCACCGATTACCAACGATCCGAAAAATTTGCGAGACCAAAAAGATATACAAAAACACAGTCGCCGGAGTTCGGGGCACGTTTTCTAGACAGTGACCGTATCATCTTCCAACAAAGCGGAAATGTTTTAGTTCTGAACACTTTTGATGCGACACTTGTTCAATTAACGCGGGAAGCCAACCAGCCGAATTTCATTTCCATTAACAACGCAACCGCGAGCAAGGACGGAAGTATGCTTGCATATGTTGTGTCGGACAGTTCAAAACAAAAGGCCTTGATCGTGCCGAACTATCTTGACGAGTTCGTTCAAGCGTCAACGGTTCGACGCGGTTGGTCGGAACAGAAGATCTTTGTTACGCCGACCGACGCCAGCCGTGACCGTCCGTTCGAAATAAAACTTCCGCCGGCTGAAGGCGTAAGTAATTTTCGGCGTCTGATCTGGGCCATCGATGGACGGAGTTTAATAGTTGACCGCAACGACAAAGACACGAAAAGACGCCAGCTTTTTTTTATTCATAATGTTGGCGGCAAGGACGAACAAACAATTCTTGTAACCGAGGAAACCGACGACAAATGGCAGGCTCCCCTTTCGTCGATCGTGGAACCGAATCCAAAGAACCCAGGCCAGCTCATTTATTGCTCAGAGGTAGACGGGTTCAATCATATATATCTCGCCGCACTCAAGGAAAATAGTCCCGAACCTAATCCGCGAGGCGAGATCCGCCAAGAAAATCCGAGCGACCCGGGATACTCGTCGACTGTTTCCATTCGCCAGTTGACCAGAGGCAACTGGCAGGTCGAGTGGGCCAAGTGGACGGCCGACGGTAACCGCATCGTTTATTCATCAACCGAAGAAAATACAGCGGAGCGTCAATTCTACGCTTTATCCCCCGCGAGCGGAGAAAAGGTCGAGCTTTTCGCAGGACAAAAGGGCACAAAATCAGGAGCACAGCTCGACGAGGTCCATGCCCAGCCGACCCTGGTCTATGACTATTCAACATGGGACCATCCGGACGAACTCTATGCGGTTCGGGTCTGTCCCGGGTGTGAGGGGATAAACAGCCCGGTCCCGATCACATCCACGGTTCCGGCGGCCTTCGTCAACATGAGATGGAACGCTCCGCAATTTTTGACCGTTCCTTCTCGGGATGACAAAAAAATTCCAGCCAGAGTTTATCTCCCTAACGGGTTCGATCCCAGGCAAAAATACCCGATGGTTATCTTCGTGCATGGGGCGGGGTATCTTCAGAATGTGATCAACGGCTGGAATAATTATTCTCGCGAGTTTATGTTCAATGAGCTGCTTGTTCAGAAAGGTTACGTTGTGCTCGATATCGACTATCGCGGATCGGCAGGATATGGACGTGAGTGGCGAACGGATGTTTACGACTTTTTGGGCGGCAAGGACTATGACGATCATATAGATGCGATCGATCACATGATCAAGAATTACTCGGTCGATCCGACGCGTGTTGGAGTTTACGGCGGCAGCTATGGCGGATTTATGGCGGAAATGCTTGCGTTTCGGGCTCCCGAAAAGATAGCCGCCGCCGCTGCGTTAAGGCCTGTCGCAGATTGGAAAAACTACTACGCGTCGTCGCCCGGATACACCGCCCAGAGGCTCGGGTTCCCCGATAAGAACCCGGAAGGCTACAAACGCAGTTCGCCGATCACCTATGCCGATGGTCTGAAAACGCACTTGCTAATTTTGCATGGCCTTTCGGACACTAACGTCCATGTACAGGATTCGATGCAGCTTGTCGAAAAACTCGTCCGGCTTGGGAAAACTCCTTATTTTGAAACGATGTTTTACCCGTCCGAGAACCATGGATTCGTACGTCCCGAAAGTTGGACGGACGAATACGAACGTATTTTGGCGTTCTTCGATAAACACTTGAAATAATAGATAATGAATATCGGGAAATGAAAATGTCGAGCAACATTCATTTTCCATTACCCCTTTTCGGTTTTCGATTTTTATGCGCATTCTAGTCACCGGCGGTGCCGGTTTTATTGGCTCACACCTCTGCGAGAGGCTCGTCACGGAAGGGAACGACGTCATCTGCCTCGATAATTTCTTTACCGGCCGCAAACGGAATATTGAGCATTTGCTAGACAGCAGGAATTTTGAGTTGGTTCGTCACGATGTGACCGAGCCGATACTCCTCGAAGTCGATCAGATCTATAATCTGGCTTGTCCGGCGTCCCCGATCCACTATCAATACAATCCGATCAAAACTGTCAAGACAAACGTGATGGGCACGATCAACATGCTTGGGCTTGCCAAGCGTGTTAAGGCGAGGATCCTTCAGGCATCGACGTCCGAGGTTTACGGTGACCCGGTCGTGCATCCGCAGACCGAAGACTATTGGGGCAACGTCAACTGCATCGGCCTGCGAAGCTGCTACGACGAGGGAAAGCGAGTGGCCGAAACGCTGATGATGGATTATCACCGGCAAAGTTCGGTCGATACTCGCATTGTGCGCATCTTTAACACCTACGGGACGCGAATGCTCGAGAACGACGGCCGTGTGGTCTCTAATTTCGTCGTTCAGGCTCTCCGCGGCCAGGAATTAACCATATATGGTGATGGAACCCAAACGAGATCATTTTGCTATGTCAGTGATCTGGTCGATGGACTAGTAAAACTCATGGCGGCCGTGTCTGATGACATCCATCTTCCTGTAAACATTGGCAATCCGGGGGAATTTACCATGAAGGGGCTGGCGGAAAAGGTCGGCGAGATCACGGGGAAAACGATAAAGATCAAGTTTTTTCCGCTGCCGAATGACGACCCAAGGCAGAGAAAACCGGATATCGAGCGTGCGAGACGCCTTTTGGGCTGGGAACCGTCCGTGCCGCTCATGGATGGGCTTAAAAAGACTGTCCATTATTTCGAAAACAGGATCAACGGACTATAATTAGAAGCGACCCGTTTTCGTCTCCCTATAGCGGAAACTGACAGAACACAGGATCTGAATGAAAATACTCATCACCGGCGGAGCCGGCTTTATTGGCAGCCATCTTGCTGACAAATTTATTCAAGAGGGGCATGAGATCACCGTCATCGACGATTTGTCGACCGGCCGATACTCAAACGTTGAACATCTCGAAGGCCGCGAACGCTTTCGCCTGATCATTGACACGGTTTTGAATGCCGGGCTGATGGAGGACCTTGTTCGCGAAACCGACCGCGTATTTCATATGGCGAGCGCCGTAGGTGTGAAATTGATCATGGAGCACCCGGTCAAAACCATCGAGACCATTTTTCGCGGGACGGATGTCGTTCTTGCCCTTTGTTCAAGATATCGAAAGCGGGTCTTGATCCCAAGCACGTCCGAGGTCTACGGTAAAGGCATCACGGTTCCCTTCAAAGAAGAAGACGATCTGCTTACTGGAGCGACGGATAAGCATCGCTGGGCCTATGCCTGCGCGAAAACTCTCGACGAATTTCTTGCTTTGGCACACTGGAAGGAAACCCGTCTTCCGGTGGTTGTCGTGCGGTTATTCAACACCGTCGGGCCGCGGCAGACCGGGCAATATGGAATGGTTGTACCGCGTTTTGTCCAAGCGGCTCTCAAAAACGAACCGATAGAGGTGCATGGCGACGGAACGCAATCGCGGTGCTTTGGGCACGTAAACGACGTTGTCGAAGGCCTTTCGAAATTATTGGATATTCCAGAATGTTTCGGACAGGTAATAAACCTTGGGAACGACCAGGAAACGTCGATCCTTCAACTCGCCGACAAGGCGATCGCATTAACCAGTAGTTCGAGCCAGATACGGTTCGTTCCGTACTCGGAAGCCTATGGCGAGGGGTTTGAGGATATGCGGCGCCGGGTTCCAAGTCTAGTAAAAGCAAAAAAATTGATCGGCTACCAGCCAACGCGATCCTTGGAAAACATCATCAATGATGTAGCCGATGAATTTCGGAAAGAAGTTCCCGAAGCTAAATTTGATGTTCAGCAAAGTTCATAACCAGTTATTGATCCTATTTATCGTTTCCGTCTGCTCGGTCGTATCTCTTGCTCAAACAGCGGGTGGCTTTAAGGGCCGGGTACGTACCGCAAGCGGTAATGGGATAGCTAATGCGTCCATAAGCGCACGCCAGGATGGCGCGGATGTAAAAACCGTTACGGCCGACAGCAAAGGCGAGTTTGTTCTCAACGGCCTCGCTCCCGGAAAGTATAACGTCGCGTTCGACGCCAAGGGTTACGCAATGGGCGTTCTTTATAATGTCGAGGTTAAAGGAAAAAATCTGCGCGACCTCGGCGCCCGCCTTATACTTTCGGTAGATCGCGGGAGCCTTGTGATTATTCAGGGGAGCGTGTTTTACAAGGAAGGAACGAGTGTGACTGCGGCCAAGGTCGAATGCTCGGAAGTTCTGGCCGACGGCACTACGAAAAAAATAGGAAGCACTTTCACGAGCAGCGATGGAGAATTCACGTTCAAAATGCGTCCCGGTGCGTCGAAATTCCGATTAAAAGCGTCTCTAAAAGGTGCTGAAGGGGCGAAAGATGTAGTGATCGACGAAGGCGCCGCGATTTATCGCCTGTCGATCATACTGGATCTATCACGAACTGATAAGTAAAGGGTACTTTGAGATCAAAAAAGAGGCGGCCACCGTATCAGTCGGTAGCCGCCTCTTTTTTTGTACAGGCTGATTATTAATTCACAGTCTCAGTGATCTCTTCGGCCGGTTGAACGGCACCGACATTTTCTGAATCCGTAACGATCAGTGGAAACTCGTCCAGCAAGTGGGTATCCGCGATCGTTTGGACCCAGTACGTTCCCGCTGTCGGAAAGACGACGTTCACAAAAAAACTAACATTATCGGTAAATCCGCCCGGTGCGAGGTCTACAGCGGTCGGCTGCGATGTCACCACAAGATTGGAACGATCTGGATACAGAATCCTGACCTCGGTCTGGTGATTCCCAGCTCCCTGCCAATGGTTGATAACAGCAAATTTGATCAGCGAAACCGGCAGTTTTTCAACCATTATGTTCTGAAAAATACCCATCAACGAGATCTTGTTGCCCATTTCGATCCGCACATCATCACACAGAAGCGTGTAGACCAATTTTAGATTTTCGGTTTGTGTTTCCATTTTTTTCCGCGGGCAACAAAATAGGGCGACGATTCGATCGCGATCCACACCATTCAGAACTCAATCCAGTAGAATAGCTTAGACTCCTAATATAGCTTTAATTTCAATATTTTACGCGGCTCCATTCTTTTTGAACCACGCGAGCAGCTTCGGCCAGGCGTCCGAGGCCGCATCCTTGTTATAGCTCGGACGATAATCGGCAAAGAAGCCATGGTCGGCGGCGGGGTAAACATTGATCTCAGAATGCGAAGCACCTTTCGCCAGTTCGTCCTTCATTTTTTGGACGCCATCCTGAGTGATCCCCTTATCCAAACCGCCATAGAATCCGATGACAGGGACTTTCAGGTCCTTTGCATAGTCGATGGGAGTTGTCGGTTGAACCTCGTTCACCGGTGAGTTGGGCGTGGGAACCACTCGGCCGTACCAGGCTGCTCCTGCCTTGATCTTCGGATTGTGTGCGGCGTAAAGCCATACGATCCTGCCTCCCCAACAGAATCCGGTGATCGAGACCTTGTCTTTGTTCCCACTGTTCTTTGCGGCCCAGACGACCGTTGAATCGAGATCGGTCAGGGACTGTGTATCCGGGATTTGGCTGAATATTTTCATATTCAGCTCGCGCGAATCCTTAATATGATGCACGTCACCCTGTCGAGCATACAGAGCGGGAGCGATCGCCAAATATCCGAGTTTAGCGAACCTGCGGCACACATCTTGAACCCATTCATGAACCCCGAATATCTCGTGAACGACCAAAACCACGGGAAATTTTCTTCCCTGTTTATCAGGCATTGCCCGATAGGCGGGGATCTCACCGTCCGAAACCGGGATCATCACCTCGCCTGCGACCAATCCGACACTGTCCGTAGTGACCTTAGTTTGTGCCGCGATCGGCTGGACAGCGGCGGCAAAAGTTCCGGCCGCAAAAATAGAGGTAACAAAAAATTCGCGGCGGTCCAGAGTTGGTGCCTCCGGAATGGAATTCACAATGTCTTCGCGCATAGTTCTCCTTGAAATTAAATGGTACTTACGATTTTTGCTTTTCCAATCGTGCAGGTCAAGAGTATAATGGCTGTGCCAGGTATCACAATTTTCGCTTCCTTTGGATCGTAATGGTTTCGTACGCTCTGATCTGCCTTAGCTTGTCGCTTGCCGGCGTCGCCGGCCTGCAGATGCTGTACATGTATTATATGGAAGCTGTAGACAGGCAGCGAAGGAAGCGTCTGAGAGAATTAGAATACGAGACCAGAAAGCTGCGACACGATCTCCTTGATTCAAAAAAGTCTGTATCCGAACAAAAAGCACGTCTCATAAGAGCGGGCATCGACATTGATGACGAATCATGGGCAGAAGTGATCGAAGAGATCTAACTTCGAAATTCGACTATCGTCGCACCCCAGTTCCCCGAAAATTCGGGGGCATCCTTGAAGGCCTTAACAAAATCTTTCTTTTCTAGAAGCTTTCGAACAATCTCTCGCTGAACGCCGATCCCTTTTCCGTGAATTATTCGCACTAACTTAAATCCTTTCTTGCGAGCTTCCGTTAGATAAGCCTCGACGACGGCCTTCGTCTCCTGCGGTCGAAAGGCGTGCAGATCGATCGAATCCGTTATCTCGATCTCAACCGGTCCGGGAAATGGGTGGTCAAATTCTGGGGCATTCGTCACTATCTAGTTTTAGGGGGAGTCTGAAACTGCGCAATGTCTTCGGGGGGCGTCACCTTCATGCGGTTCTTGTCCTTGAAAACGGTAAATCGCTTGTCGTCCATTTTCCCGTCATCGTTACGCATCTTCATTGTGAACGTCTTGCTGTCGCCGGTCCCATCGAGCCGCAGCGGAAGCAGCCCCCAAACTTCACCCGTCGTGCGCCATACGGTGTAATAGTTTTGGTCATATTTATCGAAGGCGAGAACGAGGATCCCGTCGAAATCGGGTTCGACACCGTCGATGGCTTTTACGATATTAGTACGCGTGAGTATTACCCAACTGCCCGGCGTAGTAGCACGCGTCGTTGTGCTCCCAACGTCGGCATCGAGCCGCGCCCACGTCACAAATTTGCGATTGTTCTGTTGGAAGAAAGAGATGTCGCTCGGAACTGCGAGTTCTACCTGACGCCCGAAAAGCCAGCCCGCGGGCGCCGGCGAAACCGAAGGATCGAGCCGGACTTGATACCAGATATCATATTTATCATCTAATTTGTCCGGTTCGTCCGCTTCTTTGGCGGCCTCTATCTCTTCGTTCTTAGACTTCTTGCCCTGCTTTTCATCCTTGGTGTCATCGACATCCGGAACTTCCTGCTTAGGGACGAACTTCCAGTTCATGATCTCGAAGGTCGAGCCGTTCGCCAGCTTAAAAAGCACATTTTCTGGGCTCATATCCGATGACAGCCGCAGGTTGGAAGCCGCCCGCAATTGACCGGAAGCCTGCGGAAGCTGGCCTTCGAATTCGGTCGCGAGCTTCTTTGATTTGTCGAGCACGGCGCTCGTTATGATGTTCTGAGCCTCGATCCAGCCCTCGGTCCGGGCTTCGTCATGAGCCCGAACGCGATACCACAGCACCTTTTCAAAGTCGACCTGATCGGTGATTTCCAACCTGTCATTGCGCTTGACTTCCAAAAGGTCCGCCGCCACGACAGCGTACGATGTTCGTATCTGCGCGGTCTTTGCAATAACGGTTGCTGTGTCCGATGCACCGAACGAGCTAGTCACACTGTCGAACCAAGTGCAGCCGCTCGCAACGACACAAATAACGGTGGCCAGAATAAATAAACTAACTCTAACTTTCATTTTGAAGGTATCCCGACTTTACGCCAGCTATTATAACCCAGCCTGTCTAATATTTCCCTTTGGCGGCCGCCGGGTTTCTCGACGGCTCTCAGGACTGTTACAAAATTCTTTTCCTCGGAGAGAATCCCAGCCTTTTGCAGATCGGCAGTCCAATCAATACTCGAATTACCTCTTATATATTTGTCTATTATGGGGACGAGTTCGGGATGGGAAGCCAAAACCTTCAACACAGCCTCGGTTCCGTCTACCGACCCTTTTGTATTCCGGTATTTGTTGAAGATCTCCCGAAGGACATCCGAAACGTTTGTCTTTGCTCGAGAACCGTTTAGTAAAGCGATATCACACAAAAACGCGGCGATCATACCCCGAGCATAGACGATCGTGTTGCCGCCGTTCCATCTGGTCCGCGAAGCGTCGATAAGTGACGTTCTTGGATTTTGAGCACTATCGATGGTATAGGCCCGCGAAAGTGTATCGAGAAGATCGTCGAATCGGATTCGATTGAGCAGAACGCCGTTTTTCAGCGAAAAATAAAGCGCGAAACCTTCATAAAACCAGTCGTATCTTCCGGTCAAATGTATTCCGTTCGGTATCCATAAGTGAAACATCTCGTGCCGGAGCTGCTCGTGGAGCCGCTGGAGAGCTTGCGTCTTGAATGGCATGTCCGACGATACTATGCTGACGGTCGAACCTCGCGTGTCGGCTTCCCAGCTTCCGTTACTAGCTGCGACCGGGAATTTTAGCAGAACGACAGCCGTGCCGGTTGCTGGGTCGGCCCCAAAAACGCTCCGGTAGTTTGCAAAAATTTCTCCGACCATTCCCGCCGCATCTTCATCGGTAAATTGCCAATCGCCACCTGTATATAGGTTGATCGCGCGGTTTGCCGAGTTGATGGTTTGGCTCCTAATGCCTTTCCCCGCTACGAAAACCGCCCCGGTCGCATTGGTCACCTGGAAAGACAGGCCGCCTAGATCTCTTTCGGTCGTGTATATCTCCCAGCCTGTCGGGAGCCTGAATTGCACGTCGACGCCCACCGGGCCATTGCCAGAAAATTGAGGGAGAAGGTCGTCCAGAAAGATCAAAGCCGCGTCGTCCTCAATCCATGAAATGTGAGCCGAAGCCGCCGGATCTTTTAACGGTGTGAGATGTACCGCATAACGACAGCCTACGAACGGCCTTTCCGCCAAGAATTCGCCGGGACTCAGCTGACGAAGGCCGACCCCGCGGCCGTCCCCATCCATTAAAGCAAGGCCAGCGATCCGTTCGCCCAGCCTATCAATTGCGGCATAGTCCTTTAGAAACGAAAGATTCCGGGGCGTTACAGAAACGTTATTATCATGAATTTTCCCATCGACAAATGCTGTCTTGGCGACCGCATCGAGAATTATCGTTGCCGAGATCTTCTGAGCGGAAGAATTGTTAAATAATTGCAAAATCAGGACGAAAGTAACAGCGACAGGCAAATTGGCTCTCAAAAGTTTTGACATCGCATCTTTTTCGGAACTAGAATAACAATTTGCTCGTAAGCGTCTTAGGTTCGCCTCTAGAATAGGAAATTATATGAGCCTTATCAAAGTTGTCATATTTGCGCTGGCATTTTTGCTGAGCCTGCTTTTTCTTGGGCGCTTTTTCTTTTAGTGCGTGGCTGGTCGACGAACCTATTTAGCTGTGTCGATGGAGAACAACGGTTGTTCTCTTTTTTTGTTTTGAGTTAGGATAACGAAGGCGGCTCCAACACCGGGCCGCTTTTTTATTTATGAGTGAACTTCGAAAGATCAGACGAGCCTTGATAAGCGTTTCCGACAAGACGGGCATTCTCGAATTAGCTAAAGTCTTAACAGATCTCGGCGTGGATATAATTTCGACGGGCGGCACCGCAAAAGCCCTTCGCGACGGCGGCCTGTCTGTTACTGACGTTTCGGATGTCACTGGTTTCCCTGAAATGATGGACGGCCGAGTCAAGACGCTTCATCCAAAGATGCACGGCGCGCTTCTTGCACTCCGAGACAACTCGGAACATCTTGATTCGATGAAAGCCCACGGGATCGAACCGATCGATCTCGTTGTCGTCAATCTCTATCCATTCGAAGCGACGATTGCTAAAGATGGCGTAAGCCTCGAAGTAGCTGTTGAGAACATCGACATCGGGGGCCCCGCAATGATCCGTTCTGCTTCGAAGAATTGGCGTGATGTAGCGGTCGTGACGGACCCACGATTATACGGCGGAATTGTCGAGGAACTACTCGAAAATAACGGCTCACTATCTCTGGAAACGCGTCAGCGTCTCGCCACTTTGGCATACACGCGAACCGCCAGCTACGACTTGGCGATATCGTCCTATCTCGCGGGACAACTCGGTAACGACGATCTCGAATTTCTCGAACCTTTTAATCCGCTGGGCAACCTGGTATTTATCGAGGGCGAAGACCTTGAGGCTGATGAACCGACTCATGAGAACACTTCTTTTCCCGAGAACATCCGGATCGAGCTGGCAAAGGTTACCGACCTTCGATACGGCGAAAACCCCCATCAAAAAGCCACTCTCTATCGATCGGACGAACCTAATGGAATTGCCGCCGCCACGCAACTTCACGGCAAGGAGATGTCGTTCAATAATTACGTCGATGCTGAAGCCGCGTGGAACCTCGTACAGGATCTCGATGAGCTTGCCGTAGCCATAGTTAAGCACACAAATCCCTCCGGCGTAGGCAGCGGGACGACGAACGAAGAAGCGTATCGGAGGGCCCTATCGACCGACCCTGTATCCGCATTTGGCGGTATCGTAGCCTTCAATCGAAAGGTCGACGCTGTTGCGGCAGCTTCTGTGAATGAGGTGTTTACGGAGGTAGTGATCGCTCCTGAATTTGACGACGATGCTTTGAAGGTCTTTGCGACCAAGAAAAACTTGAGGGTACTGAGAGCTGTAAGTCTTTTCCCTAGTTCGACGGACTTACGTGAGATGGAATACAAGCAGATCTCGGGTGGTTTCCTCGTTCAGGATAAAGATGTAAATAAACTGCAAGAAGCCGATCTAAAGATCGTCACCGATCGGCAACCGAGTGCGGACGAGATCCGAGCTATGCTGCTTGCGTGGACGGTTTGCAAGCACGTTAAATCAAATGCTATCGTTTTCGCTACCACGGATCGAACGCTCGGGGTCGGAGCGGGGCAGATGAATCGGGTCGATTCGGTCCGGATCGCCGCAATACGGGCTGACAGGTTTGATCTATCGCTCGCCGGCTCCGCGGTGGCGTCCGACGCATTTTTTCCGTTTCGCGATAACGTGGATGAGGCGGCGAAATTTGGCGTTTCAGCTATTATCCAACCTGGCGGGTCTATCAAGGACAACGAATCGATCGAAGCGGCGGATGAGCATAACATTGCGATGGCGTTCACCGGCATCCGTCATTTCAAACACTGACTCACGCCTGCGCGATCTCATTCGAGGTACTTCTTGGACATATTGGCATTCCAGCCAGAGTTTTTGGTTCTAGTTGGTCAAATAAAGGTTTCCCCGTCCGTGTAACTGGTTATTAACAGAACATTTTGCGACGAAAAACACCGTTAAACGGTTCTTTTGCACAATTTGGTTGACAATACTTAAAGTATCGTATAAGCTAACCAACAATTAGGACGACTGATGGAACGCTCGAAGATTTGCAAAGCCAGATCTTGCGGGTGTTTTGTGCATTTTGACGCGATTTTCCACTCTTCCCAGGGGTCTTTATCCACGTTTGATTTTTGTTTCGATAAAATGTTGGACAAATGGCCTTCTTTCTGATTTAATACTCCTCACCTAATCTTTGTTTATCATTTATAAACTTCGGCCAAAGCAATTTTCTTTTTGTTTCGAGTGGCTAACATTACTTAATGATTTTGTAGCCGACACCCGAAACATTCCTAGCCCACGGTTGCCAATTGTCTTCCACGTTTCCTTCAGGATTACATAACAAAAATGGAGGTGTTATGAGAGCTGTAAAATTGGCTGTCGTTGCTATGTTTTTAGCGACGCTTTGCTTTGGCCTGGTTTACAATCGAGTGGTTTCGAGCCAGGTACGAAAAACAGATGTTCTTGACGACGGGAAGTTCATGCCGAGGGGCCAGATCCAGTCCGAGCGTCAGGACGGCTTAATGGCGCAGACGGGAGCGGCCACCGAAGCACCCGCCGGCTTTGACAATTTAACGAACGGTCTTACTGTCCAGGGACCCGCCTTTGACACGCTGGACGAAAACAATTCAGTTCCTCTTCGTTCATTCAACGATGACCGGTTTGTCTTCGAAGAAACTGAAGTCAACGCGGACGGGCTTGGGCCTACCTATAACGCGCAGAGCTGCCGCGAATGCCATCAGAACGTTGCAACCGGAGGTGCAAGCCAGATCACGGAGCAGCGAACCGGCCACGTAACTAACGGCCAATTCTTCGAAGCCCCCGGTGGCTCGCTGATTCATTCGCGTGCGATCGATCCTGAGATTGTCGAACGTGTCGATTTCGCGGATCAGGTTCGAACATTCCGAATTTCCACCAACACTCTCGGCGATGGTTTTATCGAAGCTATTGCTAACGATACACTCATCTCGATCCGTAACGCACAGCCGAATGCTTTACGCGGCTCGGCCATCATCGTTTCGGTCCTCGAAGCAAACAATGCTGCCCGGATCGGTCGTTTTGGCTGGAAAGCTCAGCATGCCAGCCTCCAATCATTTGCGGCGGACGCTTATCTGAACGAGATGGGCATTACCAGTCCGCTGCTGCCAACCGAGAACACTTCCAGCGGCCGAGATATTAGTGCGTACGATCTCGTTGCCGATCCTGAGGACGACGGAGAAGACGTCCTGGCCTTCGCAGAATTCATGCGTTCGACCAAGGCTCCGTCACGTGGTCCGATCACCAATGCCGTTCGAAACGGCGAGGCCCAATTCAAGGCGATCGGATGTAACATCTGTCACACGGACACGATCGTTACCGCCGCAACCGGCACACTTATCAACGGGGGAGCGATGACCGTTCCTGCCGCACTTGGAAACAAAACCATTCACCCATATAGCGATTTCCTTCTCCATGACATCGGCAGCGGAGACGGAATTCCTTTCCTTCCGACACCGGACTATGCATTCTCGACGAACATGATCAAGACGGCTCCCCTTTGGGGCCTAAGAACACGAAGTCGATTGATGCATGACGGCCTTTCCTTTGCATTGCAGGACGTGATCGCACGCCATGGCGGACAAGCCTCGGCTGTCACAGCGAGATACAACCGGCTGACGAATCAGCAGAAAAATCAGCTGATCGCGTTCCTGAATTCACTCTAGAATTCTGAACAAAAAACTGTCAGGCATGTTCGAATATTCGGACGTGCCTTTTTTGTGGGGCATACAATTTGTCGGTTCACAAAAAATGTGACATATTCACTGGCAAAAAGAATCCAGCTTTTTCCGGATCGAGTTGATAGATCCGCCTTGGTGCGGAAGTCCAAACAAAAAGGAGAAGATTGATGGAAAAATTAGTTAAGATCTCGCTGCTCGCAATGGCGGCGTTCACATTTAATTGCGGCGGAGCCGCCGACAACAGACCCACGAACACCGCCAATACCAATTCGACTACCAAGCCTACCGTCGCTGCACCCAGCAAAGACGATCTCAAGGCGCTTGAATCGAAAGCTTACGACGCATTGAAAAATAAAGACCCCAAGTTTTTCGAGGGGTTTTTATCCGATAAATTCGTCGGTTTTGGCGTGGGCGGACGCGAGGACAAAGCCGCTTCCATTAAAGAGATCTCTGGAATGAAATGCGACTTCAAAAGCTATTCATTTGCCAACGAGCAGGTGACGCCGGTTAATGCAACTACGGCTCTATTTACTGCCAAAGCGTCGTCCGATTACACATGCGGCGGCAAGAAAGGCCCAGCCGAAGCGTGGATCGCTACCGTCTACGTCAAAGAGGGTGAAGCGTGGAAAGCCATCTATCATAATGAAGCTCCAGTAGCAGATCCCAACGCAAAACCACCAGCCGGGGCCCAGGTTTCGGTAAAGCCAACGGCCGAGAAACCGATCGACGATCTAACCAAGACGTTGGTTGTTATTGAGTCCAAGGGTTGGGAAGCGTGGAAGGCGAAGGACGCGGCTGCATATGACCCTTTGCTTAGCAAAGACCTTGTTCACCTTTCATCCGATGGCCGGTCGGACAAGGCAGCTACCATAAGAATGTGGACCGAACACAATTGCGAGATCAAGAGTTGGGCAGTTACGGAGCCTGAAACCGTACCGCTCGGGTCGGACGCCGCAATTCTTACATTCCGCGGCAACGCGGAAGGAAAATGCGGCGATAAACCTCTAATGAACTTGTGGGGAACAAACCTCATGATCAAAGACGGTGAAGCCTGGAGATCGCTTTTCTATCTGGACACGATGTAGGCCTTTGTTGCGGCTCTGTTTGTAAGGGCCGCTTCAGCTCATCTAACGAAGGTCGAAACCTCTAGTGCCTTTCCGTCAGTTATAACTGTGACCGTACCGCTCCTTCCGGTTGTCAAAAGTGCTGCACCGCGGTCTTTCCACCTTTGCACAACAGTCGGGTTAGGGTGGCCAAATATCGAATGCCTCCCGACGGAAATCACGGCAACGCCAGGTTGGACAGCGTCAACAAAAGCCTGTGATGAGGAAGTCTTGCTTCCGTGATGCGGCACCTTGACGACGTCCGCTGTTAAAAGTGAAGGTGTGGTGATGAGATCCGTCTCCGCTTTTCGTTCGATGTCGCCCGTCATGAGAATTTTTCTCGAACCGAATTCCAGTCGCACTACGAGGGAATGATCATTGTCTGACGGCTCGTTTGGCGATCCCGCCGGCTGCGGATACAGCGTCTTGACTCGAACGCCACCGATCTCAAACGCATCGCCTCGAGCCAGAACGACGGACGGAATATTCTTTTGAGCAAGAATATCTGCAAGTTCGGAAAACTCCGGATCGGACACGGGCGTCCGCCCAAAGAATGCTTGACGTATCGCAAAATTTTTAGCTATGTCCGAAAGACCCTGAATGTGATCGGCGTCGGCGTGGGTTGCCAAAATATAATCGATCTTTGAATAGCCCTTTTCCCATAAAAACGCAGATACCACGGCCTCACCGATCCGCTGAGCGTCGGGCTCAAATGTTCTCTGCCCGACTTCCTCACCGTCTTGCCTTTCCGTTCGAAAACGTCCTCGCCCGCCGCCGTCGATGAGCATCGTCTCACCATCGGGAAATGTCACCAACGCCGAGTCGCCCTGCCCTACATCGAGAAAATCCACATGCAGTTTTCCGTCAGCAGCGGGCGCACTAAACGGATGGTAAATGATGATGGCCAGGAGGATCGGGAACACAAGAGCACCGATCTGGACTAATTTATTCAAAGTCGACCGCTTGCGCTTTCTATGATCAAAGGGGTCCCAAATAAATAGCGCGTAAGCAAAAACGCAGACCGGGACCAAATAGAGCAGATAAATCAACCTCGCTGAGCCGGAGTAGGCCGGAATACGGAAGCTCCCCCAGCCGCCGTGAACGAACCATCCGGGAACTGAGACAAGCAGCCAGTTCAATGCTTCAGTCAAATATACAAATGGCAGCGGCATGGCCGAGCTGATCTGACTCAATGCTATCGAAACTATCGCGGCAAAGCTTTCGATAACGATCAAGATTCCAACCCAAAGATTGAGCAAGACCCCAGCGAACGATATGCGGTGAAAATAGACGATCACGAAGGGCATTAGCGAGAGTTGGACGATCGCGGAGACTAAAACGCCTTCGAAAATATATACTGCGACCGATCGAAAAGCATTGAACGACAACCAACGCGGCTGAGCGTATTTGAAGAGGCGGGCAGACCAGATCTGACGTTTTGCCTCGATCTTCCAACAATCGTCGCGCCAATACAATGCTTCGCAAATACGGCGCAATTCATCCGGTACATTGGGCGGGAAGGGCTGCCGTCGGGTAGGAATCCATTTTCCGATCGAACGCAGTTTTTCCACCAGCGGGAATGCGGCCGCCACTATAGCAAGAACGCTGATGAAAGTTAGCTGAAAAGACGCCGTAAACAAATCGTCCGGCCGCCAGACAAGCAGCAATATCGCGCACAACCCGAGAGAATTCAGCAGCGTTCCCTGCCGATTCACAACATAAGAAAACGCGAGGATCGTGAACATAACCGAAGCTCGGACCACCGGGACCTGACCTCCAACCGCTAAGGCGAAGGACCATAAAAAAAGACTTGCGATCAGAAATTGCAGCAATCGGTTTCGCGTGAACAGTCGTACAAAAAGCAGGAGAACCGCTCCGATAAAAGTTACGTGCAACCCTGAAATTACAAGGATATGAAAAGTTCCGCCTTCGCGAAATATATCGGCAATATGTTTGTCGAGGAAATATTTGCTTCCGAGGAGCGATGCAGTCAAGACACCTGCCGTCGGTCCATCGAAACGTTCGCGAAATTCCGAAACCAATTTCTCCCGGATCTCAAAAGTCCGGCCAAATGGATCGAAGGTCTCGTTCGCCGAGAGAACTTTGATCGAAGCGGGGGTTTTAACGATCGCTGTCGCGTCAATTTCCTGCTGATCTAGCATTTGCTGGTGCGAGACGACGCCTGGATTCAGGAACCGCTCTTCGCGGTCGAGTTGACACGTGACAACAATTTGCGCACCACGGCGAAGATCCATCGTTGAATATTCGGCATTAAACTTCCCACCGAGTGATACGGCAAACAAACGAATGTCACCCGAAACGTTCTGAGGCACCCCGTTATGAGACAAACGCATCGCACGCAGTCTGATAAAGGATCCGTCGATCGAACCTTCCGGTGATCGCAACAGCACTCCTTCAACTTCCACAGTTTCATCCGATGCTATCTTCCCACTATCGTATATCGCCTTTATCCTGTCGTCGCGAATACTATGCAGGTCAGCCGACTGAAGGAAGACACCGGTCGCGAAAAAGGTGAGAGCGACGAAATATGGGCCCAAGTCTCGCCGAACACAAGTAAGAACGGCGGCGAACATTCCGATTGCTATTACTAACGAAAGAGTGGGGGGAGGTTCGAGTAACTTGGAAAACAAAATGCCGGCGATAAGGCTTGCGGCGAGCCAGGCGAGAGGATAAAGCGTGAAATTTGGACGCGAACTCTTCAAGTGGGCTGCAATATTCGGCTAAAAATACGACTTTGAAACAAAAGGTTTAGCTTAGCTGAAAAACGAGCGCTATTCTTATGTGCAAAATGCTAAAAGCATCGGTGTTACAAAGAGTTGAACGAATTAAGATCGCGAGAATCGCAAACTTTTCCACAATTGCTCTGGAAAACATTTTCCGGGAATATCGCGCTCAGATACTGTTCATTTCTTTCAGGTCCTGCAGATCTTCGTATGCTTTCTGAAGGATAGGACGTGCACGCGTGCTGCCTTCCATTTCCCCGATGTAACCCTCGCGGACCATTGCGTCCAGAATGGCTGCGGCACGTCCATAGCCGATCCGAAGATGCCGCTGAAGCAGGGATGTCGAAGCCCGCTTTGCCTGGATCACACAGCGGAGAGCATCGAGAAATAGCGGATCACGGCGTCCCGGCAGATCGTCAGAATTGTCGAGTTCCTCTTCGGTACGCGTGATCGTCGTATCGTATTCGGGTCGACCTTGGGCCTTGATATGATCGACGATCTTTTGGATCTCTTTTTCATCGACAAACGCCCCATGGACACGAATCAGCTGCGAATTACCCGGCGGCAAGAAAAGCATATCGCCCTTGCCGAGCAAACTTTCGGCACCGTTAGAATCAATGATCGTGCGTGAATCGACCTTGCTCGAAACACGAAAGGAAATACGCGACGGAAAGTTCGCTTTGATCAGGCCCGTGATCACATCGACGGACGGACGCTGGGTTGCGAGCACGAGATGGATCCCAACGGCCCGTGCCATTTGAGCCAGCCGTGTGATCGCTTCCTCGACGTCCTTTCCCGAGACCATCATCAGATCGGCGAGCTCGTCGATGATGATAACGATATACGGCAGCAGACGATGCGGTTCGCCATTGTTGTCAAAACGCTCCTCGGCATTCATCTGCTTCGCTTTGACGTTGTAGCCGTCGATATTTCGAACGCCGTATCCGGCAAGATCTTTATACCGCCGCTCCATCTCGGTCACCGCCCATCGAAGCGAAACAGCGGCTCGTTTGGGATCAGTAATGATCGGCGTCGCCAGATGCGGAATGTCGGCGTACAGTCCAAGTTCAAGCCGTTTCGGATCGACCATGATGAATTTCACTTCGTCCGGTTTTG
>JBDTXM010000042.1:0-19601 GCA_040006215.1 Acidobacteriota bacterium
TTGACGCGGCAAAGAAACAAAACGTGCCGGTGATCTCTTACGATAGGCTGATCAAAAATTCCATACCCGATCTATATATCTCATTCGACAACGAAAAGGTCGGCGAGCTTGAGGCTCAGTATCTCGTCGAGCGTGCCCCGAAAGGCAACTATATGCTGATCGGCGGTGCCCCGACCGACAACAACGCAAAACTTCTTCGCGAAGGGCAGATGAAAATACTCCAGCCGTTTATCGACAACGGGAGCATCAAGATAGTCGCCGACCCGTGGGCCAAGGACTGGCTGGCGGACGAGGCACTTAAGCACACGGAAAACGCCCTGACACAACACAACAATGATATCGTCGCGATCGTTGCATCGAACGATTCGACGGCGGGCGGAGCCGTCGAAGCACTGCGCGGGCAAAAGCTGGCGGGCAAAGTGCTCGTTTCGGGCCAAGACGCGGACCTTGCCGCACTGCAGCGAATAGTCGCGGGGACACAGTCAATGACGGTGTACAAACCGATCTCGCAGATCGCCCCACGTGCGGCCGAGGCCGCGGTCGCGCTTGCAACCAGGACCAGGATCGAAACGCAACGTACGGTCGATAACGGTAAGGCAGGAATCCAATCGATATTGCTCGAACCGATCATTGTCGACAAAAATAATCTCGACGATACGGTCATTAAAGACGGATACCAAAAACGCGACGACGTATACAAAAAATGAGTATCAAGATCGGCAGACGTGAATTCATCGGGGGAGCTGTGGCGGCCGCGGGTGCCCTTGCTCTGGCGGGGCCGCGGACGTCGAGCGCGGCGGGTGCGAATATCGACATCCTACTCAACGAAACGATCGGAACGATACAGCCCGAGCTTTACGGACATTTTGTCGAGCATCTGGGAGCGGTCGTTTACGACGGCATCTGGGTCGGCGAGAATTCGCGGGTCCCGAACGTCAACGGGATCCGCCGATCGATAGTCGACGCGCTCAAACAGATCAAGGCTCCTGTAATTCGTTATCCCGGCGGATGCTTTGCCGACAGCTACGATTGGCGCGACGGCGTGGGCGACCGAGCGAAACGGCCGCGGCGCACAAACTTTTGGTACGGCGTCGCAGGGAAAGATGTGGCTCTTAATTCGACCTCGCGGATCGAACCCAACGAATTCGGCACAAACGAATTTATGCGCTTCTGCCAATTGACCGGGGCGAAGCCGTACCTTGCGGCAAATCTTCGCGGCTTGGGCGCTCAAGCTTTTTACGAGTGGATCGATTACTGCAATTCGCCCGCTGGAACGACATCGCTCGGCGTCCAGCGAGCATCCGGCCCGATGCCCAGCCGAGGCGGATTCGGTGTCGAATATTGGGGGATCGGAAACGAATCTTGGGGCTGCGGCGGCGAGATGCTGCCGGACGAATACGCGGAAGAGTTTCGACGATTCACGGCGGCTTACCCTGGATATGGAGTTCCGCTGAAGTTCGTCGGCGCGGGAGCAAGCAGCGACGACCCGAACTGGACCCGTGGTTTTTTCTCAAAGATGCGCGAGAAAAGCGACGGGATGTTTGAGCGGCGCGTTCACGGTTGGGGCATTCATCACTACTCGTGGAACGTCTCGGGCGGGCGGACGACAGATTGGGATGCAGGGAAAGGCGACGCGCTGAAATTTGGCCCGGAAGAATATTTCGAACTGTTGAATGAGGCAAACAGGCTGGAGGGATTCATCAAACAGCATTGGGAGATCATGGGCGAATTCGACCGCCAGCATCACACTAAGATATTTGTCGATGAGTGGGGATCGTGGCACCGCCCCGGCACCGAGCTAAAGCCCGAACACCTACTAGGCCAGCAGAACACGATGCGCGATGCCATACTTGCGGCGATCACGCTCGACATTTTCAACCGCAACGCCGACAAGGTCGTAATGGGAAACATTGCTCAGCTTGTCAACTGTCTGCACTCGCTCTTCCTTGCCGACGGTGACAAATTCATCAAAACGCCGACGTATCACGTATTCGATATGTTCACGCCGCATATGAACGGTCGGTCCGTCCGTACCGTTTTTGCCGCACCGGAAATCGGCTACGAGCGAAACGGAAAGCCCGCGAAGTTTTTCGGACTGGCTGGATCGGCATCGGTGGCGGGGAAGGTCTTAACTCTGACAGTCACCAATCCACATATGACGCAGACGGTCGATGGCTTTATCTCGATCCGCGGAGCGAAAGCTGTATCGGGCACGGCACGAATTTTGACCACCAAAGACGTCCATGATCACAACACATTCGAACAACCTGCGGCGGTCGAGCCTAGAAATGCAGCGGTGCAGATCGGCAGTGACGGTGTCTCGTTCAATTTCGCTCCCGCCTCGGTGACGCAGTTTCAGGTTACGCTGGACTAAGGTCAAGTCGCGGCTTTTTGTTGCGGATCGAAAGCAGACGCATAGTCGTGGATGATCTTGTCCATCAGCCGGTCAAGGCTTTCATCGACGGCTTGACGGGCGGGATCGGCGTCGTACCATTCGATGATCTCTTGGATCCCCTTTGAAAACGGAACCGTCGAGGCGAAATCCGGGATGAGCCGCTTGATCTTAGAATTGTCGAAGATGACGCTGTTCGCCTTGTCGCCGAAAAGTTCGGCTCCCCACTCCACATCATATTTAGCTATCACATCGGACGGAACGTGCAGGATGTCGGCGATCGTTCCGGCGGCACGCGCCGAAAGAGTGAAGATCTCGTTCCAGGTGAGAACGCGGTCAGATGTAATGTGAAACGCTTCGCCGATAGCGGCGCTGTTGCCGAGCAATCCGACAAATCCCTTCGCGAAATCGGTATTGTGCGTCAGCACCCAGAGCGAAGTTCCGTCGCCGTGGACGATCACCTTTTTGCCTTTTCGCATCCGGTCGATCACGGTGTAGCGCCCTTTTAGCGGCAGCATCGTCCGGTCGTACGTGTGCGACGGCCGCACAATGGTTATAGGAAAATCGTCTTCGCGAAAAGCGCGCATGAGAGACTCCTCACAGGCGATCTTGTCGCGGGAATATTGCCAGAACCGATTACCGAGCGGCGTCGATTCGGTGATCGGAAGATATGTCAGCGGCTTTTGGTAGGCCGACGCGGAACTGATGAAAATGAACTGGTCGGTACGGCCGCGAAATAGCTTAATGTCGCGTTCAATGTGCTCCGGCTTGAAAGCTATCCAATCGACGACCGCGTCGAATTTATGATCGGCAATAGCCGAGCGAACGGCGTCCGGATCGTATATGTCCGCCCCCAGCGTTTGTGCTCCAGCCGGCACGGGCCGAACGGATACTCCGCGATTCAGCAAGAACAGGTCGATGCCGCGTTCCAGCGCCAGAGCCGAACACGCCGAGCTGATCACACCCGATCCACCTATAAAGAGTACCTTCATTCGATCGACCCGTTACTGCCTACTTTCCCACCGAGAGACCTCCGTCAACGATCAGAGCACTGCCGGTGACAAATGCGGCCTCGTCACTTGCGAGATACAGCGCCGCCGCGGCGATCTCTTCCGGCGTTCCCATTCTGCCGACAGCCTGCGTGGCGGCCATGTCCCGATAGGCTTTTTCGGGATCAGGATACTCGCTCAGGCGTGCCTTTACAAATTCGGTCTCGACGCGTCCTGGACAGATACAGTTTGCGCGTATGCCGCTTAGCGCGTGGTCTAACGCGAGGCACTTGGTAAATCCGACGACCGCGAATTTCGTGGTGCAGTAAGCCAAGCGGTCTTTGATCGCAACGACTCCTCCGATCGACGAAGTGTTGACGATAACGCCATGCCGGCGTTCCAGCATCTTTGGAATGAATGCCTTGGTCAACGCAAACATCCCGCGCACGTTCACGGCCCATAGTCTATCCATATCGTCGACCGTCGTCTGTTCGATGGTTCCGACATGTCCGATGCCAGCGTTATTCACAAGTACGTCAAGACGGCCGTGATCGGAGTGAACATGACCGGCGGCGGCCTCGCAATCGAGGTCCTCCGCAACATTCAAACGAATAAATTTGCCACGGCCGCCGTCTGCGGTAATTTGGGAAGCGACCCTTTCGCCGTTAGCTTCGTCGATGTCGGCGACATAGACAAAGGCTCCCTGCTTTGCGAATGTGACAGCCATGGCCTCGCCGATGCCTGAGGCAGAACCTGTTATCAGCGTGACCTTCCCGGTTAGGTCAAACATATTATTTCGCCGCCCTCACCGGATTGGAAAGTACGCCGAGACCCGCTATTTCAACCTCGACCACGTCGCCGTCCTTCATATAGATCGGAGGCTTTCGGGCAAATCCGACACCGGGCGGGGTGCCCGTCGCGATGACATCGCCGGGCTCGAGCGTGATGAAGCGGGAGAGAAATTCTATCAGCTCGGCGACACCGAAGATCATCTGCGCAGTCGTCGAATCTTGCATCGTTTCGCCGTTCAAGCGTAGCCTGATCGAGAGGTCCTGCGGATCGGGAATCTCATCCGCGGTAGCGACATATTCGCCCATCGGGGCAAAGGTATCGCACGATTTGCCGCGCTGCCACTGTCCGTCGGCAAACTGAAAATCGCGGGCGCTGACATCATTGAAATTCACGTAGCCGAAAACGTGGCCTAGCGCATTAGCCTTCGCGACGTTCTTCGATCGGTGGCCGATCACAAAGGCAAGTTCTGCCTCGTAATCCAACTCCGTGCTGCCCCCAGGCACGATGATCGCCGCTCCCGGGCCGATGACGCAAGACGTGAATTTGGAAAACATTATCGGGGATTTCGGTATCGCCATTCCGCTTTCTTCCGCGTGATCGCGATAGTTCAGTCCGATGCAAATTATCTTTCGTGGTGCAGGAACGGGCGAAAGGAATTCGACGGAGCTGCGATCGATAATAATTTCAGCGTCCGTAACGGCCGAGGCCGCTTTCGATAGAAAATCGGTCTCGAGATCAAAGCAACCCATCACCGCGGTTTCATCGAGGGAGGCATCCGAGACCAAATGGCTGAAGTCGACAATCTGCGAATCGGAAACGAACGCCCCCACCCGCAGGCCGGCCTTACTCTTGTCCTTGAATACAGTTAGTTTCATCTCCGCTCATTATATAAGCTATTCCTCAATCCTTCATCCTCGGAGCGCAGGCTCCGACGCATGAGTCGAGCCGTCGACTCGTTTGCAGCGAGCGCTCCCAAGCCGGCTAGGCTTCCGCGTGACGAGTGATCGGTCCCCAAGATCTTGGGGTAACCCCTTCATCTGGTATCCGGTTACGGCCCGGCGCCTAGGAAGAGCCCATCCGCCTCCTATTCGGTTTCTACGATCAAGTCTTCATGCAAGACATTCTGGACATAGAACCGGCTTAGCTCGACCATAGAAACCGCCGGTAGAGATGCGAAGAGACTAGAAATATTGTCCGTGAAGAAATCGCTAGTTTAACGCCGATCCGTTCAATCGCGAGAAAATGTGATCAAAGTTCTCCTTTGTTCGCCTAACGTTTACCACGCTTAACTCGCTGACGGAGGCGCGCACTGTCGATCGTTGAATTGTCTGAATTCGGAAGTGTTTTAAAGAAAGCTTCGGTCTATTTCCGTGCGATGTGAGTGTCGTTCGAGCTCCGGGACGTAGCAAGGGTATTCGCGTTGGGCGAGTCTGGAGACCTCGGGATCGAGTTCGAAGGTCCGCACAGGATTGGCCGGGTCCGTCAACGCTGTAAGGCGTCCGTGCGGGGCGTAGGCAAAACCGCCCCCGCCGAACCGGAGGCCGCCTCGGGAACGGCCGACGCGGTTCGAGCTGACAATGTAGGCTCCTGAAACGAGTGAGGCCATCGCGCCGGCTATCCGCCAGGATTTTTTGTCGATACCGGTCGCACGAGGTATAACGAGCAGCGACGCCTTTTGTTTTCCGTACGCACGGGCGCGTTCGTTGAACATGGCCTCGGTACAAAGGAGCACGCCGACCTTTATCCCGAGAATATCGGCAACCTCGAAACCCGAGCTGTCGCCGGCGTACCATTCGGTCTCAAACCATCCGTGTTCGTTAGGAAAATGCTGTTTGCGATGGAGTGTTCGTGAGACGCCATTTTCGACTACGAACGCTTCGTTAGCGAGCCGTTTTCCATTCCAAACGGGGCGCGAAGAGATGATTGCGGGAACTCCGAGATCGACCAGCCCTTTCGACCCTTTTTCATGCGCACGAAGACTTTCGCACGCTTCGTCCTCGGAAAACGTGGGACCCTCAGCCAACCACGGCCCGAACGGGAGTTCATTGGTGACAAGGATATCCGGTGCGGCGGCAGCGACGGAGTTTTTCACGTCGGCCCACTGTTCGTTATCGGTCGAAAGGGCTTCGGGCCATTCTACGAAAGCAATTTTGAGCGGTTTCACCATATTCCTACGCGGTCCTCGGGTTTCAGAAATAATTTATCGCCGGGTGCAATGCCGAACGCTTTGTACCAGTCGTCGATGTTTCGAACGGTATCGCTGCGGTACTCGCCGGGCGGATGAGTGTCGGTCGCTACCTGCCGGCGAAGTGCGGCTTCGGTCTGCAGTCTTCGCCATCTCTGCGAAAATGCAATAAAGAAGCGTTGTTCGCCAGTCAGCCCGCCGATGGCGGCGTCAGCCTTGCCTTTCCGAGAAAGCAGATATGCGTCGTGGGCTGTCCGCAGTCCGGCGATATCAGCGATATTTTCGCTCAGGACTTGATCACCTTTTAGACAGAGATCCGGCAGCGGACAATAGCTAGAGAATTGGGACGTTAGCTTTGATGCAGCTTCGTGGTATTTGGCTGTATCGTCGTCGGTCCACCATTTTCCGAGGCGGCCTTCGGCGTCGTAGATATTGCCGAGCTCGTCAAAGCTGTGGCTGATCTCATGTGCAATACCCGCCCCGGCAGAACCGTAATTGGAAGCGGCGTCGCCTTTGTAATCGAAATACGGCGCCTGTAGGATCGCAGCTGCGAAGAATTCAACGTTCGGACTGAACATGATGACCGCTCCGGGAATCTGCGGAACGATCGACCACTCGTAGGGCTTGACCGGCTTTTTCAGCAGGGCAAGATCGTGTGCCCGATTGAAAGACTCCGCCCGGCGCATATTGCCGAGGGCATCACCGCGGACGACTTCGTACGATGAATAGTCGATCCAGACATCAGGGTAGCCGAGCCCTATCTTGAACGCAGCGAGCTTGGCCAACGCTTTTTGTTTTGTCGCGGACGACATCCAGGAGAGGGTTGGAATGCGAGAGCGATACGCCGTGATCAAATTCGCCGCCATCTCTTCTGCACTTGCCTTAGCCTCCGGGGGGAAGTATCGCTGCGTATATAGTTGGCCTACCGCCTGGCCGAGGGCGGCATTTGTGGCGGTGATGGCTGTGGCGCCGCGGTCGGAGGGTTGCGTAGCATTTGCCAGTGTCTTGCCGTAAAATGCGAAATCTTCGGCCGCGACGTTTTTGGGCAGGACACTTGCATAGTGTTCGATCAGGTGGAACCGAAGATAGTCCTTCCAAGTATCGACGCTGTCGGCAGTTATGAGGGCAGACGTTCCAGTTACCGCCGTCGGCTGCCATACGAGAAAATCCGATTGTCCAGAAAGCCCAGCCGAGCGAAAATAGGCCTCCCAGTCCATTCCCGGAGCATTTGAGGCAAAATCCACGCGTTTCCAGGGGTTATTTTGTTTGAAAACGTCGGTTGAATCGGAGTCAGGGGCGTGGCTGCGGGCGATCTGGATCTCGAGCGCCAGAATTGCAGCAGCTTTCGTTTCGGCATCGGGAACACCACCCAGTTTCAGGATCGCCGCGATGTGTGCCTGATACGCGATGCGTAACTCACCCGACTTTGGAGATTGATCTAGATAGATCTCGCGGTCTGGCATTCCGAGTCCGCCCTGCAATAGGTGCGGAAGATTGTGTTTTGAGTCTTCAAAACCCTGATTGATCAAGACGCCCAAAATGTGATCGGCGTTGGCGGTAAGGCCATCAACCTCGCTGTTCAAAGTCGTACCGAGGTAGGCGGACAGCGAGGTTTTGTTTGTGATGCCCGCGATCCCAGCCATGTCGTTGGCGAGCGGTGTCAGGCCCTTTGCTTCGATCGAGTCGGTATCCGTAAAGCTCGCGAAATAGTCCCCAGCCTTTTGAGCCACACTTCCCTTCGGGGGATGGGCGGCGGCGGCTTCAGTGATGAGATCGCGAACCCGCTTGGCGGTTGATTCGCCCATGATGGCGCGATTATCGAAGGTGGACCGACCGTCGGGGATCGCGGACCTTTTTAGCCAGGCTCCGTTGGCATACCGGTAAAAGTCATCGCCCGGTTTTACAGTGCGGTCGATGTCGTCGATGCCCGCATTTTGCGCAAAAGATAGGCTGACCGTGGAAAAGAGCATCACAATGACAAGCAGTGCAGAACGGAAGCTTGGAGGTTTAGTTTTCATATCAAGTGACTTTATCGGATTAGATGCGGTCGCATTGGACGTTTGCGGACATGGTTCGCCGAAAGAGATCGTTACTGGCAAACCATGTCCGAAAACGTCCACTTTCGGTCGTTGATTCGGCTATAATCGCAATGCATGACATTAGACAGGCAGGTATGTTCACGGGCGAGGTTGTCGCGCGATTCCCGTTTTGATGGCAAGTTTTTCACGGGTGTGCTCAGCACCAAGATCTATTGCCGTACGATCTGTCCGGTACCGACTGTAAAGGAAAAAAATGTTCGCTACTTTGCAACTGCGGCGGCGGCGGCTGAAGCGGGTTATCGCCCCTGCCTACGTTGCAGGCCGGAATGCAGTCCGGGAACTCCGGCATGGTTCGGAACCTCGAACACGGTTTCGCGGGCGCTCCGTATAATTGAGGAAAGCGGGCTGGAGGATGGAGGGATGGAAGGCCTTGCGGAACGGTTGGGCGTAAGTTCGCGGCACCTTCGACGCCTATTTATCCAACACCTGGGGGCGTCGCCGGCCGCGGTCGCTAAGACCCGTCGGCTGCACTTCGCCAAGAAACTGATCGATGAGACCAGGCTGCCTATGACGGAGATCGCGCTCGCGTCAGGTTTCGGATGCGTTCGCAGATTCAATGCCGTTATAAGCAAGACATACAAGCGAACGCCGACCCATATTAGGCGTCTCGCGAACCAGAAGGCGATCCCGCACGAGGATTTCTATACGTTTAACCTACGTTTCCGTCCGCCCTACCATTGGAGAGGAATGCTGGCGTATCTTGCCGAACGAGCGATTCCCGGAGTCGAGACAGTTAGCCCGAACAGCTATCGCCGGACCATTTTGGTGAAGGACACGAGCGGGTTTTTTGAGGTGTCGCCCGATGAGGACTTCGACGCTGTTACGGTGCATGTGCGTATCGCAAATTCGCGTCTTCTGTACCAGATCATTGAGCGAATCCGAAATATGTTCGATCTCAATGCGGACTGGGCCGCCATAGCTGAAAGCCTGGGGAACGACCCTACCTTGTCTTCATTTATTCAAGCAGAACCCGGGCTGCGGGTGCCAGGTTGCTGGAACGGTTTCGAACTCGCTGTCCAATCATGTCTCAACCAATGGGTGACTCTGAAGCGATCGGTGGCGTTTTCGGGCCGAATCGCCGAGTCCTTCGGACAGCGTATCTCGGATGTAGATGGCCTCGCGTTTCTGTTTCCCACTCCTGAGATCCTTGCTGACACTAACCTGTCAGAAATGGGCCTGAGCGAGGGGCGAGCGGAAACGATTCAAGCTTTGGCCCGTACCGTTTGCGACGGAACGATCAGTTTTGAAAAAAATGACGACTCCGATAATTTCATCGCGAAGCTTAGTGAAATTCCCGGCATCGATAATTTGACCGCTCAATACATTGCGATGCGGGTGCACGGGAATCCCGACGTCTTTCCAGCCGCAAACGTGAATCTCTTTCCCACGGTCGGTCTGAAAACCGTTGAGGAACTATATAAACGTGCAGATGCCTGGCGGCCCTGGCGATCCTACGCCATCATGTATATCTGGTCCAAAGCGAAGGATGAAAAGGCCGTCGGCTCGTTTGGGAATGTTTTGTAAAGCAAAGCTTCTGGTGCCATAATTCCAGTCATTTGTCATTGTTGGCTGTTGGGAATGCTTAGAAATTCGTCCATCGCGGATCGGGACTGTGTTTTGTATCGACGATTCACCGATATCGCCTGTGTTGTTCTTTTCTTCAGTTTTCCCTTAGCCTTTATGGCTGAAAGGCTTCCCGTGAAAACGTACACGGTCGCCGACGGTTTGCTGCGCGACAGTGTAAAAAAAATAAAACAAGACTCTCGTGGTTTTCTCTGGTTCTGTACAGCCGAAGGCATTTCGCGTTTTGACGGCTATGGGTTTACAAATTTTACTTCTGCTCATGGATTGCCCGACCGTCACGTCAACGATTTTCTCGAAACAAATAGTGGCGCGATTTATATTGCCACGGATGGCGGACTCGCAAGACTAAATCCCACGGGTCTTGCCGATTCTAAGGACGATCCGCTTTTCACGGTTCTTATCCCGGACAATCCGAAAGCCGTAAAGATCTTGACTCTATATCAAGACAACAACGACCGAGTTTGGGTGGGCACAAGCGACGGGCTTTATAAATTGATTGAAACGGACCGGGTCGCTTTTGAACTTGTTCCGTTGGGCGATCCCCTTAAGGCGGGTAAAGCTGAGGCTGGGCCGAATGTGCTTAACGTAAATACAATTCTCGAGGACCATCACGGCACGCTTTGGATCGGCACTTTCGGAAGCGGTTTGTTTCGCCTTTCGCAAAACGGCTCTGTCCGGCGTTACATCGCCGATAAGGACGGGTTTAGCGACAATAAGATCACGGACTTGCTAGAAGACCACGACGGCCAGCTTTGGATGAGCATGCGCAGCGACTACTCCGGCGGATTGTGCGTGCTCGACCCTGCGAGCGACGTCCCGGTTAGAAAATGCTACTCGATGAAAGATGGTCTTGGATCAAACTGGATCCGCGAAATGGTCGAAACAAGCGACGGCCAGTTATGGCTGGCGACGGTTCCCGGGCTGTGTGCGTGGCAGGGCGAAGGAAGCTCATCCGTTTGCAAAACCTACACGGCGAAAAACGATTTGTGTGACGACGTCCTCGCCCTTTCCGAAGACAAGGACGGAAATCTATGGACCGGCTCTCAATGCGGTGCGAAGAAGATAGTCCGCTACGGATTCACGACTTACACTTCAGCGGACGGATTGGATTCAAACCAAGTCAACTCGATCTTTGAAAACTCGGTCGGAGAGTTGTTTGCTACTACTCATCCAAAAGAACTCTTTGCAAATAAGGATCCGAATGGCGGACTCGTCGTTGGACGATTCAGCGACGGCAAATTTTCTCTCGTAAAATTGCGCCTACCAAAGTATGTCGATTATTTTGGCTTTGCGTGGCAGCAGACCATCCGACAGGATCGGGCGGGGGCGTGGTGGATTCCGACTGGAATAGGACTTTTTCGTTCGCCTGACCGCACGAGTTTTGAAGAGCTTTCGCACGCGACGCTCGAAAAGATCGAAACGGGTGCTAAGGGTCTTGAGGTTTTTCGACTGTTTGAAGATTCGCACGGCGACATCTGGATATTAACGACCGGAGACGCCCACGAACTCTTACGTTGGGAGCGATCGAAAAACATCTGGCACGATTACACCGACCAAGTCGGATTATCCGGGTATCGGCTCGGCTCGGCTTTGATCGAGGACAGCGAGGGTAGCGTGTGGATCGGTACCGACAGCGACTATGGCGACGCCGCTTTGGTTCGTTATCGCAATGGAGAATTTCGCATTCTAACTCCCGCTGATGGATCTCCGTCGGACGGAATTCTGGATCTATTTGTCGACACTCACCACCGGCTTTGGGTCGCATCCGCCAACCAAGGATTGTGGCGACTCGACGATCCAAACAGTGACAACTTTGAATTCGTGAAATATACGCCGGCCAACGGTATGACAAGCATTTCTACGGCAACGGTTACCGAAGACGAATTCGGGCGGATCTACGTTGGCACACGGCGCGGAATTGACCGCCTGAATCCCGACACCGGACAGATCGAAAGCTTTACCACCGCCGACGGTTTGCCGACGGGTTTTGTCGAGGTTTCTTACCGTGACGGTAAGAACACACTTTGGTTTGGGACTCACGAAGGATTGGCCCGTTTTGTTCCCGAACCTCCGCGCGTACGCAATCCTCCGAATATCTTGATAATGGGTTTGCGCGTAAACAGTGTAACGCAAAGTGTATCGGTTCTGGGCGAAAGCTCGATCCCATCTCTCAAACTCAATTCCGACCAAAGACAAGTGAGCGTAGATTTTCTCGGGCTTGGCGCGAGTCCCGGAGAAAAGCTGAAATATGAATATCGTCTGGGAGCGTCTGAATGGTCACCCACCGCGGAGCGAACAATAAATTTTGCCAGCATAGCGTCGAGTGATTCGCAGATCGAGATCCGCTCCATTACTGCAGACGGACTGTACAGCCGACCGGCGGTAATTTCGTTGCATATCGATGCCCCGGTTTGGCAGCGTCAGTGGTTTATAGCTTTACTGTTCTCGATGGCTGCACTAATGATCTATGCTTTCTATCGTTTCAGGTTGTCGCGGCTGCTCGAGGTCGCCAACATACGCACGCGCATCGCCACTGATCTGCACGATGATATTGGAGCGAATTTGACCAAGATCGCGATCTTGAGCGAGGTCGCCCAGCGGCCGGGTGAGCGAACCTCCGAGAGAGACGCCGACCGTAAGGATAATTTACTGGGCACCGTCGCCGAGATATCACGTGATTCCGTTTCGGCGATGAGCGACATTGTGTGGGCGATCAACCCAAAAAAAGACAGTCTTATCGGATTGACGCGCAGAATGCGGCAATACGCTGAAGAACTTTTAGAGCGGAGCGACATCCGTTTGGAATTCAATGCACCGCACGTCGAACCTGATCTGAAGTTAGGTGCGGACATCCGGCGGGACTTGTATTTGATCTTCAAAGAATCGGTAAGCAACATTGTCCGCCATTCGAGTGCGGTTTCGGTCCGGATCGACCTTCATCTGAACGAAAACAATGATTTGATCCTGCGTATCAGGGACAATGGGCTAGGTTTCGACACAAGCTCGGAATACGACGGCAACGGTCTGTCGAGCATTCACAAACGCGCGAAAGACTGTGGGGGGCAATTGACGATCGCATCGGTCAAAGGAGAGGGAACGACGATCGCTTTGAGTCTGAAGTTAAAGTACCCTATGTGGTCATGGCGTTAACGTGGATACCTGCATGATCTCGCAGGGAAATTAAACCAAACATTCGGTCTATACTGATCGGACACAAGAGAAACAATGCCGATGATTGCTGAAAACCAACCTTCGACCGATGCGGCCATCAAGGTAGCCATTATCGAAGATATGCGCGAAGTGCGCGAAGGCCTGGGAATGCTGATCAATGGTACCAGCGGCTTCTTGTGCGTCGGGAGTTTTCGCTCGATGGAAGAGGCGATCGCGAAATTGAGCCGCGAACAGCCCGACATAGTATTGACTGATATCGGCTTGCCGGGAATGGATGGTATTGAAGGCATCAAGATCTTGCGCGAACAATTTCCCGATCTGCCTTGTCTTGCCCTCTCGGTCTACGACGACGACGAGCGTATCTTCGCCGCCTTATGTGCTGGCGCGATCGGCTATCTTCTCAAAAATACCCAGCCGGCCCGGCTTCTCGAATCCCTGCGCGAGGTACAAGCGGGAGGAGCTCCGATGTCGCCGGAAGTTGCTCGTCGCGTAATCACCTTGTTCAAACACTTCACGCCGCCGAAAAACGCGGCTTATCACCTGACGCCGCAAGAAAAAGAATTGCTCAAAATGCTGGTGGAAGGACATAGCTATAAGACCGCCGCATACCAGCTCGGCATCAGTATCCACACCGTCTCTTTTCATCTCCGTAACGTCTACGAAAAACTTCAGGTCCATTCAAAATCCGAAGCCGTCGCCAAAGCGCTTCGAGAACAAATTGTCTAGGAATTCCTAAATTCCCGCTCTTTCGTTACCCGCATACATTCGTAGTTACGCCACTAGCTCGAATCGACTAAGGTCGAATCGTTCAATTTTTATTTGTGTTCGGAGGCGCAGAATCTGCCGAGATCCTCGCCACACTTCACCCGGCGTAAACTGAACAAACGGCGGTTTCATTAAATAAGGAGTACCAATGGGAAACCCAAAAAAATCAGTAACAAATCCAATAAAACCAATCTCACTTGATCGCGATGCTCACAAATTCTCTCCGAAAAGAACGGGTACCGCAACGAACGATAAAGCAAACTTTACTCTGCACGGGAAAACTGTTCTTCATCCGGATAAGCCCGTTCCCACCGTAGTGACAGACAAGTGCGATCCTCTCCGCACAAAGCTGAGCGGTCTGGAATTGGAGCTTAAAAAAACCGAGAAGTTTCTCGTAGAAGCCGAACCCGGTGAGAAGAATCCGCCGAAACCCGCCCTCAACCCCGAGTGGAAAAAACTAAGCCTTCAAATCACGAATACCCGCTTATCTTTGAAGGCATGTGAAGAGTCTCTCATACCCAACACTCCGATTCCTTTGACATTGGCATTGATCAAATTCGTATGCCTGGATCAAAGCGACGAGATCAATATTCCCTTTATTGGTAATACTGAAAACGACGAACCCTATGCCTTAATTTTTGCAGTTGACCTCAAGACAAATCTTGCCCCAGGGGCGAGCAACTCAAAAATGACACTGGTGGGACCGCTGACGAATGTCGAAGAGGGCGATGAGGTCCAGGCTCCCGCCAATACAATTTGGGGCCTAAGCAATGTCGCGGATATGGTGACTTCCGCCGATAACCTCATCATTCTTGTGGCCATGATGGAGAATGACGATAGCAGCCCAAGTCAGGTCCGCACTGTATTGGAAAAAGCGGCTCAGGCCTCAATGCTGTCTAATTTACCGGCCTTTACCACAAAACAGATCCCTCGTCAGGAACTTGTAAGCCGGATCGTCACCGGAATGGATGGAGCTATGGGTGTAGCAAAAGTCGGCCTTCCGGGTCCCGACGACAATATCGGCCCGATCAAGGAGCTTAGATTCTCGCAGGCTGATCTCGATCACATTTACAGAAACTTAGGGCCGATTGAAAAAGATCTGACCTTCGAAGGCGATAACGCGAGATATGTTCTCAAGTTTCGGATGTTCGGTTGAGAATTAATATAAGCGCCTTCAGTTTGGGATCGGAAAATGCGTTCCACATAAATGACAGGATGTCGTCGCGGTTTTGCGGCTGCGGCTTATCCAAAAACCAAAAGCAAATTTGGTTGCTTTAAAACAAGGAGTATCAATGCAAGCAGTAAAAACTACCGGCGAAACAGTAAACATTTCGCGCGAACAATTGGCTGTGCTGGTCAGCAATATGTTCGGCGGAGCTGCCGGAAATCCGAATCCGGACGAGCCTTTAAAACCGGGGCCTTGGGATCCGGTTATCCGCAAAGTTGCGAAACAGGTTTTCGGGCCGCATCCGGAGCCTTGGCAATTGGCATTCGGTTCTCAACCCGAACCGTGGCGATCGGAATCTCATATAACCCGAATAATTCTGGAAGCGATCGCCGCCAGGCATCCTGAGATTTTCGACGTAATCGGCGGAGGGAGGTTCACGGATGCAGAACTCAACCCGCAACCGCTTCCGCCGCGAGCCGTTTTTCTTGCGGCTTTTGCCGAAGAGGCGATCGACCGCGTTCTGCTGATGCAGGAAGTTGCCGATGCGGTGAATCAGACGGGCGAACAGCAGGGCATTATTATCGTCGGCGGCCGGCTTTCGATGCTGGTCGATGAATTATGCGGTAACAATTTCAAGGTCAAAATCCCATTTCCGAGGCCGAAACACGATGAAGGCGAGTTGCTTTCAGGTCTTGAATTGTTGGCGGCAGGAGCCGTTTTTGAGCGAAACGCAGCAACCATTGCCCACGAAGGTTTGCGGCAGGAGTTGAGAAATGCCGGGGCAAAGCTGATCGAAACGGGCATTGCTCGAATGTGATCCGATCAAATTGCCTATCAAAGAAAAGGCGAAAAAGCCGATGAAAGCAGTTGGCGAAATTTGATTGATACTGAAAAAAAAATTATGACTAAGAGATCGATTTTACTATACATCTTTATCGGCTTGATTTTTGTTTGTCTGACGGTAAGCACAGCATTGGCCCAGGGCAATAGTTTCAACTTTCAAGGCCGCTTGAATGATGGAACCAATCCGGCGAACGGCCGCTACGATCTGCAGTTTCGATTGTATGATGCCATCGTCGGGGGCAATCAGATCGGTGCGGTTCTTTCGCGTCCTAACACGACTCTAATTGACGGCGTGTTCAGTATCACGCTCGATTTTGGCGCGACGGCTTTTAATAATCCAACCAGCATTTTTATCGAGATCGCACTTCGCCCAAACGGCTCGCCGAATGCCTACACGATATTGGGCCCGCGTCAGCAATTGACCGTCGTGCCGTTTGCCGTGCGAGCGGCAAACGCCACTAACGCCGACAACGCGACGAATGCTGTCAATGCTCAAAACGCCGTTAACGCACAAAATGCCGACAACGCCACGACAGCGACAAATTCGCTCAGCCTCGGCGGAGTGGCAGCTTCTGGCTACGCAAAACTTAACGTCCTAAACACCGGTGATCTTCGAACTACCGGCGCTCTGGCGATTACCGGACCCATGGCGATTACCGGAGACGCTTCTCAACCGATCACGTCTAACGGTTTTGTAAAAGCGATGCTTCACGTTAACGCCAACGGCACAATATTACGCTGCTATAACGGAATCACGGGTGCGACAACTGGAAATTGCGGTTTTACGGTTGCCGATACAACCATACCGGGAGGTTTATATCGTATAGATTTTGGTTTTCGAGTCAACGATCGTTTTGTTTCCGTTACGACGATCAGCGGTTCACCGGTAAATATTGTCACTTCCTACAATTTCTTCAATAATCCGAATCCTAACCAGATCTATGTTTCGACACATATAACGGACGTTGACTATCAAAATTCCAGCACGCCGAACCCTTTTATGATCATCGTGTATTAATCCGGTGACTATCTAGCGGAATAATGACATTAATGTCTCGCAAGCACGTTTTAGGACAATGAATATGAAAAAGCTGATTTTAATTTACACGTTGATTTTGCTGATTCCGTTTGCCGGATCGGCACAAGGAACAAGCTTTAACTTTCAGGGCCGTATGAATGACGGAACCAGTCCGGCCAACGGGGTCTACGACGTGCAGTTTCGGTTGTATGACGCGATCGTCGGCGGCAATCAGATCGGTACCATTGCTTTGCGTCCAAACACGGTCCTGGTCAACGGGGTGTTTAGCGTCACGCTCGATTTTGGAGCGACGGCGTTCAATACTCCGAACAGCATATTTATCGAGATCGGGGTCAAGCCAAATGCGAGCCCCAATGCCTTCACGATCCTCGGGCCCCGGCAACAGCTAACGGTTGTTCCGTTTGCCGTGCATGCGGCAAACGCGGACAATGCGGTCCACGCCCAGGACGCAGTTAACTCGGTCAATGCGACAAATGCCAATTTTGCGACGAACGCCGCCACCGCAACTAATGCTCTTAGCCTCGGCGGTGCCGCGGCTTCTGAATATGCACGGCTCAACGTTACTAACCCCGGTAATTTGCAGGCTAGCGGCGATCTGCTATTGATCAGCCCTCTGGGTGCCGGGGGGAATCTGTCCATGACCGGAAACCTGGACCTGACCGGACGCACGTCTTCTTTTGGAACAGGCGGAAATCTGACCATGGTCGGAAATGCCAGGCAAAACGCGGCAGCCAACGGTCTTGTCAAGGCGATGGTCCATGTCGATCGGAACGGATCGATTGTTCATTGTTACAGCGGCTTTAGCGACGCAGTCTCCAACTGCGGGATAACTGTGACCGTACCCATAACGGGTGTTTATCGGCTCGACTTTGGCTTGCCGATCAGCACCCGTTTTGTCTCAATTACCCCCGAGTATGCGACGACCTGCAACGTGAACCCGATAGCCTGTAGAAATGCCGGTGCGAACTTTCGTTTTTTCGGAACGAACGCGGTCGAGGTCTTTACGTTCGACGCCGATAATCGGGAAGATACGACCCCCGCGAGTTTTATGCTGATCGTGTATTGATGGCTTTGATCTGGTCTAAAAGATGAAAAATGATGCGGCGACCATTGGCATAAATGTCGACCGGCGTCCGGAGAACGTTATGAAATCTGAGAATCATAGATCTACCACTACGATGGCCTTGGCGATGCTTGTTTTGGCGGCGGCTAACATTTGCTTTGTCGCTGTTAGCGCTTCGGCCCAGATCCTGAAACCCGGCGAAATAATTTACAGCCGTGTCCCGACCGTTCCGGGTCAAAACTGTTCAACGGCTTCGATCTGGGTGGTTGGCCAAGATGGGTCGAACGACCGGTTTATAACCAACGGTCTGCACCCCCGCATCTCGCCGGACGGACGGCTGATCCTGTTCAAGCGTTTCGACCCCAACACCCTTTGCAATCCGTTTTTCAACGGTCAGCCGGAATGGTGGATCCGTGATTTGACGACCAGACAGGAAACGCAGATCGCACTAAACTTTGGCATCGCCTTCGGTCATTTTTTCTCACCCGAAACAAATCGCGCCGATAAGCAGATCACTACTGACGATGTGAACGGGCTTTGCACAATGAAATTGGACGGCAGCAGCCGTGTTTGCACCGGTATCCCGACCTTAGACCCGATTCGCAACCCGGGACATATGGGTGTGCGAGGCGGTGACAATCTGATTGTAGTGGAGAATTACGACAACACACCGGCAGGCGGGCTTTACACATTGAATTACAATGATTTACTGAATCGCCAAAAAATTCCTAATACGAATTTCGGCGACGTAAATCCGTCATGGTCAAATGACGGGCAAACTATCGCCTATGCTACAACGAATGTCCTCAATCGCGGCCAAGCCGGGCCTTTTGTTAATTTGTTCAAAATCAACCCGGACGGTTCTAACAAAACGCAGTTGACGTTTCTTAACAACCTTCCAGTTGGCGAAGGTTTTTATCACAGTCTGGTTTGGACCCCAGACAATTCGACGATTCTCAACGCCGCGAAAATTAACGGCGTCACTGGCATTTATAAGATCTCCGCAAATGGTGGCGGCATTCTCGGCACTATCCCGATCTCCGCCGGGGCCCCGCCCGAGTGGGTCGGCGGCATCGCACCCGCGTACAGTGAACAACAAATTGCCTCATTCGGCGGAGGCGTGACGAGCAGCGGGAACTACACGTTGGTCGATACCATCGGCCAGGCGTTCGCCGGACAGACCTCGTCGGGCGGAACTTACAATCTTCAAAGCGGCTTCTGGACCAATTTAGCGAACCGGCCTCCCCGGGCGGATTTTGATGGGGATGGGAGGAGTGATGTTTCGGTGCAGAGGCCGGGTGATGGGAGTTGGTTTGCCATTCGGTCGAGTGATGGAGGAACGTTTACGAATACCTGGGGGAACCCGGGAGATGTGACGACGCCGGGGGATTTTGATGGGGATGGGAAGACGGATCTGGCCGTGTATCGACCCTCGTCCGGGCAGTGGTTCGTGCTTCGGAGTTCCGATTCGTCCGTCATGATCGCAAGCTGGGGCAATCCGGGTGATGTAG
>JBDTXM010000043.1:0-19574 GCA_040006215.1 Acidobacteriota bacterium
TTCCATTTCGGCGATCAGCGCGGATCCTAAGTAATTTGTGCTGGCAGCGGGGCTTATGCTCATAATATTTCTCCTTTAATTTGATCTATTTGGTAGAAAGCTTTGAGATAATAGCGCATATGTTGCAATGATGCAACACGAAACATACAAATGTTTCACGAAGATCGTGTGCCTGGCGAGGCTAAGAAATTACGCCTTTAAGAGCTGCTTTGCAATAACTACCCGCTGGATCTCAGACGTGCCTTCGCCGATGGTGCAGAGTTTTGAATCGCGCCAGTATTTTTCGGCCGGATAGTCCTTCGTGTAGCCGTAACCGCCGTGGATCTGCACCGATTCCTCTGATACGCGAACGGCCGTTTCGGACGCGAAAAGCTTGGCCATAGCGGATTGATTGGTCGTCTTTTTGCCGGCATCTTTGAGCGTCGCTGCTTGCCAGGTGAGCAATCTGGCCGCCTCGATCTGCGTGGCCATATCGGCGAGCTTGAACTGGATAGCCTGAAATTCGGCGATCGGTTTGCCGAACTGCTGCCGCTCCTTGGCGTACTTCAATGCTGCTTCGTAAGCGCCCTGAGCGATGCCGACGGACAGTGCCGCGATGGAAATCCGGCCGCCATCAAGGACCTGCATTGCCTGCAGGAATCCCTCGCCTTCGTTACCGAGGCGGTTTTCATCGGGAACGTAGCAATCCTCGAAAACAACGGACGCCGTTTCGGACGAGCGCATTCCGACCTTGTTCTCCTTTTTATCGGAGCGAAAGCCTTCCATCGATTTGTCAAAGATAAACGCCGAGATGCCTTTACTTCCTTTCGATTTATCCGTGACCGCGACGGCGACGAGCGTATTGCATGCGATGGCGTGGGTAATGAAATTCTTTGAGCCGTTTACCTTCCATCCGCCGCGGCTTCGAACCGCCGTCGTGCGAGTGCCGGAAGCGTCAGAGCCTGCCTGCGATTCGGTCAGGCCCCAGGCTCCCCAGCTTTCGCCTTGGGTCAGAGGGGTGAGGTATTTCTGTTTTTGTTCTTCAGAGGCGAAAGAGTAAATATGATTTGAACACAGTGAATTATGGGCAGCGACAGACAAGCCAACTGCCCCGCAAACACGGCCCAGTTCCTCAATGATCGTCGCGTACTCGATGTAGCCCATCCCCGCTCCGCCGTACTGCTCCGGAAACAGGATGCCGAGCAGCCCGAGCTCAGCCAGCTTCGGCCTTAATTCGTCAAAAAAATGCTGTGTTTCGTCCCATTCCAGTGCGTAGGGGCGAATCTCGCTCTCGGCAAATTCGCGAACGCTATATTTGATCTGCTGCTGCTCTTCGGACAGTTCAAAGTTCATATTTTCGTATATAAGCAACAATTATACTAGCATAATCAATTGTTTGATGCCAAATTTGAGGTGCTATTTAAGATTTCGAGTATGGAAATCGGAACGATAAACTTGAAGACATGGATTGGAAGAAAAATATCTTAACGTCCGACGACGAGATCGGCGAGCTGTTAAGGGGAACAAAGCGGATCGCCGTTCTTGGCATCAAACCGGAATCGCGTCACACGCAGCCCGCGTTTTACGTATCGAAATATATGCAGGATGCGGGATGTGAGATCGTTCCGGTACCGGTCTATTATCCCGAAGTGAGCGAGATCCTCGGGGTGCCGGTGTATCGGAACCTGAATGAAATTCCCGGCGATATCGATATGGTCAATGTCTTTCGGCGGTCTGAGGACATTCCGAAACACACGGAAGAAATTCTCGCCAAAAAGCCGGCGTCAGTTTGGATACAGCTCGGCATCCGAAACGACGAGATCGCCGAGATTTTCGCACGCGTCGGAATAAAGGTCGTCCAGGATCTTTGCCTGATGGTCGAGCACCGGGCGTTACTGAGATGACTATTTGCGTCCGGGAGCAGATCGCGGTTTTCGGGGCGCGATTCGAATGCTCGGTTTCACTGCTTTTTGGGGTTCAAGAAACGCGTCGACCTCTGATTGGGTTAATTTGCGAGATTCTCCTACCCGGAGCGTTTGATCAGCCACAGGTCCGATACGCGTTCGTCTGAGCTTTACCACCGAGTGAGCGATCGCATCGAACATTTTGCGGATCTGCTGATTGTGTCCTTCGTAGAGGGTGATCTCATACCAGCCATTATTGTCGGTAGGTTTCAGCGCTTTGATCTCGGCGGGTGCCGTTCGAAAGCCGTCTTCCAGACGCACCCCGCGAGCAAGTTTTCTTATCGCGACCTCCGTTGGCAGGCCTTTGACCTTGACCTCATAAACCTTCGGTATCTTTTTTGACGAAGCGACAAAATTGGTGAATTCGCCGTCGTTCGTAAGAATGATCAATCCCTCACTGTTATAGTCGAGCCGACCGACCGGATGAAGGCGTCCGTGGCCTCTGACGAGGTCGGTAACGAGCTTACGTCCTTCTGGGTCAGCGGCGCTCGAAAGGTAGCCTTTAGGTTTGTTGAGAAGAATATAAACGTTCGACCGTTTAGCGAACGCAGTGTTTATCAGTTTTCCGCGGACCTTAATATGGTCAACGTCAGGATCGGCTTTGCCGCCAAGTTCCGCAATCGTCCCATTAACAGTTACCTCTCCGCTCTTGATCAACTCCTCGGCCGCGCGTCGAGAGGCGATGCCAGCCTGGGCTATTATTTTTTGCAATCGCTCTGTCATTGGTCTTGCGCGAGGCTACCTGCCAAATCCTCAAAGTCTTCGATCGACGGCAGTTCGGTGAGATCTTTTAACCCGAATTGAATAAGAAAATCCTTCGAAGTTCCGTACATCATCGGTCGGCCAACGGTCTCCTTGCGTCCTTTTGCGACGATCAAGCGTTTGTCGAGAAGCGTCTTGATCGCGGATGCGGACTGGACGCCGCGGATCTCTAAAATTTCGGGAACGGTGACCGGCTGTTTGTAAGCAATAACGGCGAGCGTTTCAAGTGAGGCGAGCGAGAGTTTAGCTGAGGGCCGGGTCTTTAAGTATCTGCGGACTTCCTCGTGATATTCGGTACGGGTCGAGATCTGCCAGCCGCCGGCGATCTCGCGCAATTGCAGACCGCCTTCGCGTGATTCGAATTCATTCTTTAATTCATCAACTGCCGCGTCGATCGTTTCGCGGTGCTCTTCCATGACATCGGCGAGGACCTTTGTCGTGATCGGCTCCTCCGAGACAAAGATCAACGCCTCGACGATCGCCATCAATTCCGCCGGTGTTTTTGTCAGCTTTTGTTCTACTGCGTCCATTTAAACTTTCTTCAAAATAATATCGCCGAACGTTTTGCTTTGCGTAAGCCGAATGCCCTCGGTGCGAACGATCTCAAGCACTGCGATAAACGCTGTCACCAATTCCCGTTTTGAGTGCATCTCTTCGAAAAAGGCCGTTACGCTTAATTCGATCTCATCGAAGATCCGTTTTTTCAAGGTCTTGATCATGTCCGCGAGCGAGATCTCTTCACGATGGATCTCCATCTTGATCTCGTCTACGTGGCGAGCGAGGATCTTTTGGAAAACGGTGAGTATATCAAAAACAGACGCATCGACCTCGGCGTTATTCTCGTCGGACTCGATCCGGCCGCGAGGGAATACGGCCTGCTCTACGGTCGTGCGCTCGTAAAGCATCTGTGCGGCGGACTTATATTTCTCGTATTCGAGTAGCCGGTCGACAAGTTCTTTCCTTGGATCTTCAAATTCCTCTTCTTCGGGTGCAAAAGGATCACGCGGCAGCAGCAGTTTCGATTTGATCTCGATCAGCGTCGCGGCCATTACCAGGAAATCAGCCGCGACGGCGATATCGAGGCTTTTCATAAGGCGGACATATTTCAGGTATTCATCGGTGATCTTGGCGATCGGAATATCGAAAATATTCGCCTGTTCCTGCTTGATCAAGTAGAGAAGCAGGTCGAGCGGCCCGGCGAATTTGCCAAGCGTGATCTTCAACTCGTCGCCCGATTCGGCGATGATGTGCGGCTGTTCCTTGAAGAAGTCGAATGTGAATTGTTCGGGCTGGCTATCGGTCAAATGTACTTGGTCTCTCTCAAATAAATTATGTAATCGATCTTTGGCGGTGTGATTCCGGCTTCTCGGATCTGGATCATTATGTTGCCGCGATGGATCGATGAATGGGTGACAACGTGCGTGAGCATTTCGCGATAATCGTTCTCCTGACGGACGCCTTCGCTCGTTTTATAACGAGTATATAGGTCTAACCCCTCTTCCTCGAATCGCTTGAGCAGTTTTTCGAAACGCTCGGCCGACTCCTTGGCGAGCTCTCCGCATTCCTCCAGCGAAAGGTCCGGCCAAAAATCGAATCCGGTCGAATCCTTTCCATAAAGCCGCTCGAAATACTCCTTCTCGGTGATCAGCAAATGGGCCAGTATCCGGCGGGCTTTTTCGATCTCGTTCTCTTTCAACGCAACGATCAGGCGGCGATTAGCCCAGTCGTTGTAGCGGAAAAGACCACGAAGATGCTCGATCGTGTTCATGACGGTTAGCTCGCGTACGCTTTTAGGTCTTCGAGCTTAACGATCTCGAGAGCGTTTTCGTGGGTTGCTTCGAGGTCGACGTGCGGTGCCCTTCCGGCCTCAAAAGCCTCTTGCCAGCGGGTCACGCACAGGCACCATCTGTCGCCGTCTTTGACGCCCGGAAACCCGTATTGAGGCATCGGCGTCGAAAGATCATTGCCCGCCGATCGAGAGAATTCCAGGAATTCGTCGGTGGCGACGATGCACACTGTGTGTTTGCCGTGGTCGTCAGGCCCCGTGTTGCAGCAGCCGTCGCGGTAAAAGCCGGTCATCGGATCGGTCGAGCAGCTTTTTAGCTCGGTTCCGAGAACGTTCTTAGCCTTGGGTTTATGGCCGTTGCCATTTCCATTAGTAAAACTCATAAGCCATTAGTGTTTACAAGAATCTCTTAAAATAACATGCCATCGAGCCGATAAGCGAAAGCAGTCCGGTTTTAGACGAGCGTCGTCCTGAATAAACACTCTTTCGATCCTGCATGAAATCCGACATCTTTGCCGCATGCGCAGCGTTCTGCAGGTTTGACGATCGCGTTCGACTGATGATCTTGTCCCGCCGTCCCGCCTGTCCCGAGCGGCCCGGGACAAATGTTGCTCCTGCAAGTAACTGAGGATCAATCACTTACAAGATTTTCCACAGGCTTGTCCCGCTGTCCCGCTGTTTTTTTAGTTGTAAACCTCTTTCAGGACAAGACAGACACCATGGAAATGGAGAACGAACAAATGATGATCGGCACCGACTGACGACTACCAGCAAAGTATTCATTTCAAAGATCATAAACGAGCGGCGCAACAAAAAAGACGTCGTCCGCGTCTTAGATGCAACAATATATCATAAAGGGACGATAATTGAAAAAATTGATCAGCGCCCGCGGATCAGTTCGAGGGCTTTTTCGATCGGGCGGGCGAGGACCGCTCGGTCGCCGACCTCGACGATCGGGCGCTGGATGATAGAGGGGAATTTGACCATCGCGGCGATGACCTCTTTGTCGCTGGAGTCTTTGTCGATCCCGGCGAGTTTGTAATCAGGCTCGGCCCGACGAAGGACTTCGAACGGTTTCAAGCCCGTCTTTTTCAAAAGCCCGCTCAGCTTATTTTCCGTGAACGGCTCGATGAAATAATTGACCTTTTTCCGATCGATACCCTTTTCCTCGAACAGCTTGTTCAGCTTTCGGCAGGTTGTGCAGGTCGGTTTTTCGTAAACGGTAATATGTTGTCCCATAGATAGCGGTGTCATTTTGTTTTGGTCTCGAAATAGTTCCAGGTCGCTTTTGAAATATCCGCTATGATCTTTTCGTTTGCATCTGGATTTTCATTTGAGTCCGTAACAAAAACACTAATGAAAAAATACCGTCCATTCGGCAGAAACACAATTCCAATATCGTTTACAGCCGCTGTCAATCCTTGTTTGTTTGCTCCGGAAGAACCCGTCTTGTGCGCGACAATTGTCTTCTCCGGGAGTGCTCCTCTTAACCTGCCTTTACCGGTTTCGGTCCCTTTCATAACCTTCCAAATAAAGTCATAACTTTTTTTGGAGAGTAACTTTTTCTTATTCGAATAAAAGGAGGTTAGTACCTCGTTTGCGGCTTTTGGTGTGGTCCAATTTTTAAACTGTAAATCCCAATTGGCCTGCTGCACCTCTTCATTAATTTTAATTGATACGTCTTTAAACTTATTTTTTATGAAGTATTTTTCAACTATTCGGGGCCCCCCGAGTAGCTTTAACAAAAGCTCGCATCCAACATTATCGCTTTGAGAAACGGTATATTCTAAGATTTCCGAAAGTGTCAGAGTTGCTCCGTTGGGATATTTATCTCGAATAGGGCTGTAAAGATCCGGCAAGAGGTCTTTCTTTTCGATCTTGATCATTTGATCTAGGGACAGCTTTCCTTTGTCAATTTGAGATAACACCGTCAGGGCTATATGAAACTTAAATACACTTTGTAATGGGAAATGCCTGTCACCATTAATGGATAGAGTGTCCTTTCCGTTATCATCAATGATCGAAACTCCTACGATCGCACTCTTTGTCGAAACGATTTTTTGTATTTCTTGGTGTAGTGAGTCCGTAGTTTGCGCAAATGTCGGGCAAGCAATAAATACGAATAGCAAAACTGGTAAATGAAAAAGTTTAGCCCTGACCTTCTTCCGGCCGCTTTTGTTAGGTTTCATGACGTCGTGCAGAGCAGTTTTTCGTAAACGGTAATCTGCAACGCGGGCTTTGCCGGTTAGACTCATTTTACGCCTTTATTTTTAGACGAATTACTGGCCAATTTACTATTTGACGAGTTGTTGGCCAACGCATCCGCGGAGACCTTTTCGATGACGTTCCCATCACCATGATCGATCAACGAAGGCCGCTGTCCGTTGGGAAATTTCAAATAACCGATAGTATTTTCGTCTCCATTTATGACAAACCTCATCGCTGCATCAGTAATTATTTTGTTGTTGTCGCCGTTGATCGTTATTTGCTGACAGGCTCCCTTTATCGTCACACTGTGCGAATCGCCGTTTATGTTTACATCGTTGTATTTTGTACACGCTACAATTTTATTCGGTTGATCTCGGTTAACAGCTATCTCGTCTCCGGTTTGGGAAGTGTCGACCTGGATAATATCGGCCGGATCGATAGGAATAGGCGTAGGCGTCGGCGAGACCGTCGGAGTAGGAGTTCCGTTGAACTTTTCGGCTTCCTCCTTTGCTGTCCCGCTTCTGAGATCACACGATGCGAGGATGATCATTGCAAGGGTCAAAACAAGGGTTTGGACGATCGTTCCGAGTTTTTTGTGAGTATTTAGGCTCATAAAGATGATCACGCGTGGGCTTCTGCGGTGTCTCCCAAATGCGTCTCCGTTAGATTTTGCGTCTCTTCGTAAGTAAACAATCTAGATTTCGTTACAAACCTCAACCCGAGTGGTATTTCGAGCGAAAAGCTGGCCCCGCGTCCCTTTACGACGTCAATGGTCAGCTCGGTATGCTGCCAAAATTCGAACTGGTCCTTGGCCATATAAAAATCACAGCCCGCTATCTCGCCCAGCCAAACGTCCGACGAGCCGACTATAAACTCGCCCTTCGGATAACACATCGGCGAAGACCCGTCACAGCATCCGCCGGATTGGTGAAACATGAGGTCGCCGTTCTTTTGGCGAAGCTGCTCAACGACGGCACAGGCTTCGGGGGTGATTTTTACTCTCGGTTCCATTGCCATTCTTTGTTAGCGCAATCGAGAGGCCCGTTTGCGGGCCTAAGAATTAAGCTCCATGCGTAAGCATGGAGAAAGTGTCAAAAATAGATCACCAGCCCGTTTGCGGGCGGCAGCTTCAATCCTGCCATGTGAAATCATCAACGGCGATACCGTTCGAAGTTAACATTGTCTCAAATTCTGCCTTGAAGTCGAATTTTTTGTGATGCTGTTCCTGGACCTGGATGTATTTGCGAACGATGTCGACTTGCGATTCACTGACGGTGAACGCTCCGTATCGCCGCTGCCACGCAAACTTTGGGATTCCGTTCTCTTTCGCCCATGAAGACGAATTTGATTTGAGGTCGCGAATAAAATCCGACAGTTGGGTCGTCGGTTTTAGTTTGACCAATAAATGCACGTGATCGGCCATGCCGTTGATCTCCAAGGCAATTCCGCCAAGCCCCCGGACGATCCCGCCAAGGTATTGGTGGAAGCGTGGTTTGATCTCGGGGGTTATTATCGGCAGGCGGCCTTGGGTTCCAAACACTATGTGGAATACGAGATCTGTGTAGGACATCCTTCGTTCTATCGCCCGCAAGCGGGCTGGTTGATCATTTGCGGCTGACTACACGCTCATGCGTGTAGCTTAACTCTGATGCCCGCAAACGGGCATCGATAGCCGCCTTGGATAAAAGTAGATGTCCTTTTGTTGCGGAGTCGATCGACGACCTTGGCGGCCACGGGGGGTGATTGTTACCCGAGAAATCTCATGCATAGCAGTTCGTCCTAAGGAATGCCTCGGTGCCGGACGAAATTCAGAACAGTTCCGTTATGGGCACTGATTTCCATTTCTGATGTCGATCCATCCTTATTATCTGCGACTAGATTCCAGACTATCGAGTCGTCTTCTTTTCGAAATCCTAATCGAATACGGTCATGTCGAAACTTGTTCTGCTTCTTGCCAACCGCAATTGCTTCCTTGATCGAAATTATTTTCGCTTTTTCGGGATTTTGACGAATTGCGGGTAAATCTATTTCCCGAATAACATCACCATTCTTATCAAGCCAGATTTCAGCTTCGTAAAGCTTAATACCTAATTCAGGAATGCTAAATCTATACTGTAAATTATAGGAGAAAACCTTCCACTGGTAGTTCGAATCGGGATTTGAACGCTTTAAGGCGTCCAAATCGACAATCACACAGTAACTGAACTGCAGTTTCGAATAAAATTCGTCTCCTAGCCGGGCTTTCAAGTGAGTAGTGACTTTAGCAACAATGTCAGGAGGAATGTCATTTAACGAAGTGGTTGACCTTGGACTGTATGGATAAAAGGATATATTTCCGACACGCTTTGTAACCCTCTGTCCGAAAGACGGGGCCGCAAAAATGCCGGTGCACAGCGAGAAAAACAATAAAAAAATCAAGCTTCGTAGATAACGCATCGGAGCTGTTCGCAAAAATTCTGTCGCCCCTCCGGGGTTTGGACATTTCTTTGTTGTTAACCCCGGGTTTCGCGTTGCTTCACCCGGGGCTAAATTCTGCCGCTGCTCTGCAGCTTCAATCAACTAGAAAAATCCCATTGCCTTCTTATCGTAAGAGATAAGCATATTCTTGGTCTGGCGGTAATGGTCGAGCATCATTAGGTGGTTTTCACGGCCGAATCCGCTCTTCTTGTAGCCGCCGAACGGAGCGTGGGCTGGGTAGTTATGATAGTTGTTTACCCAGACGCGGCCGGCTTGGATAGCACGCGGGACACGGTAGAGTTCGTGGGCGTCGCGGGTCCAGACTCCGGCACCGAGACCGTAGAGCGTGTCGTTGGCGATCTCGATGGCTTCGGCTTCGTCTTTGAAGGTCGTGACGCAGGTGACCGGGCCGAAGATCTCTTCCTGAAAGACACGCATTTTGTTGTGGCCCTTCATGATCGTCGGTTCGATGTAGTAGCCGTCTTCGAGATCGGGATTTTTATGCGCCTTGCCGCCGATGAGGATCTCCGCGCCTTCGTCTTTGCCGATCTGCAGGTAGTTGAGAATCTTCTCGTACTGGTCCTGGCTCGCCTGTGCTCCCATCATGGTCGCGGGATCGAGCGGATGGCCCATCTTGATCTGTTTCGTTCGCTCGACAAAGCGTTCGATAAATTTGTCGGCGATCGATTCCTGAACGAGAACGCGTGACGGACACGTGCAGACCTCGCCCTGGTTCAAGGCAAACAGCGTCGCACCCTCGAGACATTTGTCGAAGAATTCGTCGTCGGCGTCCATCACGCTCTCGAAGAAAATGTTCGGCGATTTACCGCCCAGTTCGAGCGTCACAGGAATGAGATTTTGCGAAGCGTACTGCATTATCAGGCGTCCGGTTGTAGTCTCGCCGGTGAATGCGACCTTTGCGATACGCGAACTGGTCGCAAGCGGCTTGCCGGCCTCGACACCGAAACCGTTGACAATATTGAGCACGCCCTTTGGCAGCAGATCGCCGACCAACTCGGCCCAGATCAAGATGCTTGCCGGGGTCTGTTCGGCGGGTTTTAGAACGATGCAGTTGCCCGCGGCGAGAGCTGGTGCCATTTTCCACGTCGCCATCAGGATCGGGAAATTCCAAGGGATGATCTGCCCGACGACGCCGAGCGGTTCCTTGATAATGACCGACAGCGTATTTTGATCGAGCTCGCTTGCCGAACCTTCTTCAGCACGGATGACGCTGGCGAAATATCTAAAATGATCGATCGCCAGCGGAATGTCCGCCGCCATGGTCTCGCGGATAGGTTTACCATTGTCCCAGGTCTCGGCACGGGCCAAGAGTTCGAGGTTTTGCTCCATGCGGTCGGCGATCTTGAGCAGAATGTTGCTGCGCTCGGTTGCGGACGTTTTGCTCCACGTCTCAAACGCCGCATGGGCAGCATCTATCGCCGCCTCGACGTCGGCTTCCTGCGACCGGGCCACTTTGGTAAACGATTTGCCATCGATCGGTGATATGACTTCAAAATACTCGCCACTTTTAGGTGCGGCCCATTCGCCGCCGACGTAATTTTCGTACTGTTCTTTGAATTTTGGGATGTCGTATGATTTTTTTGCTTCGGCCATGATTTTTTAACTCCTAGTGATCTACATCGAGCCTAATTGCGATTCGGCTTCCGTAATGGGCGGCGGGCGGGGCGGCTCTTGGGGACACGCGTCTCGACGCCGGAAACGAGCGGGGCAAAGCCGCTGCCTAACTGTTTTCTTACCTATTTGTAGCGCTTATTAGGCGGCTTTGCAAAAAAACGATAAACCTCACGACTTTGCCTTTGAATGGATTTTAAAGGCCGGTCGCGTGGGAACGGCTTTTGTCCGATGAGTCGGTTGTCGCCGCCATATCCAGAACCACGCGTCCGGTCACGTCGCCTTTTTCAAGCCGCGCGAATATCTCGTTGATGGCCGACAGCGGCTGCACCTCGATGCTCGGTTTGATGTTGTAATCCTGTGCGATCTGCAGGGCTTCACGGAGATCCTGGCGGGTCCCGACGATCGAGCCACGAACCGTCAGTCGTTTGAGGACCACGTCGAATATCGGCATAGGAAATTCACCGGGCGGCAATCCGACGAGCACGCACGTGCCGCCGCGTCTGAGCATGCCGACAGCCTGGCGAAAAGCCGGAGGCGAAACGGCCGTGACCAGTACGCCGTGAACGCCTTTTAGCTCGTTTTGGATAACGTCCGAAGGATCAACGTCCTTGCTCGCCAAAACGGTCATGTCCGCGCCGACCTTTTTTGCAAGGTCGAGCTTATCCTGCGCGATATCGATCGCCACGACGTGAAATCCCATCGCCTTGGCATATTCCACCGCCATATGGCCGAGGCCGCCAACGCCAACAATTGCTACCCATTCACCGGCCTTGATCTGTGTTTCCTTGAGGCCTTTGTAGGTGGTTACTCCGGCACAGAGCGTCGGCGAGGCGGTCATGAACTCCATTTTATCGGGGATATGCGCGATGTATCCTGCGCTTGCCGCGACATAGTCGGCAAAGCATCCGTTGATGGAATATCCTGTATTCCGCTGTTTTTCGCAGAGCGTTTCCCAGCCCGTCTGACAATAATCGCATTCGCCGCAGGCATCGAATAGCCAGGGAACTCCGACGCGATCTCCTTCCTTAAACGATCTGACATCGCTGCCTACCGCCGCAACGAATCCGGCGCCTTCGTGCCCCGGAATGAAAGGTAGTGTCGGTTTGAACGGCCAGTCACCGTTTGCCGCGTGGAGGTCTGTGTGGCATACGCCGCTCGTCTCCAGCTTTATCAAGACCTGATCTTTTTGAATTTCCGGGATCGGCAGCTCTTCCAGTGTGAGCGGCTTTCCGAATGCGTGAACGACCGCCGCATGCATTGATGTGTTCGACATAATATCTCCTTTAAAAACGAGTACTAGTCGATGCTATTCCTATGGGTAGGAAGGTTATGTGATAAGGGTCACTATGGGTGAGATGCGTAGGATCTAGGCCAACCCTATTCTCGAATACACAGTTTTTAAGGTTTCCGAAGCAACGGCTCTCGCTTTTTCTGCGCCGTTTTTTAAGACCGAGTTCAGCAGTTCGTCGTCGTATTCTTTAACTTTGTCCTGGAACGGGCGAAGGAATTCTACGACGATCTCAGCCAGTTCGGCTTTGAATTGGCCGTAGCCTTTTCCAGCGAAATACTCAACGGATTCGTCCGACGATTTGCCGCTTAAGAGCTGATAGACGGTTAGAAGATTCTTGATCGCCGGGCGGTCTTCGTCGAAATTGATCTCGGTGCCGGAATCGGTGACGGCCTTTTTTATCTTTTTCGTGATCGTGTCGGCGTCGTCAAGTAGAAAGATCGAGCCGTTCGCGTTCTCGTCCGATTTCGACATTTTCTTTCTTGGATCCTGGAGTGAAGCAATACTCGCACCAGCCTTCGGGATGTATGGCTCGGGAATTTTGAACGTCTCACCGAAATCGCGGTTAAATCTCTCAGCCAGATCACGCGTAAGTTCGAGATGCTGTTTTTGATCCTGACCCACGGGAACCAGATCGGTTTGATAGAGAAGAATGTCCGCGGCCATCAGTACTGGATAAGTGAAAAGTCCGACTCCAGCCCGCTCAGTATTTCCCTTGCCTTTATCCTTGAACTGCGTCATTCGTTCTAGCTCACCCATGCGGGCGATGCAAGAGAGGACCCATGTGAGTTCGGCATGTTCTGGTACATCGGACTGGATGAAGATGGTCGAGACGTTCGGATCGAGCCCTGCGGCCAGATAGATGCGTGCAAGATCGAGGGTCTTTTGCCGCAGCACTTTCGGATCCTGCGGAAGCGTGATGGCGTGCAGATTTACGATGCAGTAAAAGCTCTCGTATTCGGTCTGGAGATCGACCCAGTTTTTCAAGGCGCCGAGATAGTTGCCGATGTGAAGCTCCCCCGTCGGTTGAGCGCCGCTAAAAATGCGTTTTTTCATAGATTAGAGCTGCAAAAGATAGAACAACCCGTAATAAAACGGTCTGATGATCACGCCAAGCACGCCGATATAGATAAGCGCCATCAATATTAGAAATCCGTATTGTTCGAAAAGAGCAAATATAGGCTCGGCGCCTGCGGGTAAAAACGTCTGCAGGATCTTGCTGCCGTCCAAGGGCGGGAACGGCAGTAAGTTAAAGACGAAAAGCGAGAGGTTCAGCGTCATCATGTAGCCGATCAAAACCGTGAACGGATTACTACTCTGGCCAAAGAAATCGCCGATAACAAAACCCTGGGACATCATTATCTTTGCGGCGATAAAGCCGATCGTCAGAAGGATGAAATTTCCAGCCACACCCGCGATCGATACTGTAACGTTGCCGAGTGTATGGTTGCGCCATTTTCGCGGGTTGACCGGTGTCGGTTTGCCCCATCCGATCAGCGGGATCTGTGCGAGTCCGCCGCCTAATGCACCAAAAACAAACGAGATGATCGGGATAAGCAGCGTGCCGATCGGGTCGGTATGCGCCATGGGGTTTAGCGTCACACGGCCGAGCATGAGAGCGGTGTCGTCACCATTTTTATACGAGACCCAGGCATGGCCGGCCTCGTGGACCGAGATCGCGAGCACCAGTACAACCATATAAAGAACTAAATGGCTGACCATATTTAAAACATCGAAATTGCCCATAAACGCACCTCACAGGGATTAACGCTCCCATCCACTAAACTGTTCCGAAAACCAGTTTTTCATTGTATTTGCCGCTAAATTGTGCCATTCTTTTAATTCAAAATAAAATGTCTTTTTGGGAAAGATGCCTGCTTTTTTTGGCGGGTATTTGTTTTATGAAGAAACACGTCGTTTGTATCGCCAGCGAGCATAAGGGAAACGAATTCCTCGATGAGGCGCAAAATGCCGGGTGGAATGTAACGCTCGTGACGCGAAAAAAGCTGCTGGATTGGCCGTGGATCTGGACGGCTCTCAGCGATGTAAAAACCATCGAGGACGACGGCGGGCCGGATGACTATATCCGGACAGTGACCAATATCGCGGGTTCACGGCCGATCGATGCGGTGGTCGGTTTGGACGAGTTCGACGTGATCACCGCCGCTCGTGCCCGGGAGCATCTGCAGATTCGCGGAATGAGCAGCTCGCATGCACTGCGGTTCCGCGACAAACTGACAATGCGACACGTCGCGTTGGCGGCGGGTATACCGTGTCCGGAATTTACCGGAGTTTTTAATTCGTCAGAGATCGATCATTATCTCAATTACACGACTGGCCCATGGGTGGTAAAACCGCGGCACGAAGTTTCGGCTTTTGGTATCCGCAAATGCGAGACGAATGGGCAGGTTTGGGATGTTCTGACGGACCTCGACTCGCGCAACAATTGGCGCGATCACCCGTCGCAATTCGTGATTGAACGATTTATCGCGGGCCATGTTTTTCACGTCGATTCGGTAGTGAAAGACGGCAAAGTCGTCGCCTGCGGCGTTAGCCAATACGGAACGCCTCCGTTTTCGGTCACGCATCATGGCGGTGTTTTTACAACGTCGATCGTGCCGTATCGCAGCAAGCAGCGGAAAGAACTTGAGAAATTGAATCAGGAGCTGCTGACGGCATTTCACTACGACCGGGGAGTTTCACACGCCGAGTTTTTGCAGAGCGAGGCGGACGGTAAATTTTACCTGCTCGAGGTTGCGTGCCGCGTGGGCGGGGCCTATATCGCCAACGTTCTCGAACACGCGTGCAATTTCAACCTCTGGCGGGAATGGGCCAAGCTCGAAACCGCCACGGGCGAACGGCCATACAAACTGCCAAAGCTCCGGAAGGATTTTGCCGGCATCGCCCTCGCCCTAGCCAACGTCGAGGAGCCCGACACCTCCACCTACACGGACGCCGAGATCGTCTACCGCGTCAACAAACCGAAACACGTCGGCCTCATCTTCTACTCGCCAAAACAAAAACGAGTCGAAGAACTCCTCGCCGACTACAGCACCCGAATCACGAACGATTTCCTCGCGACCGCTCCAGCGAAGGAAAGGTATGACGATTGAGTTTGGACGGGTATCCGTTATCTCTCCAATCTCACTCGTCTTTTTATTTACTCACAGCTGGCGTATCCTAAATTCTTTTTATGCACGCCATACTAAAGTCATACACGGGCCCGCCTTCGATCCTTGACCACCGGCTGAAGCGATATTTCCCGGAATTATTGAAGTTCGAATCGACCCCGGAGATGGAGGCGTCGGAGCTTTATAAAAGAATCAGGCCTGAGGTTGAGCGGATATTGAATGCGGTCGTGGTTGCGCATCCAACGGAGAATCACCTCGTCGTCGAAACGCCGACTCCCCGCTTTCATGAGGAAAGGGTTTCTACTCTTGCGTGGAACATCGAGCGGGGGATTCAGCTTGATGGGATCATCGATACGCTCAAGAATCACGAAGACTTAAAGGATAAAGAGCTGCTGCTGCTGACCGAGCTGGATTACGGAATGGCACGGAGCGGGAATCGGTTCGTGGCGGAGGAGATAGCTGAGGCTCTGGGTCTCAACTATGCGTTCGCTCCGGTTTACATCGCTTTGCAAAAGGGAAGCGGTGTTGAGTCGGCGATGGATGGCGAGAATACGGCTTCGATCCATGGGCTGGCGATGTTCTCGCGGTATCCAATGACAAATGTCCACGCGATCCCGTTGCCGAACGGCAAAGACAAAATGTGGGGCAAGGAAAAAAGGCTTGGGTATTTGCGGGCGTTGATCGCCGATATACAACATCCGGCGGGTACGTTTAGAGCTGTAACCATTCACCTCGATGCTCACTGTTCGCGGGCTCATCGGCGGATGCAGATCAAGATCATACTTGACCATCTCGACACGCTGCCGCAGCTTCCGACGCTGATCGGAGGCGATTGGAACACGACGACATTCAACTCGCAAAGTGCGACACGAGCGATATTGGGTTATTGGCGTCGAGTCGCGATGGGACCGAAAAACGTCGCCAAGAATCACCTTCCGCATCCCGAACGCCATTTCGAGCGGCGTTTGTTCGGAGATGTGGAGGCCCGGGGTTACAACTATAAGGACCTGAACGAGATCGGAGCTGGAACGCTCCACTATCACATCGAAAGCATCGAAAAGAACACGAACCTTCGCGACTGGGTCCCCGAGTGGTGTTTCCCGTTCATTTTTTGGGCAGCCGGCCGTGTCGGCGGTAGCGTTTCGGGCAGGCTCGACTGGTTCGCGGGCAAGGGAATCGAGATCGCTCCCGGTGCAAAACCCGAAACAATTGGAAATTTGACCGATGCCGACGGCACGCCACTATCTGATCATGACGCGATCGCACTGGACTTTCGTATCAAAAGGCTCTCTCGGTAGCCCGCAACCTCAAAGTTTGGACTTTCGCTCCGCGTAAAGTAACATTTAGAGAAATCAGAGAACTATGTCTTTAAGAATTATTCAGAGTTTTTTCATTTTCGCGGTCGTTTCGTTTGTTTTTGCCTGCGGTATCAATTCGGTTACGCGTGCCCAGCTTGAGGCTGTGCAGGCGGGCGACGTTTTGACGTATCGTTTTCAGAAGGACGGCAAGAGCTGGTTCTATTCCGACAAGGTCACGCGGATCGAGGGCGGCAGGGTTTATTACAATCCCAGTCGAACCGAGGCGACATCAGGACGCTCCGACATACACGATTTCGACACCCGGACCGAACTATCCATCGCACGAGCCGATCTGCTCAACTACGCTGGCGAGTTCGGCGAGGACAAGAAAGTAATTATTTGGATCAATCACTAATTTTTTAATATAAGAATATGGAAGTAGCATTTTGTCAGACACTCAGCTTTAACGCCGAAACATTCGAATATGAGGCGGTTGCCCAGGAAAACGGCAACGCGACCATTATCAAATTTCCGGTTGACGAGAAGATGTATAGCCCGGGCGATGTTGTCGTCGTACTGGGCGGGGAAGAAATATCATTTCACGGCATCATTGGCAAGATCGAGGACGGCTATGCATTCGCCACAGACCCGAAGGGCTCTCTGCTGCCGGCAGGCGTTCAATAAACTTGCACTTTTGTATTTTTCTTTCTAAATTTTTACCTACGGTTTCGGGGATGTAGCTCAGTTGGCAGAGCGCTGCGTTCGCAATGCAGAGGCCAGGAGTTCGACCCTCCTCATCTCCACCAATATCTACGGGGCTTTCATCGATTGAAAGTCCTTTTTCTTTGTCCTGAAAGAGTCGATCTCTTGCGAGCAGAAATAAATCTGAACTTTACCGGCATTTCGACCTTTAATTACCGAGAGCGAATCAATGGCGGGTCGACTTATGAAGAACTCGGCAGAGGATAAGGTGGGAATATGTTTTCGATCGTGACAAAAATGATGAAGCGGATCTTTGGACGAGATGGGTCTCGATCCGCATTCGACTTCGACGTAAACAACATTCTCGAAATACCGGAACTGTCGAACATGCCGGATTCGCCGATCCAGATCCTCGCGTAAATAAAGCCCAAGCCACTATTTCTCTCGCGTTCGCGAATAGCTTAGAACATAATCCGGAACAGGCACATCATCCGCCGATCTTTCGTCCTTTATCGGTGCCGAAGGCATAACGCCTAGCGGCAGAACTCCTGCCCAAACATTCATTGCATAATCTTCTTCGTCGTCGACCGGATCGCCGGTGCGGATCTTGGCGGAGGCTTCGTCGATCGGCAGTTTCAGGACGGTCGTAGCTTTTAATTCGAGCTCAGTCGGCCATCGGACATCGGCCCAGCGGCCGGGAACGACCTGTTCGGTGAATGCTTCCAAGGCCTTAGCTTTCTCGGCATCTTGCTCGACCAATGACGCTTTTCCAAGGATGACCACGGAGCGGTAATTCATCGAATGGTGAAACGCCGACCGGGCAAGCACGAGGCCGTCGATCAACGTTACAGTCACGCACACGTCGATCCCTTCGGCGATCGACCGGAGCATACGGCTGGCTGACGAGCCGTGAATATAGAGGTCGTCATTGACCCGTGCGTAGCCTGTCGGGATCACATATGGCTGGCCATCAACAACAAACCCGACATGACAGATAAACGCCTCATCGAGAATGCTGTGGATCGTTTCGCGATCGTAATTTCCGCGTTTAGGAAGACGTTTGACCGCGGTGCGTTTTGTAGTAGGGATCGTAGTCATAAATGCTAAAAATCATTTTACTGCACGCGGCCCAATGCGTGCCATGCGAGATATAGCCACGGCCAGACGCTGCCGATTCCCAGGACAAGATTCAGGAGCGTGCCGATGATCGGGAAAAGCTTTTTTCGATTCGGCATAAACACGCCGGTCACACCGACGGTCAGCCCGATGATATGGACTGGTATCGGCAGCAGGAGAGCCGAGGTATCCGCAATGATCCAGACCGCTCCGATCTGCTGATTATCATTTGTAACACTGCTGACGAAATACGACGCTCCGACGAGCAATGACATCAGCACGAACATTGCGATGGCGATGATGCATGAAGCGATGCCGAGCTTGGAGTGTTTCATCGACGCTTTCATCGACACTTAGGTCAGCGGTTTCAGAATTCGCCCGACCGGATAAACGCCTACCTTTTGATTGACAAAGTAAGGCGAGCGTTCGTAAAAGAATTGCAACCGTGCCCGCGGGTTTTTCGCAATCGCCGGGTCTTTTAGCTTTTCGTCGAACAGCTTTTGCAGAGCTGGATCTCTTGCGAGCATTTGTCTTGCGAGTTTTTCAACCACGTATCCCTCGCCGTATTCCTTCTGCTCGAAAATTGCATCGAAAAATCCCCAGGCCAGAAGCGAATCGGGGTCGCTCGGTTCGAGGAGGTGGATCGCCACATTGGCGGCCTCCTGGGCCATTGGCACAATAACCGAGCCCGCGGCAAAGATACGCGTTTCCCTTACTCGGTTCTGCTTGCACGTAACCGAGATCCTGCCCTCAAACGATGTAGTTGCCCACTTAGGATCAGTCAGACGGTAGCTTTCGAATTCAAGCGTCAACGGAGTTTTCAACGTATCGAATTTGACGCCATGAATACGCAAGACGTTGATCACGTCCACCCATTCAGCAGGAACGATGTAGGCAAGCGGCGGATCGATCGACGTCACAACTTTCCCTTCATCAAAACGGGGGATGGTGATGTTCAACGGAGCCGTGCCGTAGGTGATCATCTTGCCGCCTGAGATCGCCGAATCTTCGATCTTGTATTCGACACCTTTGAAGGCCATCGGCGTTGACTTGTCGGTGACGTCAAGCGTTAACGGATACTTACGGTTCGGGTCGTATGTTCGGCCGCGTTCGATGGTTTCTTCGTCGGCTTTTTTGTTTGCGTCGAACAGCGTCGCCTTGGCAGCGGCGATCTCTTCGATCGTGTAACGCAAGGTGTCGTAGGTTCCGCGGACTCGCGACCTGTACGGTTTCAACGAATGCGTTTCG
>JBDTXM010000044.1:0-19424 GCA_040006215.1 Acidobacteriota bacterium
GTCTGTCGCATAACGGATCATCAATTTCGATTACCTCAAAGGCGTTCGAGACGCTGATGGCGCTGATACGGCATCGGGGCGAGACGGTATCGAAGACCGATCTGATGAACGCAATATGGGCTGACACCGCGGTCGAAGAAAACAATCTGACCCAGCAGATATCGGCATTACGCCGAGCTCTCGGCGAAACGCCTGGCGAACATCGCTACATCGTCACGGTGCCGGGTAACGGATATTGTTTTGTGGCGACGGTTGGGCACGGGCCGCAGGGCGACAGTTTCGTGCCGGTAGGGCAAGAAACGCCACGCCGGAAGGCATCGAATCGACTCAGAGTTCTGGATCCGGCCGCTATTCGAGGTTATTCCGTTGCTCTCGTATTCATGGCGGCGATATGTCTTGGCTTTCTTTGGTCCGGCGTCAGAAATATGGTAACCGGACGCTCGCAAAGCCTCGCAGTTCTTAGCTTTAAGGTTGCGGCGGCCGATGATGCTTTTATAAGCGACGGAATCAGCGACACGCTCCGAGCGCGCCTGGGCAGCGTCCAGGATCTGACGGTTCGGCCCGGTTCTATCGCGTTGTCCGACGTTGACGCCATTTCGGCGGGCCGCAGGCTAAAGGTCGATACCGTGGTTACCGGATCGGTCCAGCGCGATCACGACAGATTGCGGGTCGTGGTCGAGTTGCTGGATGTCGCTCAGGGAACGATCGTTTGGGGGAAAACCTTTGATGAATCGGCATCAAATGTTTTCGATCTGCAGGATTCTATTGCGAGCGAGGTCGCCAGGGTCTTAAAGATCAGTTACGCGTCCCATCGACATGTTCAGGAATCTTTCGGTTTGTTCTCACCGAGTCATATTCGATCGCAGGAGAATTTCACGGTCTGATGATCCCGCTCAAGATCCGACATGCCACCCTGGAAGACGCTAAACCGTTGACCGATCTCTCATACACGACGTTTTGGGATGCTTTTGCACACCATCCGAAGAATGCGCCGGACGACCTCGCGTACTATATGCGGCAGGCATTTACGGTCACGCAAATAACCGGAGAGCTCGAGCACCCGGATTCGAAATTTCTAATCGCTGAGATCGACGGCGAACTAGCGGGATACGCAAAACTCATTCTCAACAACATAGAGCCTGGTATCGTCGCAGAAAAACCTATCGAGCTTAGCCGGCTTTATTCACAACAGAAATTTCTGGGGCAGGGTGTTGGCCAGAGCCTGATGGACGCTTGTTTCGGGCTTGCGCAAGAAAAGCGTTTTGACACGATGTGGCTAGGCGTATGGGAATTCAATCCGCGGGCACAGCGTTTCTACGAAAAGAATGGTTTTCGTTTCGTTGGCAAACACACGTTCCTCCTTGGATCCGATCCGCAGACGGACCTCTTGATGCAAAAGGAAATTCGATGATTGTTTTCGTTCGAGCTTTGGCAGTTTGGGTAGTGATCATCCTTGCCGAGACCGTCCATGGCGTTCTTCGAAACCAGTTTCTAGTTCCAGTTGTCGGCGACTTTCGATCTCGTCAGATAGGCGTTTTTATTGGGTCCGTACTGATCCTTGCCATAACAATACTTTCAGTTCGTTGGATCAATGCCTCGTCGTCGACCTATCTCATCGGCATCGGAGCCCTTTGGGCGTTCTTGACGCTTCTATTTGAATTGGCGCTCGCATTGATACTTCGGCTGGATGTGAGACGGATTGTCGAAGACTACGATCTGATGAATGGCGGGCTCATGCCCCTGGGTCTTTTATTTCTCTGGTTTACCCCCGTCGTTGCTCATCGCATCCGAAAACAATAAGCGTCGCCAGTCAATCCGGCTTGCAACTGTCTTAATTATGCACTATTGTCCCATATGTGAGATATATCAAAAACCCTCCCAGTCCCTACAATAAATATTCGGCCGAATACGTAGGTGAGCCGCCGCCCACCAAGTTGGAGATCTTTGAAGAGATCGCGACTAAAAAAATGATAACGAAAGCCTTTACTTCTGATTGGGACGGCGGCTGGCGTTACACGGTGAACTGCTATCGCGGCTGCGTCCACGGGTGCACTTATTGCTTTGCACGGCAGTATCACGAATATCTTGGTTATGGAGCGGGAACGGATTTTGAGACAAAGATCGTCGTCAAGCCAAATGCCCCCGCGATACTTCGGCAAGAATTAAAAAAGACCCGCGACAAGATGCCGCATATCGATTTTTCGTTCGCGACCGATCCGTATCTGCCGCTTGAGGCAAGCTATGAGCTGACGCGCAAATGCCTCGAGGTCTGTGCCGAATTTCAGGTGCCCGTCGGTGTGATCACAAAATCGCCGCTCGTCACACGCGATATCGATATTCTAAAAAAACTAAAGGCCAGCGTCTTTTTTTCGCTGCCTTTTTTGACAAAAGAGAAGTCGAATCCGTTCGAGCCATACACACCGGTTCCCGAGGCACGTTTTCGGGCAATGCAAACTGTCGCCGATGCGGGTATTCCGGTCGGCATCGGCATCGCACCGATAATTCCCGGTTACAACGAATCGGAGATTCCTGGCCTGCTCGAGAGAGCGAAAGAGGCTGGTGCAACGCGGGCCTTTATGTCGATGCTGCATTTGGACACTGACTCGATAGAGGAGTACTTCGTTCAGAAAATGCACGAACGTCTGCCGCCGACACGCGTCGCCAAGATCATCAATACAATGAAACGCGAGCGCGGTGGAACTCTCCGGCACCGGACCTACAAGGAACGCAGCACGGGCAAGACCGAGCAATGGGAAGTGACAACAAAACTGTTTGAATTTCACGCAAAGCGCCTGGGTTTTCGCGGACACGAAAAGCCGGAAGAGGAGCTTCCCGCTCCCAAGTTAGTCCAGCAAAGTCTTTTCTGAACGCTCAGCGAATTCGATAACAAAACTCGACAAAATCAGCGTTTTGTGACAAAATTGCAGTCTATTCACAATCCTATTCAATGTATTTTTGAGGAGAATTTAATTTTTGATGTCAGAAGAAGCAGTGCAGGCGGCTGAAGCGCCCGAAGAAAAACCAGTTGAGGCGTCGGCTCCGGCTGAGACACCCGCCGTTGAAGAAGCACCGGTAAACCCGGAAGACGTTTCGTATCAGGCGGTTGAGAAGGAAGGAACGGTCACGGCGATCTGGGAAATGCAAGGCCAAAAGCACCTTCGCACGATCGACCCGCGTTCGAACGAGGGCAAACAGATCCTCGCCCTATTCGAGACGGCGGCCTAAAAGCGGTCCTAGCGTACCGACACGAATATATTCACGAATTATGTTCGCGGGATGTTCGTGTTTTTTAGCGCCTCAGGGATTAAGTTCAATATCGGATGATCGCCTGCCTGGAATTTCTCTCCGTTTAGCTCGCTGACCTGCGCCACTCCTAAACCCGCCGATGTAAGGAAGATGGCTTCCGCCTGACGGATCTCTTCTTCAGAAAACCCGACTTCGTCACATTCAAGATTTTCCAAGATAAATTCGCGCGTTGTGCCCCGCAGGCATCCGGTTTTAAGACTCGGTGTAAAAAGGCGTCCGTCCTTCAGCCAGAAAACGTTTGCCATGCATCCGCTAACGACGACGCCACGCTCATTCAACCGGATAGCCTCGTTAAATCCGTGTTCCTTGGCATTGTCGATCGCCAGAATGTTCTCGAGATAGTTGCAGGATTTAATGCCGGCTAGAAACGAGGTTGAGGAGATCCGGCTGTCTGATATAGTTATTTTAAGGTCGTCGGTTACCGCGCGTCGATCGGCTGTTACGATCAAAAGGCTCGACTTTCGCTTCTCTTCAAATCGCCAGATCGAACTCGACGATTCGTCAAAGAACGTGATTCGGGCCCGGCCGTCTGACACGCCGTTCTTCGTGACGATCTCATCAAGAGCCGTTCTCGTTGAGACATCTGAGAACGCAGACAGATCAATACTCAGCCTATCCGCATTTTCTATCAGCCGCCGCCAGTGCTTTTCCCATAGGAACGGCTTGCCGTTCACAATAGCGATGGTTGTGAATATGCCCTTGCCATAAAGGGCGGCCGACGCGATCGCATTAATCGAGGTTGCCGGTGGCGAAACGACACCAGAGTTAAACCACACACTAGGGCTTTGAGGATCCATCAATAGTTTCGGGTGGCGGTGGCCCTTGTATTACGTGACATACATCGAGGTTAGTTCGTACCATTTGAAGATCGGCCTCCAAGTTGCCTCGAACCGTACTTGTGGGAAAATCATTTATCAATTTCTCAAGCACAGTTTTCGCGCTCCCACAATTGTCGTCATAAATATAAGTTTCACTTAAAAGGAGAAGGACCTCATCGATCCTCGAGAAATGAGGATATTTGGTCGTAATTTGGATGAAACGCGACTGCGCTCCCTTAAAACCGGGTTTGCCGTTTTTGAACTGATCGAAGTAATATTTCGCAATCAAAAAATTATGTTCTGCCCGCGTTTCATGGAGGACATCTAGTTCGGACTGAAGATGTTGATCGGACTCGGCGAACCGACAGGTAGCCATCATTTTCGAAATCAATTGTTCAGCACGGGACGTCGTGTTTGAATCGACCGAGCCTCGGAGATACAACTTTTCCGCCTGATTGTATAAGTCCTGTGTACAGTCGGATGACTGGAGCTGATCTATGGGTGGAATTATCTCTTGGGCATAAAGCACACTGCATGAGCCCACTAAAAGAATTAGAGTCGTTATGAATCCATGCTTTGCCGGGAATCTCATACAAGTGGTTCAGCGACCTTGAATCGGTGGTCGCCTTTCCCTTCGATTTTTCCTTTTTTGCTGCGACAGAAGCTCCCAACCAACTCACTGAACAGCTCGGTTTTTTCTTCCTGAGGTACATGCCCGCAATCGGGGATGACGACGAATCGGGAATTTAGGATAGAGCGGTGAAGAGAGTCGCCGTCGCGTAAGGGGACGACTGTGTCTTCTTCGCCCCAGATGATAAGGGTCGGCTGGTTGATGAGATTAGCGTCGCGTTCGATGCGCATCGCGTGCCAGTTGCGCGAGGTAGCGAGGACCGAGTGATGCGCATCGGCAGCCGAGAGCGGGCGGACCGTCGAATCGACGCGTTCCTGCGTTATCAGGTGATGATTGGCCGGGGCAAGTGTGCTGTGCATGCGGCTGAACGCGAAGCGTTTCGAATCAAGGACGAAAGGCGTCAGAGCTTCGCCGATTCCGGGAAAAGCGGCGAGGCGCATCAGCGGGTGATTTTTCGGACCATCGTTGCAGACGGCATCGACAAGAACGAGTTTCTCGACGCGTTCCGGATAATCGAGCGCAATACTTGCCGCAACCGCTCCCCCGTACGAGCTGCCGACGACCGTCGCGCGGCCGATGCCGATTCGGTCCATAAACCGCGAAACCATTCGTGCCTGCGATTCGATCGAATATTCAAACCAGCGGGGTTTTTCCGAGTAGCCAAATCCGATCAGATCGATAGCGATGACGTTAAAGCCGGCGTCCGCTAGAAGCGGTGCGGTCGTGTTCCAGACGTAGGTCGAGGCCGTGTATCCATGGATAAGCAGTATCGTCGGACCCGCTTCGTCACCGAACTGTTGAAAGTGGATCTTAATACCGTCGACATTCACGAAATACGAATTCTCGGCGTGAGCGACGTCCTCGTTCCACTCCGATGTCCGGCTGCGCGTCAGCATTTTTACCGCGACCGCCGCCCCTATCGCACCGGCAAATGCTAAGGCTAGATTTCTCTTTTTCATAACTTATCTCCGGTCATTTTATACCAAAACGATCTTTGGCCGTATGGAATTTTCAGCTTCGTCGTAGAAACCGATCGCTATCAATTCACCGGCTTCGTCCTGCATCCTTATCGGCTCGCCCGCGAGAAATTTCTGATCGGATGCCCGCGTTGAAAGGCCGCCTTTTGTTTTAGCGGCGCGATCGGCGGTTAGTTCGAAAGACGGGAGATGCTCGACAGCATCGGTTATCGGCAAAATAGCCGATGCCGGACCTTCAAGCTCTTGGAATCTATCGAGAGAAATGCTTTTAGAAATTCCGAATTTCCCCGCCCTCGTTCGCCGCAATTCGGTTAAATGAGCGCCTACGCCGATCTTTCGTCCGATGTCTTGAGCAAGAGTTCGGATATATGTACCGGCCGAACAAACGACGCGCATGCGAATCGTCGGAGAAGCGGAAACCGAGTCTAATAGATCGATCGCAGGTATAGTCACGGTCACCGATTTTCGTTCGATCTCGATGCCCTGCCGAGCCAGTTCATACAGCTTTTTTCCATCTACCTTCTTCGCGGAATACATCGGCGGCGTCTGCTCTATTTCGCCCAGAAACTGAGCGAAAACTTCGTTCCAATTCTGGCTAACTAAAAGAGAGTGCCGATCTTCATCCCGCATTCCGCACTCGGCGCTCCGCGCTCCGGTCATGTCTCCAGTGTCGGTTTCAAAGCCAAACTGAATAACTGCCTCGTATTCCTTCTCGTCCTTATCGAGAAATTGAGCGAGCCGTGTAGCACGGCCAACGAGGATCACCATTACACCCGTTGCGAATGGATCGAGCGTTCCGGTATGTCCGACGCGCTTTGTCTTCAGCACGCGGCGAACGCGGGCCACAACGTCGTGTGAGGTGATGCCCGCCGGTTTGTCGATGATCAGAATTCCGTCCACTGGTGTGCATTATACATCCCGCATGTCTCGCCACACGTCGCGTGACGGTTGTAGAATCGAGTGCGATGTGGAAGAAACGGCCGCGGGCCATCGATGAAGACGATCGCGTGGTAAAAGATCGGACCCGTTCGCGTGAGCGGACGATGAACCGCGCCGTCAGGCTGCTGGCTGCAAAGCCCCGCTCGATCGGTGAGCTGCGCGAGCGGCTCCTTGAAAAATTGTGGACCGATGCCGAGATCGTTGATTCCGTTATAGAGAAGCTCCGCGAATACAAATATCTTGATGACGAACGCTTTGCCGCCGATCTCGCTATGTCAAAACTACGGCAGCGGCCGCAGGGCAAACGCCGTCTTCAGCAAAGCCTTTCGCAAAAAAAGCTCGATAAGGAGATCGTCGAAACGGCCATTCGAACCGCCTTTGAAAAAACGCCCGAGGCAGAATTGATCGATTCCGCGATGGCAAAACGCATCCGCCTTAAAGGCAAACCGACAACACGCGAAGATACAAAAAAATTCTACGATCATCTTCTAAGACAAGGATTCTCGTTTGATCTTATAAGGGAAAAGGTGTCTGCGATCGCCAAAGAAAGCTTTGACGAAAGCTCCCTTGAGTTCTGATCTTCCTTCAAAGCGTCTGATTTCCAAAAAACTCTGAATCCGAATTTCTCCGGGCATCGAAACCTCTCACATAAGGGAACTTGATCCTTTACGATCAAACTTTGAAGGAGAAATCATGAAGAAATTAACTTTTGCTATGTTCGCGTTCATTTTGTCGATAGGTTTTGCGGCGAGCCAGGCGTCGGCGCAAATGATGGACGGTAACCCGATGGTCGGCGGTGCCGCGATGTACAAGACCAAAAACATCGTCGAAAATGCTGTCAACTCGAAAGATCACACCACGCTCGTCGCTGCGGTCAAGGCTGCGGGTCTGGTAGATACGCTGCAGAGTGCGGGCCCATTCACAGTGTTTGCGCCGGTCAATAGTGCATTTGACGCACTGCCCGCCGGAACTGTCGATACCTTGCTGAAGCCTGAAAATAAGGCGATGCTGACCAAGATACTTACCTACCACGTCATTTCTGGCACCTACACCTCGAAAGACATTGCCAAGGCGATCAAGAAAAGCAATGGCAAGGCTGAATTCACGACCGTTGCGGGCGGCAAGCTGTGGGCGATGATGGATGGCAGCACGCTCGTGCTGACCGACGAGAAAGGCGGCCGATCACGTGTTACGATCGCCGATGTTCGTCAGTCGAATGGTGTTATCCATGTTGTGGACGCTGTTCTCCTGCCTAACTAACTTCGCGCTTTGGAATAAACATAGGGTTAGCCGGTATATAGATTTCCGGCTGACCCTACTTTTTTGATAAGTTAGAAATACCCTTTTATCCCGGCGAGGCGTCTAAATGGACATATACGCCGGTTCGATAGCGGAGAGAAAAATGAAATACGGAATCATATCTATTGCAATTTTGATCGTGGCCCTGGCGGGTGGGGCTGTCCTGATCGGGTGTGCAAAAGCCACAGCCCTGGATCGGACGCAGAATACCAATACCCAGGACGGAAAGGCTACTACCGCCCCCGAACAAGCGGCTCTCGATAGCCTTCCTACTTTTGAAGACAAGGAGTATGACGGCACAGGCCTCATCGAAAAGACCGATGATCAGTGGAAGCAGATCCTGACGCCGGCTCAGTACTTTATCCTTCGGAAAGAAGGCACTGAACAGCCTTACACGGGCGAATATGCCGACAATCATCAGCACGGCGTTTATTACTGTGCGGCCTGCGGGTTGGCTTTGTTCAAATCCGAAACGAAATTTGAATCAGGTACGGGTTGGCCGAGCTTTTACAAGACGATCTACCCTAAAAATGTGATCGAAGAGCGTGATGCCAGCATTCCCGGCGACGTGCGGACCAAGATCACTTGTGCCCGCTGCCACGGTCATCTAGGCCACGTTTTCGACGATGGCCCGAAGCCGACCGGCCTGCGATACTGCATGAATTCGGCTGCTTTGAAGTTTGTGAAGAAATAAAGCACGCAATATCAGAGAGTTAGATAGAGACCGCCGGTTCGAGGCGGTCTTTTTTTGTTCATCTGTTCAGGTGTTCGAGCGTTCGAGTGTTCAAAACCGTTCGAGGCGTTTGGGGTGTTCACGCCTGTTCACGCTGTTCATCCTCGTTCGCGCTTGTTTCATTTGCTCTCAACCTCGGATGAATCTCAGGCCCTCGAAAATCGCTGATATGGTAAAGTTTTGCTTATGACGGGTAACGAGATCAGACGTAGGTTCCTGGAGTATTTCGAGAAAAACGGGCACAAGCTTGTGCATTCTTCGCCGCTGCTGCCGGCGAACGACCCGACGCTGCTGTTCACGAACGCGGGGATGAACCAGTTCAAGGACGTGTTTTTGGGTGACGAAAAGCGCGACTATTCGCGGGCAGCGAGCTCGCAGAAATGCATTCGGGCGGGCGGCAAGCACAATGATCTCGATGAGGTAGGCAAAACTGCCCGGCATCACACGTTTTTTGAAATGCTCGGGAATTTCTCGTTTGGTGATTACTTTAAGAAGGACGCGATCAACTTCGCGTGGGATCTGCTGGTCAACGAGTTCAAGCTGGATGTCGACCGACTTTGGTTCTCGGTTTACGAGGGCGACGCAGAGGTCGGACCCGACGACGAAGCCCGCAAATACTGGGAAGAGGTCGGAGCTAAGCCTGAGCGAATACTGGGTTTTGGCCGCAAAGACAACTTCTGGCAGATGGGCGATACCGGACCATGCGGGCCGTGCTCAGAGATACATTATTATATGGGCGACAACCCCAAAGACCCGGAAAAGAACCACCCAAAATGGGTAAACGGCGAGGGCGATACTACGATGGAGATCTGGAACCTCGTCTTTATGCAGTACAACCGGACACAGGAATCGGCCGGTGTTTTTAAGCTGACGCCGCTGCCTGCCCCGTCGGTCGATACAGGAATGGGCCTCGAACGCATCACGGCGGTTTTGCAGAACGTAAAGACAAATTACGAAACGGACCTGATCAAACCAATCGTCGAATTTACCGCCGGATTGGCGCAAGCGAAATAGCTATTCCCCGCCATGATCCGTGTTCTACTCGCCGAAAACCAGCCTCTTACTCGCATCGGTATCCGCGAGACGCTTTCGGACGAGGGCGACATTGAGATAGTGGGTGAGACGGATAAAGCCGCGGTTGCGTTCCAGCTATTTCGGGACTTGAATCCGGATGTGACGATTCTAGGATTGAGATTGCCTGACGGATGCACGATCGATGGCATGGATAGCTATTTTGCACGCGACCCCAAGGCACGGATCATCGTTTTTGCCGAGCACGCCGGTGACGCAGAGATCTCTAAGGCTCTAAAGAAAGGAGCCCTAGGCTATATTTGCAAAGATGTTGAGCCGATCGACCTCATTAATGCCGTCCGCACGGTCAACGCGGGCAAAAAATACATTCCGGCCGAGATCGCGGGAATCTTGAGCGAAAGTCACGGTCAGGAAGAATTGACACGCGCCGAGTCTAATGTCCTGCGAATGATAGTTGGCGGGATGTCGAACAAAGAGATCGGTTTCGCACTGGATATCTCTGAAAACACTGTGAAAACCCACGCAAAAAACATATTTGAAAAGCTGGGCGTTTCCGACCGCACGTCTGCCGCGACGCTGGCCATAAAACGAGGATTGGTAAGAGTAGACCTATGATATTTACAGAAGAAATTCAAAATTACGCCGAAAAACACACTTCAGACGAGAGCAAGGTTTTGCGGGAGCTTCGCGAGGAATGTTACGCCCATTATGAGGATAAAAGCATGCTCTCTGGTTTTGTCCAGGGACGCATACTTTCGGCGTTCTCCAAGATGATCCGGCCCAAGGTTGTGCTCGAAATCGGCACTTATCTTGGTTATTCTGCTCTTTGCTTTGCCGAAGGTCTGGCCGGTGGCGGCAAAGTAATTACGTTGGACATACAAGAAGATACAAATAAGGTGGCTAGGGAGTTTGTCGCGAAGACCGCATACAAAGACAAGATCGAATTCCACCTCGGCTTTGCAACGGAGATCATCCCAAAGCTGCCCGAAACATTCGACTTGGTTTTTATCGACGCCGATAAACCCAATTATTCCAACTATTACAATCTCGTCTTCGACAAAGTCCGACCCGGTGGCTTCATCATCGCCGACAACGTCCTGTGGAGCGGAAAAGTCCTCGATAACGAAAAGGACGAAAACACAAAGGCGCTACATGAGTTTAATCAAAAGGTCCTGGCTGACGATCGGGTGTCGAATGTGCTGCTGCCAATCCGGGATGGACTGATGGTTATGAGTAAGAATCGTGCTTAGCGGAATCTGGACACTCGTCCTTTTCGTCGGTGGGGCAATATTTTGTTGGCTATGTTCGTTCGCAATTAGTTTCGCATATGACTTGCGTCACCGACGTGGTCGAGAAGCAGGATTTGAGTAGATTTACGTATTGGACGACGGAGAAGCTCGCGAACTGGATAATGACGAAAAAGATTATTTAAATACTGAATTTCACTGAGCCGACGGAGGCCGACCATACATTAAGTATAGATACGAGTCATTGACTCCTGACGGGAAAATAAATGGATAGTTGCAACGGCGGCAGTTGCCGAAAAGAATTCAAATACATCCGGCAGACTTTCGCTCATAAATTCACCCGAAAGTATTAGGAAAGCTCCACCGCAATTGATGATTACAACCTGAGTATAAGTCGTTAGACTTCTTGTATTGGCCTATGCGTTTGGGGGGCTTTGCGTGAAACGAAATTTTTTCCGCAAAGACGTAAAGACGCGAAGACGCAAAGAAGAACAAGAGGAGATAACAAATGATCAAGGTTAGAAAGGCAAACAAGAGGGGATCGGCGAATTACGGGTGGCTCGATACGCATTATACGTTCTCATTTTCGGATTACTACGATCCGCAGTTCATGGGATTTCGGGATCTGCGTGTGATCAACGAAGACTTTATCGAGGCGGACCAGGGGTTTCCGAAGCACGGGCATCGCGATATGGAGATCATTACCTATATGATCGACGGCGAACTGTCGCACAAGGATTCGATGGGAAATGGCGAGACCGTACGGCCAAACGAGGTCCAGCGAATGACCGCCGGAACAGGCGTGCTGCACAGCGAATACAGCTCGCCCACAGACAAGACACATCTGCTGCAAATCTGGATCTTGCCCGAGAAAAACGGCCTGACGCCGGGTTACGAGCAGAAGATTTTCTCGCCCGAGGAAAAGCAAGGAAAGCTGAGGCTGGTAGCCTCACGCGGCGGTGATGACGGTTCGATCCATATCAATCAGGATGTGAAGCTTTACGCCTCGATCCTGAAGGAGGAAGAAAAGGTCAAACACGAATTGGCAGACGGTCGCCACGCGTGGATCCAGATCATCAGCGGTTCGATCGACGTGAACGGCGAAGAATTGAAAACAGGCGATGGTGCCGCGATCAGCGAAGAGAAAGCACTGACGATAAGATCGCTCGAAAATGGAACAGAGTTTCTGTTGTTCGATCTGAATTGATTCCCCTATTGACGAGAGGCTCGTATAATATCCGCGAAAACTCCGGCGGCGGTCACGTCGGCTCCGGCTCCGGCACCTTTGATAACGAGCGGCTGCTCGGAGTACCGATTGGTGTAGAACATCACGGCGTTGTCCTTGCCGGATAGATGGGCGAAGTTGTGATCGGGGCCGATGCTCTGCAAGCCGACGGAAGCTTTTCCGTTATCGAATGATGCGATGTACTTAAGCTTCAGGTTTTTCGCCGCGGCGGCGTCGAGCAAACTGCGAAAATGGCTCCCGTATTTTTCCATCGAGTCGTAGAAATCGTCGACCGTTCCTTCCAGACATTCGGCTGGCAGAAATGGAATGTTCTCGATCTCGTCCATTTCGATGCGATAGCCTGCCTCACGCGCAAGGATCAATATCTTCCGGGCGACGTCGGTTCCGTTTAGATCGAGCCGCGGATCCGGCTCAGTGTAACCTTCGGTTTGAGCCTGTCGAACAACATCGGAGAATTGACGCGAGCCATCGTAGTTGTTGAAGACAAAATTAAGCGTGCCCGATAGAACAGCTTCGATCCGATTTACCTTATCGCCGCTGCGTCGCAGATCGTTTAGCGTGTGGATCACCGGCAAGCCGGCACCGACATTTGTCTCGAAATAAAAATTAGTGCCGAATTCGCGAGCGAGGCCTTTCAGCTTTTCGTAGTCTTTGTACTCCGATGATGCAGCGATCTTGTTGCAGGCGATGACGGAGATGCTGCGGGCGAGGAGCTTGGGATAGTTTTCGACGACGACGGAACTCGCTGTCACATCGACAAAGATCGAGTTGCGCAGGTTTCGCTCAATGATCTCGTCGGTGAACGCGGCGATGTTCACGGGATCGGCATCGGCAAGACTTTCAGGTAAGCTCGTAAGGTCGACGCCAAGGTCCGCGAAGATAGCTCGCTTACTATTCGCCGCGCCGATGACGCGGACGTTGAGGTGCATCTCTTCGGACAAGAACTCGTGCTGCTGACGGAGTTGATCGATCAGACGGCCGCCGACCGTGCCGACGCCCGCGATGAAAAGATTGATCTGCTTTTTGCCGTCGGAGAAGAATTCTTCGTGAAGCGTGTTGACGGCCTTGCGAACATCGGGGGAATTTATGATCGCTGAGATGTTGCGCTCGGATGAGCCCTGGGCTATCGCGTGGATGTTGATGCCGTTGTGCCCGAGTGTTGTGAACATCTTGCCGCTGACGCCAGTGTGGGCCTTCATATTATCGCCGACGAGCGCGAGGATCGAGAAGCCGTCTTCGACCCTAAGCGGATCGATCTTGCCGATGTTTATCTCGTACTCAAATTCTGCGTCGACCGCCTTTTTCGCCGTGCTGGCGAATTTATCTTCGATAGCGACACAGATCGAATGTTCGGACGAGCTTTGGGTGATCAGGATGACGTTGATTCGCGAGCGAGAGAGCGCATCGAAAAGCCTCTTCGAAAAGCCCGGGATTCCGACCATGCCGCTGCCTTCGAGACTTAGGACGGCAACGTGATCGATGCTCGAAATTCCGCGGATCATTTCCTTGGCCGGAGAGCCTTCGGATTCGATCAGTGTTCCCGCATCATCCGGCGCAAATGTATTTTTGACGAGAAGCGGGATGCCCTTGGTCATCACCGGCTGAATCGTCGGTGGATAGATTATCTTTGCTCCGAAGTGAGAGAGCTCCATCGCCTCGCGATAGGTGATGTGCGAGATCTGCCGGACGTTTCGGACAAAACGCGGATCGGCCGTCATCATTCCGCTGACATCGGTCCATATTTCAAGCACATCGGCACCAAGTGCGGCCGCCAATATCGCCGCGGTGTAGTCGGAACCCCCGCGGCCGAGCGTTGTCGTATATCCATCGCTATCGCTGGCGATAAAGCCGGGGAAAATGTGGAGCTTTGCCGAAGTTTTTTGAAAATGCTCGGCGATCCGCTTGTTTGTCTCGTCAAAATCGACGGCGGCCGATCCGTGACTCGAATCGGTTCGAACAAGTAGGCGGCTGTCGACCCATTCGTTTTCCAGACCTGCGGCGGCGAGCTTCGACGAAACTATTCGTGAGGTCATCAGTTCGCCGAAACTCAGTATCCGATCAAGGGTTTTATCTGACAGCTCGCGGACGAGACGCACGCCTTCACAAATGTTTTCGAGCTCCTTGATCGTCGATTCAAAAAATTCTGAGATGTCTGCGTGCGGGTAGTCAGCGAACAATTGTTCGATCGCGGTCTCGTGACGTTCCTCAATGGCTGAGAGCTTTTCAATAAACCCGTCATCGCCCGCTGCGGCGATCCGGCCAGCCTCGATCAGCGTGTCGGTCGTGGTCTGCATCGCGGACAAAACAACGCAGCAGGGACCGGATCCGGCAGTCTTCCGAATTATCTCTACAACCTTTTCAATGTTTCCAGCATTCGCAACAGACGATCCGCCGAATTTTAAGACTTTCATATCTTGGCGAGGAGCAGATCCTTCAGGTCGTTATAGTTTACATCCATTTCGATACTCACCTTGGTTTTGTTCAAAAGATCGAGGACACTCGCGGGCGGCTCTATATTCTCACCTAGAATCGTTTCGACAGAATCAAATTTTATCGGATGTGCGGTTTCGAGGAAGATCCCGCGTTCGGTGGGATGATTTTCCAGATGTTCTGCCAGGGCTCGAAAAGCAACGGCTCCGTGCGGATCGAGAATGTAACGAGTTCTGCTATACACATCGCGCATTGTCGCGGCGGTTGTTTCATCGGAGATGCTTGCGGCTTCGACCGTTTGTTTGAGGCGATCGGTGTCGTTCCCAAAAATTTCCAGGATGCGAACGAAGTTGCTAGGGTCGCCGACGTCCATGGCGTTGGAAAGGGTGGCGACCGAGGGTTTCGGCCGATACTTGCCGGTGAGCATAAATTCAGGCACTGCGTCATTGGCGTTACACGCAGCGATGAATTTCGAAACCGGCAAACCCGAGGCCTGAGCGAGCAAGCCGGCGGCGAGATTGCCGAAATTTCCGCTCGGAACGGAAAATATAGGTGGATCTCCGCCTCTTAGTTGTGCGTAAGCGAAAAAATAATAGAGCTGTTGGGGAAGCCAGCGAGCGACATTTATCGAATTGGCGGACGTGATATGAGCGGCGTTGTTCAGGTCGACATCGGCCAACGCTGTTTTTGCGAGGGCTTGGCAGTCGTCAAAATTTCCGTTCATCTCTAGAGCTGTGACATTTCCCCCGAGCGTTGTCAGCTGAAGTTCCTGAATGCGGCTCACCTTTCCCTTCGGATACAGGATAACGACCTCGACACCGTCGACATCATGAAAGCCGGCTGCGACCGCTCCGCCCGTGTCACCGGACGTTGCGACGATGACAAGCGTTTTTTCGCGGCGATCTTTAGCAAAATATTGAAGACATCCGCTCATAAAGCAGGCTCCTACATCTTTGAACGCGAGGGTCGGGCCATGAAAGAGTTCGAGAGCCGATATTCGGTCGGTGATCGCGACGAGAGGAGAGTCGAAACTAATCGATGTACAGATCTTGTAAAGAATATCGTCCGGGATGCCGCCGCCCACATACGGCCACATCAGATCAAACGTTATCTGAGGCTGAAGGCGTTCGTGAAGCTCCTGAAGAAATAATTCGGTGATATGCGGGACCGACGAGGGGAAATAGAGGCCTCGATCGTCGGGCTGGCCGTTCAGTATTGCCTCGCGGAATGAGACCGGGGCCGATTTTCGGTTTGTGCTAAAGTATTGCATCTAACGAGAAAGTAGGGCGAAAAACGAAAGTCAAAATAATAATATAACGGCCGAAGTCCTTTAAGAAAATATGGATGAGATCACCGTGCATGCGGCGGCAACTATCGCAAACGTCGTTTGCGGTTTTGACTGTCTTGGATTCGCCCTCGAGGAACCGTTTGATACGATGACGGTCCGACGAACTGGTTCGGACATCAAGATCATTCACCGCGATGATTTTGGCCTACCTACTGACGCGGAAAAGAATGTCGCGGGTGTTGCCTTGCAAGCAATGATCGATGCTGTCGGAACCGGCCTGGGGTTTGAGGTCGAGATCACCAAACGTATCAAGCCGGGCAGCGGGTTAGGTTCAAGCGCAGCCAGTTCGGCGGGTGCTGTCGTCGCCGCAAATCATCTGCTGGGAAATAAATTTTCAAAAGTTGAGCTTGTTACGTTCGCGATGGAAGGTGAAAAATTAGCTTCGGGAGCGAAGCACCCCGACAATGTCGCCCCGGGCATATTCGGCGGGTTTACGCTTGTCCGCTCGACCGAGCCTCTCGATATTGTGTCGCTCGATATCCCCGAAATGTATGCAACCCTGATCCATCCTCAGATCGAGATAAAAACGTCGGAGGCCAGGGCAATTCTTCCGAAGAATGTTCCTCTGAACGATGCGATACAAAATTGGAGCAATCTCGGGGCGTTTGTCGCGGCATTGTCGAAAGGTAACTACGAGCTTATGGCTCGGTCGATGAGAGATGTCATCGTCGAACCTGCACGAAGTTCACTGATCCCGAAATTCGACGAGGTCAAGGCAGCTTCCCTGGCGGCAGGTGCGATCGGCGGCGGGATATCGGGCTCGGGCCCGTCGGTATTCACATTGAGCATCACGCGCGAAACAGCCTTGCAGGTCGAAAAGGCGATGGCGGACGTTTACTCGCAAACCAGTGTGGAATTTAATACTTACGTTTCGGGCATAAGCCTGGACGGCGTCCGCGTTCAATGAGGTGAAGGCCGGAAGTATTTTCTATCGCGGCAAAACTGGTAGAATAGGAGAAATGTTGACCCGAGAATTAGAAGAAACGTTAAGTTACGCTGTTGACGAAGCCGTTAAGCACAAACACGAGTATGTGACGCTTGAGCATTTGCTGTTTGCTCTCATCGAGGACCATTCTGCCCGTGAGATCCTGCACAACTGCGGTGCGCACATTGAGGAACTTGCACGCGCACTCGAAGAATATTTCCAAAACGTGCTTGAGAAAATGCCTCCGGACGTCAAGCACATGCCGGAGCTTACCTCGACGTTTCAATCGACTATTCAATATGCGGTGCTTCAAGCAGAAGGAAGCGGCCAGGGAGCGGTAGATGGCGGCAATATTTTGGCAGCGATGTATCAGGCGGAACAATCGTACGCGGTCTTTCTTCTTTTACAGCAGGGCGTAACGCGACTCGATATCCTGAATTACATCGCGCACGGAATTTCTAAGATCGAATCCGGAGAACCGCTGCCCGAGGGGATCGAGGATGAGGAATTTGGCGAGGGCGAACAGAGGCCTCGGAAAAATCCGCTCGAGAGTTTTACGGTCGAGCTTGTCGAAAAGGCATCTAGAGGTGAGATCGATCCGATAGTCGGGCGTGCGAGCGAGATAGAACGCACGATACAGGTGCTGTGCCGTCGGAAGAAAAATAATCCTCTGTATGTCGGCGAGCCAGGCGTCGGAAAGACCGCGCTGGCTGAAGGACTTGCTCTCAAGATCAGCGAAGGTGATGTGCCGGAAGTTTTGATCAACGCAAAAGTATTTGCGCTCGATATGGGAGCGGTGCTTGCGGGCACCCGCTATCGCGGTGATTTCGAACAGCGATTCAAAGCGATCATCGGCGAGTTGTTGAAACAGGAGAACGCGATCCTTTTCATTGACGAGATACACACGATCGTCGGAGCTGGTTCGGTCCAGGGCGGGTCGATGGACGCGTCGAACATCTTAAAGCCGGCACTTGCCGCAGGTGATCTGCGGTGCATCGGCTCGACTACCTTTAGCGAATACAAGGCCGCGTTCGAGCGCGACCGGGCGCTTGCCCGGCGGTTTCAAAAGATCGAGATCAATGAACCGACGATCGACGAGACCTTCCAGATCCTTAAAGGCTTAAGAAAGTTTTATGAAAAATATCATGGAGTGAGATACACGAACGAATCGCTGCGGTCGGCCGCCGAATTGGCAGGAAAATATATTAATGATCGCTTCCTTCCCGACAAGGCGATCGACGTGATCGACGAGGTCGGAGCATCCGTTAAGTTGTTGCCCGAAAGCCGACGGCCGAAAAAGATCTCGGTCCAGATGGTCGAGAACACGATCGCCCGCATGGCAAAGATCCCGCCGAAGACGGTCGTTGCCGATGAAAAGGTTCGGCTGAAAACGCTTCGCGAAGATATCAAGAAATTTATCTTTGGTCAGGATGACGCTATCGATAAGATCGTGGACGCGATCCAGATATCGCGTGCGGGACTCGGGGCACAAACCAAACCCGTCGGGTCATTTCTATTCTCCGGCCCGACGGGCGTCGGTAAGACGGAAGTTTCAAAACAACTCGCGGAAATTCTAGGCATTGAATTTATTCGTTTTGATATGAGCGAGTACGCTGAGCCACACACCGTATCACGCCTGATCGGTGCACCGCCTGGATACGTCGGCTTTGACCAGGGCGGTCTGTTGACAGAAGCAATAATGCGAACCCCCCATGCGGTGCTCGTTCTCGATGAGATCGAAAAAGCCCATCCGAATCTTTTCAATCTGCTTTTGCAGGTAATGGATTCGGCAACGCTCACTGACAACAATGGCAAGAAAGCTGATTTTCGAAACGTGATCCTGATAATGACGACCAACGCGGGCGCACGAGAGCTGTCGTCCGGAGGTGTTGGCTTTCGAAACTCGTCGGATACGAAGGGGAACGCCAAGGGCGTTATCGAGCGGACGTTCACTCCCGAATTTAGGAATCGGCTGGATGCGTGGGTTCCGTTCAAGCCGCTAGATCTTGAGATCATTAAGTTGATCGTCGACAAATTTATAAACGAGCTGAACGGACAGCTTGCGGAAAAACGCGTCCTGGTAAAGCTTACGGAAGACGCCCGCGAATGGTTGGCGAAGAATGGATTCGACGCGCGATACGGGGCGCGGCCGATGTCGCGGCTGATCCACGAAAAAATAAAACAGCCGCTCGCTTCAGAGATACTCTTCGGGAAACTGGTCCATGGTGGAAGCGCTCTGGTTGAGATCAGCGGTGAAGACCTCAAGCTGGCATTTATCGAAAAACTAGAGAAGGTGACACATGGCTAAACGAGATCTGAAAGGAGCGATGATATCTGCGGTCGTGGGCAGCCTTGCCGCGTTCGCGACATGCTTCGTATTATTCTTCTTTGTTTTCAAACCCGCTACGGCCGTCGATGCAAAGCCTCCGGCGGAAGCTCCTGCCCCGACGCCCGCCGAGGAAATTCCAAATCCGGATATAGATCCAAAGGATG
>JBDTXM010000045.1:0-19409 GCA_040006215.1 Acidobacteriota bacterium
CGCCATCGGCTTGGGCGGTGCGTTTTTCATTGGTTCCCTGGTTGGTTATGGTCACTGTGGCGTTTGGAACGACAGCTCCATTCTGGTCCGTCACGACGCCCGTGATCGTGCCGGAATTCGACTGGCCGACGACGGTGAGAGCCAGCACAAAAGTGATCGCCGATATTAGGATCAGTTGAGTAATGTTCTTTATTGAATTTGATATCATGGCATCCTCCAAATTTCTTCTCTTAGACTTTTGTGCAGTCGCTTTTTGTCGGGAGGCCTGCGATTGCTGCGAAATCGGGCGTCCACACGCCGTCTTTCATCGGATAAAACTGTTCGAGATTGTCGGCGGTCATCGAGACCGTCGGGGTTACGTCGCGGACGGGAACGTTTTGTCCGTCGAACATTCGGATCACGCCGTCAATGCAGCGAAGCCCGACATATTCGGGAAACATAGCCTGGCTTACTTTCAAGGCCTCGCGCCGTATCATCCATTCCTTTTCATGCACGCCGGAAAGGCCAAAACCCGCTACTGTGACTGTTTTTTCATCAAAACCGGCGGCAAGATATCCCTGAAAGGCTCCTTGAGCGGTCTCGTCATCCATCGCAAAAATGACATCGACGTCCCCTTTTTCATCCAGTGTTTCTTTGGCGATCCTCTGGGCGATCGACGGAGTGGCTTCGCCGTTGATCGACGCGGTCACGACAGCATCGGGCTGAATGCTCCGAACGCCTTCGACAAAGCCCTCGCTTCTTAGCAAACACGGCCGGAGCCATGGCAAACCGACATCGAGAATCCGCAGCGGCATACCATCGGCGTTCTTAACATTTCTACCCACCCATCCGCCTAGGTCGTAGCCTGCATCGTAATCGCAGATGGCGACCATTGTAGCCATTCCCTCTACCGGATTTGCCTCGACAACGACGGGTACATTCGCCTCCGCCGCGATCGTCAATATTTCCCCGAGGCCAAAGGTGTTCGCGGGTGTCAATACGATCGCGTCAACCCGCTTGACCATCTCGCGAGCCTGGACCATCTGATTTTCCACCGACATTCTCGCGTCAACGACATCAATCTCCGTTCCGTACTGTCTGCCACGCCGCTTCATCACCTCGATCAATATCTGGTACCAGATGTGAAAACTGTAGTTAGTTAAATATCCGATCCGTTTAGGCCCTTTAGTGGCCTCAACAAGCGGCACCGCATGGATCGCCGCGTCCAGGCCGGGCGGCGGATCGTATGCCGTCACCGGTGGATGTTCTTCTGCTGCTTTACTCATGACTGTCTCTCTCCAAAAGGCCGTATTTAGCTCGTCTGCGGAACGCCGCCGATCTGTGTTAGCAATCCGCCATCGACTGTCCAGACCGCTCCGGTAACAAATGACGAGCTTTCGTGAGCCAGAAATGCGACCACCTCCGCGATCTCTCGCGGCTCAGCGATCCTGCCAAGCGGATGCATCGCGTTACAAGCGGCGTAAACCGAATCCGGATTTGGATCCAGTGAAGCCGCCCACTTGAGCATCGGCGTATCGACCGTTCCAGGACAGACCGCGTTCACGCGAATATTTTCCTTCGCAAAATCCATTGCCATCGAACGTGTCAATCCCAAAAGCCCGTGTTTGCTCACTGTATACGCGAGGACATTCTGCTGGCTGGCCAGCGCCTGGACCGACGAGACGTTTACGATCGTCCCGCCGCCCGCCTTTCGTATGAAGGGCAGTGTGGACCTTGCGGCGTTCCAGGCTCCCCGAAGATTCACGTTGATCACTTCGTCCCACTGAGCATCATCGGTCGTCAAGGCCGTTCCGTACCTCTGAATTCCCGCACTTACGACTAAAGAATCTATCCGCCCGAACGCGGCAAAAGCCTTTTCTACCGCACGCTGCACTTCTGTCGCCTTGCTAACGTCGACGCGTTGAAATATAGCCTTTCCACCATTTTCTTCGATCTCGGTGCACGCTTTCGTGCCAGCAGAGTCGTCCCAATCCAGAATGGCAACCGAGGCTCCGCGTTCCGACAGTATCTCGGCCGCCGCTTTTCCGATGCCCAGGGCTGCGCCGGTGATGACCACCGCTCGATCTTCGAATCTCATGCCGCCTCTCCCGCCAGATCGGTGTCCAGCTGTTCCTCGAGATTCTGCGTATCTTCGGAAGGCGGAGTTGACGGCGGCGGAAGGTATTTATACCAGGTGAAGTACAGAATGATCGCAGTAGTTAAGGTCGTAGCCAAAAGCGTAAATCCGACATCAAGCCTGTGGAGAACTAGATAGAGCATCGAAACGTAGAGAGCCGTGATGCCTACCATCGCGATCAGCGTATTCATAGCCTCACGCCAAAACGGCTGCTGCTTTTTGAAATCCGGTTCGGCGGCCAGCAAACCTTCTTTAGCCGGCCCCCAAGCTCCCGCGGGCTGCACTTTTCGATAGAAATTCTTAAGCGTCTCGATGTCCGTCGGCTGGGTCAGAAGCGAAACCGTTATTGTTATAACAGTCGAAGCGATCGCGATCACCGGAAATCCGATGTACAGAGGAAGCGGTTTATCCAAATACATTGTGTCCAGGAAAACTTGGCCCAGGGATAACACCATACCGCCAAAAACACCAGCCGCGTAACCCTGGCCGTTCAACCTCCACCAATACCAACGCAAAACGTTGGGCGGCAAAATCCCTGCCGCGAGCGTACCGAAGATCCAAAGAAAAGCCGTGTTGATAGAGGTCCCGAAAATGGAAATGATCAATCCGACGACGATCAGCAGCGTCGAAGAAAGATAGCTGACCCAAACGAGCTTTTTGTTGTCCGCATCGGGGTTGATATAGCGCTGATAAACATCCTTGACCAAGTACGCCGCTCCGCCGTTGACGGTCGAACTAAATGTAGCGAGAAATCCTGAGAGAAGTGCGGCAAGCATAAAGCCAACGACTCCTACCGGTAGCATCGAGCCGATAATAAGCGGCAATGCCGTTTCAGGATCTGCTTTGAGCTTTTCGTTCAGGAGAACATCCTTTAGACCCATGATCGCCATCACAGCGATAGCCATTGCAAAACTCCAACGAACGGTATGGATCAATCCCCATAGAGCACCGAGCTTCGAAGCGTCGCGTTCGTCTTTTGCTGCGAGAAAACGCTGGAAATCGTAGAGCTGTTCGGGACCGCTTAAACACAGTAGGAGACCCTTGGCCACCCAGACCGCGACCAGTGCTCCGAAGAGCGAATAATCCGTGCCACCCGTGACCAGCCCCTGAAAAGATTCGGGTCGCATGGATGGAAGAATGTCACCCCATCCGTGAGGTATCTTCTCGGCGAAAATCACTGGATCGAAGTGGAGGTACCCGATCACCGCAAACACAATAGCGCCCGCGCTAAGCACGATCGTTTGCACGATCTCAACCCGCACGATGCCGTGAAATCCGCCCAAGATCACGTAAAGTCCGGTAATACCAAGGATCAGCATTGCGCATACGATCGGCGAAAATGGAAGAAAGATGGAACCGAATTTGCCCATTCCGATGGCGCTGTAGCCTAGAAGAGCGGAGATCGTCAAGATCGCGAAAAGCGTATAGGACAATCGAGCGATATCGCCGGCTTTGCCCGGGCCAAATCGCGTCTTCATCCATTCGGCACCAGTCATCGCGTCCGAGCGGCGGATCCATTTGCCCATGTATGCCAGATAGAATGCCGTAATCGGAAAGCCCCACAGCATATGGACCCACATTCCCTTGAGGCCGAGAGCGATGAACGTTGAGACGATCCACATCGTGCCGGTGATGTCGAAATAGCTCGACGAACCGGACATCGCCAAAGCCCACCACGGTAGCGAACGGCCTCCGAGAAAGTAAGACGACATTCCTTTGGCCGCCTTTCGCTTCATGGCGAAACCTATGCTCATGATCGCCGCGAGATAGAGGACGACGATTACCTGATCGATCGTTGAAAGTGTCATATGACCGTCTCTACGAGATAGATTTCAGCTTTATATTCGACGTTGAAAAAGACCCGCAATTCTTCGAAAATTCGCTTTGTTTCACCGCCTGATGATAATTGGACCGACCAATTATTCAGGAGACATTAATTCAAATTTAAAAGCCGCAAATTCGAGAAAATGTCGTATTCTGTCATCCCAATATCGCCAATCGTGCCCGCCTTCGAGTTCATGGAATTCGTGTCTGATACCCGCGTTGCCAAATATTAGATCCATTTCACGATTGGCGAAGATAAATCCGTCCTGTTTTCCGCAGTCAAGATATAGATACGGCAAGTCCGGGACCTTAGTTTTCGGATATTGCTCCAATATGCTGTCAAGATAATTCGCCCACCGCACCGTTTCGTCCATATCGCCAAATACGTTTGTGATGGATGGGCCTAGTTCATCCCAATTTGTATTGTCTTCAGTACCGTTCAATTTTGGTGCGTGAAATGCACCGCTGAACGAACCAGCGAGAGCAAACAGATCCCTGTGTTTCAACGCCAATTTGAATGCACCGTACCCGCCCATCGAGTTCCCGGCAATCAGGCGTTGGCTGCGTTCACCGCTTGCACGAAAACCGGCCTCGATCTCGGGGATCAATTCGCCTACCAAATAACTTTCGTAGGCCTCACCTTCAACTCGATCGGTATACCAGCTATCGCCGGCGTCCGGCATTACAACGATCATGGGAAAGTCATCGACGTACCCGTCAAGACCCGTAAGATCAGTCCAATTTTCAAACGAACCGAACAAGCCGTGAAGCAAATATAAAACCGGAAACGTGCGTGTCGAGCTATCGTATGCATCAGGAAGAAGCACTCTATACGGAATCTTCCGTGAGATCAAAGAACTGTTTAGCACGCAAGCGACGCGTCTCGACATTCAACCTTTGGTACTTTTCGAATATAAAGAACTTACTTTCTCTTAACCGAAGATAAAGTAGAAATATCACGGAACCGAGATTGTGTCAACAGAAAACTTAAAGGTTAGAGTTTTCCGATCGCTTTCATCGCGATCGAGGTGTTGGCTGGCGGTGAGCGGAAATAATTTTGTAATGCGATCGGGATCGCTCCGAACAAGCTTGGCCTTTGTACGCTCGAAGGACGAACCGTTATCTGGTTGGGCGAGACGAGATATCGGCTTTTTAGTTTTTCGTGAATGATCGGTTCAATAATACCCCACGCTGCGGTGATATTACCGCCGACCACGACCGTCTCAGGGTAGATTCCATGAACGAGGTTTGCGATACCCTCACCCAGGTATTCGCCGGTGATCTTGATCGATTCGAGCGCCATTGCGTCGCCCTTGTTCGCGAGCGCGATGAGATCGGGAAGGCTAACAAGCGGGAGGCCCTGCTTCGCCGTCACGCGATGAAAGCGCTCGACGGTCGCTCGCTCCGAAGCAAAGGTCTCCCAGCATCCGCGCCGTCCGCACGAGCACAATTCGCCATTCGGATCTATACTCATGTGTCCAAAACCGCCGAGGCCAAGCCGCGAACCAACATGGAGCTCGCCGTTAATTATTAGACCGGTGCCCAGGCCTTCGACGACCAAAATGAACAGAAGCGTTCGCACGTTCGCCTCTTCGACCGGGCCGTACCAAAGCTCTGAAAATGCAGCGGCGTTGGCGTCGTTCTCTACAAAGACCGGCAATTTTAAGCGGTTTTCAAGGGTCTCGCGAATAGGCAGCCCATTCCATTCGAGATTCGGAGAAACCACAAGCGTTCCGGTTTCGCGATTGATCAAACCGGGAACGCTGACTCCGACCGATCCGAACTTTGCCCTGTTGTATTGTATCTTGACGAGCTTTTCGATCTCGTCGGCTAGTTTCTTAAGAAATGCATCGCCAGTTCCCTGCGTCAAGATGGATCTTTGCTTCAGAATACGGCCGTTAAAATCACTGACCGCGAATACTGTATCCAGAACTCCGATATCGACTGCAAGCACGTAAAAACTTTCGGCGTTGATATACAGATTCTTCGGCGGTCGGCCGCCGCTAGACGGACCTTCGGTGCCCTCGTAAACCAGATTGTTTTTGATGAGTCGATTTACGATCGTCGAGACGGTTCCCGCACGGAGGCCCGTAAATTTAGCGATATCCGCACGCGAGATCGGCTGACGTTCGCGAATAAGGTGAAGGAAAACGGTTTGGTTGATGTCACGCACGTCATGAACATCGACCATCTTGTAGGAGTTTTTTCCGGGGCCCTTCATCGGTTTGATCTCTGGGATTAATGAAATATCGGACGATAGACACTATACAACAAACGCGGGACAAAACGTGAGAGACGCGGAAAAATAAGAACGACAGACGATACCCGTCTGTCGTTCTGGCCGAATAGCCTATTCAGCTAGATGTAATCCTAAGATGGGAAACGGACGGCACCGTCCGTTGAACTATTCTTTGGTCGCTTCCAGAAATGTAAGCAGCAGCGATCTTCCCTTGTAAACAAAAAGTTTGTTTCCTTCTATTTTGTACGTATCAGCGTCCTGAATGCCGTTGAGGAATGACCTCTCGATCTGCATCCGCTCATCCTCGATACACGCACGCATCGTGGAAACCGTGTGAACAATTCTGATCGTGTTTCCCTTGACTGTGTAATTGCCTCCATAGGAATTACAGCTTGTATCGCCGCCGACGGATCCTCTATCCGGCGAGAATATCAACGTAGCCAGCGACCCTACCGATCCCGCTGGTCTGTCACCTACAGACTCTAGTGTCCATTTTCGATCTTCCAGTTTTACCGCTGTTCCCGTAGGCTCTTTCGGTGCGGCAGCAAAGCGGGCAAGCGTGCGGTTGCCCGAGACAAGGCTCAAAAGATTTTTATTGATCTTATATCGGTTCGTCTTTGATAAAGCGGAAACAAATAGCGATTCGATATTCATCGCCCCATCATTGGCGCACATGATTTTTGTCGTCGCGACTCCGGAGAATGCGATCTGTCTCGCACTGGCTCTGACGGAGCCGAACATTCGGTTGCAGCCCGCATTCCCGCTAAATCGGCTACTCACTGTATCGAACTCAACATACGCTTTCGAATTCCCGACCGGCCTTCCATTCAAACTGATCAGGGTCCAATGTTTAGATCCGAGGCTACTCGACTGTGCCGACGCATCAAATGCGAAGGTAGAAAGAATACCGAATATCCCTAACGTAAATTTTAAGAATTTTTGCTCCATTTATCCCTGCTTGTTTTGCTCCTTTCCGCTATTTGGGCGACAATTGCTTTCACCCTTCAACCAAACGAACGAAAGTACCCTTGAAACTTGCAACTCCTTTAGAGTAGGCCTTGCCCGACGTTGTTTTAACTTCCCCCACTTTCACGTCCCCGGAAGAGATGCCCAGTTTTATTCATAAGGTTAAGTAGTATCGTACACGCGAGAACGCCCGCAGTAACCCCGATAACGATCCGAAAAGGCTGAGCGTAGTCACCGCCCGCAGCATCGGCGAGCCGCGAAGTAATAGTACCTCCAACAAAGGCGCCAGCGATCTCGATCATTACTATCGTCCCGAGAATTCGTCCATAGTCCTTCATCCCAAAGTAATCGGACGCCAGCCTTTGAAGAAGCACGAACGTGCCGCCATATCCGAACCCAAATGGAACGATGAACAGCAATGCGTTGTCGGCGTTAAGCGAGAGGAGAACAAAGGCCGAGGCAAACATTACGAACGAGCACGCTAGCATCATCCGTATCGATGTGAAGCGATCACTCAGGAAGCCTACCGCAAATTTTCCGCCCACACTGACCGCGAATAATATTGACTGAACCCCCGAAGCCGTTTGGAGCGGCATGCCGATACGGGGTGATTGAAGGTACAAAATGAATTGTTGCGTGGTCACAAAGATCGGATAAAAAACAAGTGCCGCGCATAGCGCGAAGATCCAAAAGATCGGTGTCCGCAAAGCCTCGGCCAAAGTGAACCCCCCGTGTTTGGCCTGCGGGGAGGCGTCTGGAGTTTCGTTGTCGCGAACCAGAAAAATTATCGCGGGCAGCAGTATCAGCCATACGCTAAGACTCACGGCGAACATGGCGTTCCGCCAACCGTAGGCTAGAATGAGAGGTGTTGAAATTAAAGGGATAATGACGCCGCCGATACTCGTTCCCGTCAGAGCAACACCAAGTGCGGTCCCACGGCTTTCGCGAAACCAATTTGAGATCAAAACTACATTCGGAGTAACGCCTACGAATCCGAGCGAGACGCCCATTAGAAATCTGGAAAGATAAACGGCCGCGACGGTGGTTGCCTGCGAATGGATCACCAACCCTGCCCCCAGACAGATGCAGCCAAAGATCATGAGCCGCTTCAAACCGAATCTCGGGATCATCCATCCGCCGACCAATGAAAAAACGCCGGATAACAGAAAAGTAAGATTCGCTCCGTTCGCGATAAACGTCTGAGCCTGATTAGCCGGGACCGCACCGCTGGTCAAAAATTCGGTCTGGATAGCTTTGTAAAAAACCGGTATTCCGAGCGTTGCCAAACCGTTGCTAATTATCAGAGCGACCATTGAAACCGCGACTATAACCCAGCCGTAGCTGCTGTCGCGCGATGATTCTGAAGACATATTTTATTGATTCGGGGCCGGAGAAATAAGGTATAATCGCGTCAGTAAGCGGCTCTCGTCAAAGTTTAACAACTCTGCCCGTTATTTTAGCATCAATTGTCCGGTCGGAAATTGTCGCGGACCCGGGCAATTCGCCTCGGCTGCACCCAAATTGTTTGCCGGTATTGGAAAGGAGAAATGCTATGCAGTCCCGTGGATTGATCACTCGCGTAATCGCGTCCGCCGCCATCTTGTCGATTCTTTCGTTGTCGATATTTGCCGACACGATCCGCCTTAAAGATGGAAGCATCATAAAAGGAAAGATCATGCGCTTTACGGGCGGCGTTTTCAGCGTCCAGATCGGCGACGGGTCGCGTAAACGCGAGATGACCTTTTCCGCGGATGAGATCGAATCGATCCAGTTTGACGCTCCCGATCTAAGACTGACCGCCGATGTAAGGGACAAACCTCCCAACATCATTAGCGTCAGCACCGCGCCGTCAAATCCCCCCAAAGTCATCACTACGGATTCGACGACACCCGTTATCAGCACCTCAACCGCTTCGGAAGATCCGCCTGTGGCGAAAAAACCGGTCGAGGCTCTCAAGACGCCGATTCAGACGCCGGCTTCAAAGGCGCAGCCAATAGAGCTGAATTTAAAGGTCCTTGCGGACAACACTTCGAATGGCTGGACCAACAGCGGCTGGGTGGTTCGTAAGGGTCAAAGAATACGAATCTCGGGGGATGGTACAGTTTCACTGGGCAAAGGGCAAAAGTCGTCGCCGTCGGGCCTGCCGGATCTTGCTGACGATCAAAAACTTCTCAAAAGCGTCGCGACAGGTGCCCTTGTTGCAGTTATCGGTGATGACAACAACGAATTTATATACATTGGAGCCCTGCGGGAATTTACGGCTTCTCGTGACGGAACGCTCTTCCTTGGGGTCAACGAAGGAAATCTCGAGGACAATTCGGGCTCATACAACGTCAAGATCGAAATAATCCCGGGAAACGGAAATTAGGTTTTGTCCGTAATAAGTTGTAGAAATCCAACCAAAGGCGGAGAATAGGTATCTAAAAACAGTGGCCTTTTCGCCAAGGATCAATCTATGTTGTACACACGTTCGCGCTCCTTCATCGTAGCTATCGCCGCCGTTTTTAGCATTCTTTTCACGTTTGGAATTATCGGTGCCGCACAGTCAAAGCCGCAGCGGCCTGACCCGAGTACTGGTGACGGTAAAAAGAACCAACGCCCCAAGCCAAAGACTGAGGAGGAGCTAAAGAAGGAAGCTGAAGACAAAAAGAGAGCTGAAGAGGAAAAAAATACGGTTCTCGAACCCGGCGTTGAAACGGTAGAGACCAAGCTGGTAAGTGTGGACGCGGTTGTCTACAATAAAAAGACAGGCCAGGTGATCACGGGCTTAAAGAAGGAAAACTTTGGGATCTTTGAAAACGGCGTAAAGCAGGATATTTCGAGCTTCAATACGCCGGAGGCTCCGATCACTGTCACCCTCGTAGTTGAATATAGTAAATGGACGGAGCAGTTTGGCTCTGCATCCGGCGGGATGTTCGAGCCGGGAGCATATGAGGTCATACGTCCGGTCGCCCAGTTTCTTTCAAAATTCATCAAGCCGCCCAACGATTACGCCTCGGTCATCGCATTCGACATCAGGCCGACCCCGATTACCGATTTTACGAACGATCCAAACCGCCTTCGACAGACGGTCGATATCCTGTTGAGGAATACGCCCGCTTTTCGTGAAAACAATCTATACGACGCGTTGAAATTTGCGCTCATCGGGGGACGGGGCGACACGGTCGTCCTGGACGATTCAAAGGAAAAAAGCGCGGATTACGGCGGGATGGTAGACGTAAAGGCGAAACGGCGAGCTATTCTATTAGTCGCTTCCGGTATCGATACTTTCAGCAAGATAAACTTCGATGAAGCTCGCCGGATCGTTCAGGAAGCCGGAATTCCTATCTATATTATCAGCACTGGAAATCTCTTCTGCAAGAAATATTGCGATTATCTTGACCCGTCGCGGGTTATGCCCGGGATGCCGGATAGGATGACATTTCTGTCCGCTCAGAATCAGTTGAACACCTTTGCTAAGGAGTCAGGCGGGATGCACTATCCGATGACCTTCGAGAGCGAGGTTCCCAGCTATCTAAATTCCATAAATGCGCTGCTTCGCAGCCAATACAGCCTCGCATACGATATTAATGGCCCCCACGACCCTGGGAAGAAATACAAGATAGAGGTTAAGGTCGATGTCGACGGCGACGGTCAATATGACGATAAGGAATACATCGTGCAGCATCGGCTTTTTTACGTCACGCCGAAGGTTGATACAAGGAAAAAGTAGGTACTGCACATTTATAAATCGGATCGAGGCCGGCGGTTATATCTTGAACACGCCGGCCTTTTTCTGTTACGCTTCTAGGTTGCCTTTATGAATAAGAAGATCGCAGAGAGCTATCGACGAAAGTTATCGCAGGAGGACGGCTATCATATCGGCCGCGGATCTCTGCGGGTGGCTCTTTGTTATCCGAATACTTACGCGATCGGGATGGCGAATCTTGGGCTGCACACGATGTACGAACTGTTCAACCAGATCCCGGACGTCTCGTGCGAACGTGTTTTCCTTCCTGACCCTGAAGAGCTTCGTGACTATGAGAAAAGCGGCTCGCCCCTCTTGTCGCTTGAAACCCAGTCACCGGTTCGCGATTTTGACGTCGTCGCCTTTTCAATTTCGTTTGAAACTGACTATCTGAATATGGCCCGGATGCTGCAAATGTCGGGCATCCCCGTTTGGTCGAAGGACCGCGATCATTTTCATCCCCTTATCGTAATGGGCGGAGCCGCCTCGTTCCTTAATCCTGAGCCGATAGCTGATTTTACCGACATAATTGCAGTCGGTGAAGGTGAGATTCTCGCGTTTCAACTCATTGACGCCATTGTCGAAGGAGGTGCGAAGGACGATATACTGCTTGATCTTGCCAGGATCGGCCGCGGATTTTATATCCCTTCTCTTTACAACGTCATATATAACGACGACGGCACCGCGTTCGACTATCTGCCGAAGGAATCCGGCGTACCGCGGCGCGTCGGACGGGCGCTCGCGGCCGTTAACCCAAAGGAAGGGACGCTGCGGCGAGCAATAAAACGGGGCGAAAAGGAATTGGCCGATTTTCTGGTCAACCAGGATATTTTCTGTCCCTCAACGTCGGTGTGGGCGCCTGAAGCTGAAATGGGAGATCGGCTCCTGGTCGAGATATCGCGAGGCTGTTCGCAAGGCTGCCGTTTTTGCTGGGCCGGTTATAACTACTATCCTCCACGCGTTGTGCCGGCGAAAGATATCCTCGCAAAAGCTGCCGAATGGCGCGGAAGAACCGACAAGATCGGGCTTGTTTCGACGGCGGTGTGTGATCATCCCGAGATATCGACGATCTTGAGAGAACTGCGGGCGATGGACTATCGCATCTCGGTTTCCAGTCTCCGCTTGGATCAGATCTCAGAAGAACTTCTCGATGCGTTGGTCGATTCACGCGACCAGCAGATCGCAGTCGCTCCCGAGACGGGATCGGATCGACTGCGGCGGGTGATCAATAAAAATCTGACAAATGACGAGATCGTCGATATATGCGGAGCGGTCTTCGATCGTGGAATGCTGACGATCAAGCTTTACATGATGGTCGGACTGCCGACCGAAACTCAGGAAGACCTCGACGAAATGTTTGTTCTGGTCGAACGGATCAAGAACCGGATGCTGGAAGCAGGCAAGAAATTCGGACGAGCGGGAAAGATCATTCCGTCGCTCAATGGATTTGTTCCCAAGCCCAATACGCCATTCCAGTGGGAAGCGATCTGCAACGAAAAAGAGTTAAAGAAACGTATTAAATATGTAAGCAAAGGGCTGTCTAAAATACCGAATGTTGAGGTCCGTTTCATGTCAGCCAGGATCGCGCATGAACAGGCACTTTTCTCCTCGGGTGATCGAAGCATTGCTGCGGTCATCGAGCGGGCGGCATCGTTAAACGGCAATATCGATCAGGCCTTACGCGAAACAGGTATCGATCCTGCGTTTCACACATCTCGATCTCGTCCGCACGACGAATTCCTTCCATGGTCGATCGTCGATTCCGGATTGTCATTCGAGTTCCTGAAAACCGAACACGAAAAATCGCTAGAGTCGCTTTCGAGTCTTCCGTGCCCGGCGGTTGAAAAATGTACTACGTGCGGCGTTTGTCCATCCACTTGGCTCGCCGACGCACCTGAACCTCTCGTTCAGATCCAGCCCGCCAAAATTAGGCTTGCCCTTGCTTCCCAGTAGTCCACGCGCAGAAATACCCGCTGCGCGCGGCCGGGCCAGAGTCGAAACCTCAAACGAACCTACTTAGAATCCTTCATCAAATAGCCCACGGGTATTGCAGTGTGATCGAACTGATAGTCGTAGGTGTAAATGCCGAACGGCAATAGGCTCACCTGTTTCGAATAAGAAACGTGGGCCATCAAAGTCTGCCCGTTCATCTTGACATCCATTACCATGTCTTTGGGCAGGTCGTTATCGACCGCAGCTTTTGACAATCGCAACTTGACCGAGTCTACGGGCTTTACATTGGGCGGGAGGGCCATGCCGTTTACAACAGCCGTCTGCATCTCTTGCTTGAAATTCTCGCCTTCGTAGGCGACGGGAACATAGTTGATCCCTGCATTCCCAATTGCGAACAGAACCGCGAAAACGGCAAGGAATTTAGTTGTGGCACTGCCGCGTTCGGAGCGGCGACGATTTTCTGGATACATAGTTGATAAACTCCTCAACTGTGGAATATTTGCGGGGAATGGTCTATGAAAGGACCTTTTTGAGAGCTTGTTTGACGGCGCTCGAGGGAACGTCTTTGCCGGAAAGTATGACTGGCTGACCGATCTTTTTGAGGAGGATCCACTGCAGTGATTCCGAGACCAGTTTCTTATCGAATTGAAATGCGTCGAGTACGTTCGTAGGATTGATGTCTTTCAGCGTAGGCAGATTGCCGACCTGGTGCACAACACCGTTCAACCATTCTAGTTCATTTTGATCGAGCAATTCAAGTATTTTCGACAGATGGGCAGCGAAAATCATTCCGTGGCCGACAGCCTCGCCGTGTTTGAACCTCCGATAGCGAGTAACTTTTTCGAGAGCGTGGCCGAAGGTGTGCCCGAAGTTTAAGATTTTACGGGACTTAGCGTCGTCACGGTCGAGGGATTCCCGTTCATCCTGTTTGACGATCTTAGCTTTGAAGCTAACCTGCGAATCGATCAAATTGACCAGTTCGATCTGTCGATCTGGCTCGGTAATATTGTCGGGGGAGTGTGAGCGTAGAAAATCTGCGGTCTGGCGAAAGAGTTTATTGCCCGACAGTGCCCCCTGTTTGACGGCTTCGCAAAATCCGGCAGTCAGTTCGCGGGTCGGCAGTGTGCCAAGCGTCTCGACGTCGATCAAAACGCCCTTGGGCTGATAAAACGCGCCGACGAGATTCTTGCCGAACTCGGTATTGACGCCGGTTTTGCCGCCGACCGACGAATCGATCATGGATAGAAGTGTGGTCGGCACCTGCAAACATGGAATTCCGCGAAGATAAACCGACGCCGCAAAGCCGGTCAGATCGCCGACCACGCCGCCGCCGAGAGCCATCAGAGCATCCGAGCGCGTAAATCTGTTCTCGCTCAGAAATTGAAGCAGCGACGCGAGCGAGCGAAGGCTCTTGTGCCGTTCGCCGTCCTTCATCAGCCAGGTCGAAACCTGATAGCCCGCCCTCTTCAAATTCGAAACAGCTCGTTCGCCGTAGATATCGAAGATCGCAGGATTTGAAACAACTAGAAGGCGCTTGACGTCTTTGCCGACAGTTTGCTCGACCCAGCCCCCCAAATCGCCGAGCAGGCCACAGCCTATCCTTATCCCGTACGCCGATGAAGATCGGGGCGTCGTGATCGAGATCGATCGTATTGAATTGGCATTTGTCTCTCGCATTTAACTTAACGATGCGCGAATAACGTCAGCCACTCGTCGAGCCTGATCTTCGATCGCTGCCTGATCCTTGCCTTCGATCATAACGCGCGCGAGGTTTTCGGTGCCGGAATACCGGAGCAGGAGTCGTCCCGTTCCGTGTAGCTCGTTTTCGATGCTGCGGACGATTTCGGCGATCGCCGGTACTGATTCGAAGGGACGTTTCTCCGCTACCTTTACGTTTACCAATGTCTGCGGATATCGCGTAAATCCCGCAACCAATTCCGACAAAGAATTCTGCTTTTCGCACATCATTTCGAGGACGAACAGCATCGTCATCAAACCGTCGCCGACCAGGCTTTTCTTTGGGATAATAATGTGGCCCGATTGTTCGCCTCCGAGTGAGGCTCCCGAGCGGAGCAACTCTTCGAGAACGTATTTGTCTCCAACTGCGGTGCGCAAGAGCTTGATCTTTCTTGATCCCAGAGCGATCTCCAATCCGATATTGCTCATCACGGTCGCGATGACCGCGTGGTCGGCAAGCTCGCCAGCGTCATCAAAAAATCGGGCGAGCATCCAAAGCGTAGCGTCGCCGTCAACTAGATTTCCGCTTTCGTCTACGAACAACGAACGGTCGGCATCACCGTCAAAGGCAACCCCCAGATCAGCTTTGCTTTCAACAACTTTCGCCTGCAGGCCTTCGAGGTGAAGCGAACCGCAGTTCGAGTTTATATTGCGTCCATCGGGCGCATTATTGATGTAGACCACCTCGGCACCCAGTCTCCTAAGAAGTTTTGGGGCAAATTCCCCAGCGGCACCGTTAGCACAATCGGCAACGATCCTTTTTCCCGATAGCGAAAGGTTAGGAAACTGGCCCGCCAGGTAATCAAGATAAGCGTCGTGAAATCTCGTCAGTTCAGAGCGGTCCAATTCTCGCGAGATCAAATCTGCTGGCTGATCGCGAGCCTCCTGGATATCCTGCTCTATCAACCGCTCCGCGCTTTCCTCGATCTTTTTCCCCGACGGAGCGAATATTTTAATTCCATTGTCCTCAAATGGATTGTGCGACGCACTTATTACGATGCCGGCGTCGAAGTCGAATTTTCGCGTAAGGAAGGCGACGCCCGGCGTCGTTAACACACCGGCCGACTGGCAAACGGCGTCGGCGACCGCCGCGCCCGAGTAAAAGGCCCGCTCTATCCATTCTCCTGATTCGCGGGTATCGCGGCCGGTTACGAGCCTCGGCGGACGGCCCAGTTTTGCGGCCATTCTCGTGGCGAGCGAGCGCCCGATAGTCCTGATCGTATTTGCATCCAACGGAAAGGTTCCGGCGACACCGCGGACACCATCCGTTCCAAAAAGCTTTTCCATATGAAGCGATTTTCAAGCAGACGACATGGGGAGGGTAAATTTCAGTTATAACCCACGCCGAAAGAGTCGGCAACCCGCTCATCCATAAATTTCGCTTGTGGATATCATAAGTTTTTCGCAAAACTCTTGACAACCTGTGGTTATTTGCGAGAATCTTAATGCGGCAGGTTACAAAATCTGTCTGGCGGTTCACCTCCGTTGCTTAATTCAAGAAGTAAATAACCCTATGAAATTATCAGTCTGGCCCGGTATTGCCGCTTTGTTGTTTTTGACGCTCGCGGGTTACTCGCAATCGTACCGACCAAACCCGACGCCGACTCCCGTTAAGGTCGTCGTTACCAACACTTTGCCGCCGCCGACTCGCATCGTCCAGGCGGCTCCCGCTCCGACGCCCATCGTCGTCGGCCGCCCGCGGATCGTAGGTGACGAGGACGACCGAACACCGGATCCCAATGTGACCCCGCAACCCGCCCGTACGCCCGTTCAGCCGACCGAGTTTCGCACGATGTCCTTTGGCCAGATGAAGAGCAGGATCGCGGAAGCCAAGCGTTTGATGCAGACAAGGCCGATCCAAACTGCGTCGGAAGATCCCCTGCTTACGAACGCACTCGTGCGGATCGCGTTTTACGACTGGAAAACTCAGCGGGTCGATTTCGTCGTAATGAACAAGGATTCGTTCCTTGATATCAAGGCCGATACACAGACAGTATCGTCAGCCGGCCAGCCGATAACCGTTCATACGATCAGGGCTAACGGCGTGAACACGCCTATCACGTTAACCGACGGAAATGGCCAGGCAAAACTGCCGCTTCTCGTGCAATATCCGGTCGAAAAGAACGGCAAGTTCATCGAGACGGCATATTACATGTCGACTCATCCCGGCCTGGTAAATCCGGAAGTAGTCAACGCCGGCCGCCTCTACGTTCAAAACATTATAGAGATAGCCCGTGACCGCTTAAAAGAAAAGGGCGTCACGATCCAGCCGAAGGTTGCCGATATCGCGGAGCGGTTAGCTACCGTCGAACATGTCGATCATACAAGGTTTCGGACCGAGCCAGCGCAGAACATCTTTAACGACATCTTTACCCTTTACGCTTTGAACGAAGGCCAGACGTTCCGCTATTCGGTGAGCACCGCCGGTGCGGGCGGAATGGTCCAGATGATCCCGTCAACGTATCAAATGATACGGTCGAGATATCCGAACATCGGTTTGATGCCGGATTTTGTCGAGGGTATGCGGAATCACGTCAATGCGAGCCAGGCGATGCTGCTGTATATGCAGATGACCTGGAACGACATGAACGCGAGCCCGACCATCACAAACGCCGTAGCCGGTGGACTTGCCACTCAGGACCAGTTGATGGCTGCGGGCTACAACTCGAACCCATCAAAGCTGGCCGGATACATCAACCGCGGCGGCGCCGATTGGACGGGCCTGATCCCGCGTGAAACTAAGATGTACCTCCAGATATACGGTTCGCTGCAGAGCTACGTCCCGATCACGGCGAGAACCCGATAGAACTTCGATCCAATGAACTTGCGAAAGGGCTGTCCAAGGACAGTCCTTTTTTTGACTATCAATGGCATCGCGGTACATCCTCAAAGACCAAAGTGTATTACAAATTAATACAGCTTTTCCTCGCCGAAAACCACCTTAACTCTTATTTCGCCTATATTTACGGGCGATCTGAGTCTTATTGCGATGTTCCACGGTTTTCGAGCTTTTCGTTGCTTTCCGCTTGCCCAATGGGAAGATCGCGGAGATTTCCGTCTAATAATTTTCAAAGATCTCGACGCTGCGGGTACAACATCTGTTGCGTTGATTCTTTCATATATTGCACAACGCGTCAAGACTTTGTCGAGACTATTCGTCCGGCATTTCTGACGCGACCGGTATTGACGAACTGATGTTGGCAACTTCCTGCTGAATATCGGCGAAACTCTTTCCGACAAGCCCGTCACCTGAGAAAAACGGGTCCGCGGTTATTTCAAAGACGGCAAAGGGCGGCGGTTCAAAGATCTCCATTTCCCTGGCGGATCGAAATTCTACCTTCGCAGTATTGAGCCCCCAGAGACCGCCCAGAAAAACGTCGAAACTGAAAGATAGACCGTCGAATTCATGAAAATAACGATTTTTTCGGATCTCGCGGCCCTCGAAACGTTCGAAGGCTTGGTATTCGGCTTCATTCAGGTATATCTCCGCGAGTTTCCAGCAGCCGGGTTCCGCAACGCTGATCGGAAATCTTTGCTGGACGATATGTCGCCATTCTTTTGTTTCAGGAACGCGAACGTTTCGCAACCGCATACGCGTATTTTCGATGTAATTGTCGAATAACTGGATATGGCCGCTCATCGGGGTGAGCGGTTCGGGCAGGCGTTCGATCAGGAAAAGGCGGTGAAATTCAGTGTGTGCTGTTTTGTCCATTTTCGGGCGATTGCTTTATACTCTTGAACTTAAATTAAAACATATTTTCGGTCAGGAAAAAGGCTGACCTTATTAATTAAACTTATGCTATTCAAATCGATATTTTTCATCGCCTTAACAGCGATCGCAATGCTTCTAACTGCCTGCGGAGGCCCCACGGCAAATACGGGCAATGGAAATTCTACGACTGCGAATTCGGCGAATTCGAACACCAGTGGGACCAACGCGAATAGTCCGCTCGGCACGAACAAAAAGCCCGACGGCGAGAAAATCAATGATGCACCGAGGCTGAAGCCCGTGGTTGAAGCCTATTACGACGCGATCCAGAAAAAGGATGACGCGGCGATCAGAAAAGTGCTTGCAGCGCCGTTCCTGAAAACCCTCGAGGCGGACATGAAGGACGAGAAGAAAACTAACCTCGCCGCCTACATCGCGGAAACAGATCGCGTACCTGAGGGCGGCATTCAGGTCCGCAACGAAAACATCGATGGCGACAAGGGAACGGCCGAGTTAAAGGGCGGCGCTTACCTAAACTGGACGGCGTTGGGGTTTATCAAGGAAAACGGCGTCTGGAAGTTCAGCAATATGAATCCGGACGTTCAGGCTGTCGATCAGTCGAAAGGCAAATAACGGCCGCCCACACGCCATAAAAAGGAACCACTGAATTGGTTCCTTTTTTTTATTTAATTTGCTGTTCCCTTCGCTTCTGAGGGTCGATACGGCGGAAGGACAACTCTGGCGGCCTTCTCTTTTTTCAATCCAAGCGCCCAATCGGCCTGCATTAGGGTGTGAATGTCTCGTGTTCCCTCGTAGATCACGGCGGCCTTGCAGTTTCTCAGATAGCGCTCGACCGGATAATCGTTGGTATAGCCGTTCGCTCCGTGTATTTCGATCGCCATCGAAGCGGCCGTTTCGCTGCGAACCGTCGACTGCCACTTGGCCAGGCTGGCGGCACGGGCCGACGGCAATCCCATATTCTTGAGATAACCTGCCTGAAGCCACAGCAGGTGCGACATCTGGTAGTCGGCCTCCATGTTGGCGATCTTCTGTTTTACGAGCTGGAAATTCGAGATCTTCTGTCCCTGGACCTCGCGAGTATTGGCATATGCGACTGATGCGTCGCGGGCGGCTTTGA
>JBDTXM010000046.1:0-18697 GCA_040006215.1 Acidobacteriota bacterium
CGTAGAGCACGCCGTCGATTCGAAAGCGGATGCGAAAATCGCGTTCGTACGGTTCTACGTGAATATCTGATGCGCCGCGGCGAAGTGCGTCCACCAGCAGTACATTTACAAGCCGGACGACCGGAGCGTCCTCGCTGGCCCGCGCAAGGGCGGCGAGATCGATCTCCTCATTGTCCTGAACTACTTCGAAATCGTCTTCGTCACCCGCGAACTGAAAATTGTCCAGGTTTACATCGAGGTCGGAATCATTGAGGCCCTGCGGCGTTTTGTAGCTGCCGCCGCTGCTGTTGGAGCTCTGTTTTTTTCCGGCGCCGTTCTTTGACGAGCCGTTGCTCTTTGACGAGCCGCCGCTCTTTGAGGTCGAAACCTTTTCGGCCTCGACGGCAAATGCTGCGTCAAAAATATCTATCTGGTTCGAGCCGCCGTAATATTTCCCGATCGCGATCTGGATCATCGTTTCCGACGCGATCACCGGCTCGACGTTCAGGCTCGTCATGAACTTGATATCGTCGATCGCGAACACATTGGTCGGATCGGCCATCGCCAGCGTGAGCGTTGCTCCCATCTTAGAAAGCGGCATGACCGAGTATTTCAACGCAACGTCCTGCGAGATCAGCCGGACCACCTCCGCGTCAATGTGAAACAGATCGAGATTGATCGAAGGCACGCCATATTGGCGCGACAGAACGGCCGTGATCACGTCGTCGGAAAGTATTCCGAGTTTGACGAGAGTCGTGCCCAGGCGTCCACCATTAGACCGTTGATACTCCAGCGCATCACGAAGCTGCTGCGACGTTATCAGGTTTTCGCGGACAAGAAGTTCCCCTAATTTTGCTGACATTTACTTTGCGTTGTTCCTTTTGCCCTTGGGGAGCGAGAGGAAATTATAAGAAGAGATTTATGTCTGTATTATCGAAGAGGGTGACACAGGCAACAATGGATAAACACTGTTGCTCATTCATAATAGAGGTTGAACACAACCCATGTCAAGAATTTCTTTTCAGCAGAACGACGGCTATTCGGTCATTCTGAAAGAAAACCTTAGGTCCGGCCCGATTTTTTGCGAAACCCGCTGGGCGGTCGTCTACGCCGGGATTGAGCTCTTCATTTGCCGAGCGCGTGAGGCAAAAATATTTTGAACTGACCGGAAATGGCGTATAATCGGGGGCATTCAGTTTCGAGTTTCTGATTTCTGGTGTCGAATATCGGGGTCGAAACCATTTTTTCGGGGGAGAACAATGGGAAAAGAATTGGATAGCGAGCCTGTTCTGAATGAGGACGAGGCTCTTTTACCGCGCGGTCGCGTCGGTGAGGAGCCGGTCGATTATCAATATATTTCGCCCTGCGACGACCCGAGGGAGGACCACTATATCCCGCCGTTACTGGTAAGCAGCGATGCGAACGCCCAAATGCTGGCGGATGAGGAGCGGCTGTTGGATGAGCTGGGGGTTTTTGGCGAATCGCGGCGGAAATTTTTGGGGCATTCGGCCGCAGTGGGTTTGGGAGCTTTTGCCCTGCATGTTATCGCGGAGCAGAAAGCTTTTGGGTTTACAGACGCCGAGATCGCGCGAAACGAACCCGCTGCTCTTGAAAATGCCATAACAGTCACGTTGAAGTTGAACGGTGCCGCGAAGAGCGTTGAGGTCGATTCGCGAATGACGTTGCTCGATGCGGTGCGTGAACGGCTCGGGCTGACGGGATCGAAAAAAGGCTGCGATCATGGGCAATGCGGCGCTTGCACGATGATTGTCGATGGACGGCGTGTGCTGTCGTGCCTGACGCTGGCTGCTCAATGTGAAGGCAAGAACGTGACCACGATCGAAGGCCTGGCGAAGGGTGACGAGCTGCATCCAATGCAAGCCGCTTTTATCAAGCACGATGGATTGCAGTGCGGGTTCTGCACGCCGGGTCAGATATGTTCGGCCATCGCCCTGATGCAGGAAGCTAAGAACGGCGACGCAAGTTACGTGACCGTGGACGTTAGGCAAAAGACAGGTGCGATCACGCTGTCGGACGAAGAGATCCGCGAACGGATGAGCGGAAATCTCTGCCGCTGCGGCGCATACCCAAATATCGTCGCGGCTATCAGGGAAGTTCACACAGGCAAGCCGACGGACGCAGTCGCAGGGATGATCATCGAGGAGGTCGAGCATGCAGCCGTTTAAATACACGAGGGCCGCGGATGCGGGAGCGGCGGTGGCAGCAGTTTTTGGCAGCGGCGACGCGAAGTTTATCGCGGGCGGCACAAATCTGCTCGACCTGATGAAAGAAGGCGTGACGAACGTTTCGGAATTGGTGGATATCGCGGGGTTGAACTTAACTCAGATCCGCTCGACCGCCACCGGTATTTCGTTAGGAGCGTTAGCAAAGAATACCGACACGGCAAATCATCCACTCGTTAGACGTGACTATCCACTTCTCACACAGGCGATATTGGCCGGAGCTTCGGCACAGATCCGGAACATGGCGACCAACGGCGGAAACCTGCTGCAGCGGACTCGGTGCTCTTACTTTTATGACGTGTCGATGCCGTGCAACAAACGAAAACCCGGCTCGGGCTGCGGAGCAATCGAAGGAATCAACCGGACGCACGCTATACTTGGCTGGAGCGATAAATGCGTTGCGGTTCATCCGTCCGACATGGCCGTCGCCCTCGCTGCGTTGAACGCGACAGTCAACGTGAAGGGAAAGGATGGCGGCACGCGTGCAATCCCGTTCCCCGCGTTTCACCGACTGCCCGGCGACACTCCCGAAAAAGACAACACACTCGAACACGGCGAACTGATCACCTCGATCGAGATACCCAAGAATCTTTTTAATCGCTCTTACTATTTAAAGGTGCGAGATCGGGCGAGCTACGCGTTTGCGCTGATCTCGGTCGCCGTAGCGATGGAAACAAAGGGCGGCATTATCAACGGCGAACCGCGCATCGCTATGGGCGGCGTTGCTCACAAACCCTGGCGAGCAATGCAAGCCGAGAAGTATCTCGCCGGGAAAAAGGCGACGGAAGAGAATTTCACCGCGGCGGCTAGTGCGGAAATGGCAGCGGCGAAACCGCTCGAACACAATAAATTCAAGGTTGAACTGGGCAAGCGAGCGATCGTTCACGCTCTGATGCGGGCGACTGGGATCGTCTAGGTCACGGGGGAAATCATGAAAGGCGGAACGAAAACAAAATTCATCGGCGAAGGCATTAGCCGTATCGACGGCATCCTTAAGGTCACCGGTGCGGCGAATTATTCGACTGACTTCCAGATCAGAAACGCTGCATATGGATTTATGGTCAAGAGCACCACGGCCGCGGCAACGTTTGACATCGACACTGCGGTCGCCGAAAAAGCTCCCGGCGTGATCGCGGTGGTTAGTTATAAAAACGCCCCGAAATTGACGCCGCAGGCACGTTGAAAGGCGGCGTCGTTTTTCAGGAGCCCAAGGTCGATTTTTACGGCCAGCACATCGCCGTCGTTGTTGCCGAGACCTTCGAGCAGGCGCGATACGCCGCGAGGCTCGTTAAGGTGAATTATCAAAAGACCGACGCGGTCACGGACTTCGACAGGAATAAAGACAAGGCCGTTGTTCCGAAACAAAACCGCAGCAGTTCGCGTGGTGATTTTGACGCTGCGTTCAGCTCCGCCGAACATAAGATCGACAATACCTACGAGACTCCGATCGAACATCACAACCCGATGGAGCCGCACGCGACGATCGCCGATTGGGACGGCGACAACGTGACACTTTATAACGCTTCGCAAGGGGTCGATGGAGCCCAGAACGCGGTAGCCACATGCTTCGGGCTAAAGCCTGAGAATGTGCGAATAATTTCGCCGCACGTCGGCGGGGGATTCGGTTCGAAAGGGCAGACGTGGCCAAATGCGGTGATCGCTGCGATGGCGGCGAAGATCGCGAAACGTCCAGTTAAGCTGGCTTTGACGCGGCAAAATATGTTCACGTCGGTCGGTCTGCGGCAGCACGACGTTCAGCGAATGCGGATCGCGACGGACATCAACGGAAAAATAACCGGTATCGGTCATGAGACGACAACGCACACAGCGACAACCGGTGAATTTGTCGAGGGCTGCGGCGGCCTGTCGACCATGATGTATGACGCAGCGAGCGCAAAGATCGATTATCGCGTGCTGCCGATGAACGTCATCCTGCCGACCTATCAGCGCGCTCCCGGCGAATCGACAGGCAGCTTTGCGCTCGAATCGGCCATGGACGAAATGGCTTATGAGCTGAAGATGGACCCCATAGATTTTCGATTAAAGAATATCTCCATGATCGATCCATCAAACCACAAGCCTTTCTCGACGAGAGCGACCGAAGCGGCCCTAAAGAAAGGTTCCGAGATGTTCGACTGGGCAAAACGGAAACAGGAACCGCGGCAGAATCGCAGCGGCGATTATCTGATAGGTTACGGCGTAGCCGCAGGTTCGTATCCCTCGCGGCAAAATGCGACCTCGACGATGGTGAAGCTGACGCGAAACGGCAATGATGTAACGGCGAGTATTGAGCTTGCGGCAAGCGACATAGGCACCGGAACTTATACGATCGTCGCGCAGACAGCGGCCGAAACGCTCGGACTTCCGTTCGACAAGGTCGGCGTCAAACTCGGTGATACGACGCTTCCGAAAGCTGCGAATTCCGGCGGTTCCGTCGGAGCTGCAAGCTTTTGCAATGCCGTGAGCGAAGCGTGCATAAAGGCGACGACTGAGCTGCAGGCGAAAACCAATCGGCAGTGGTTTAAGAAGCCATCGATCGCCGAGCTGATGGAGGCCGCAAGCCTAAACGAATATCAAACACAGGCCGACGCAAAACAAGGTTCTGAAGCACAGAAATTTTCCTGCCATGCATTCAACGCAAATTTTGCCGAGGTTTGGGTTAATGCCATGACGGGGATGGTACGCGTGCCGCGGGTCGTATCTGTTACAGGTGCCGGCCGGATCATGAATGCAAAAACCGCGCGTTCGCAGATCATTGGCGGATGCGTCTGGGGTATCGGAATGGCGTTGACCGAAGAATCGGTGCTCGACCCGCGATGGGGAAATTTTGTGACGCGGACCTTCGCGGATTATCACATTCCGGCGAACCTCGATATCGGAACGATCGATGTCGCGTTCATTCCGGAAGAAGACAAGGCAGTGAACACGCTCGGTATCAAAGGCATAGGCGAGGTCGGGATCGTCGGCGTAGCCGCGGCTATCGCAAACGCTGTCTTCAACGCAACAGGAAAACGGGTCCGCGATCTGCCGATCACGCCGGATAAGCTAATGTAAGAGAGCGGAAAAGCAGGAACGTCGGGCCTACGTATGCGGTTCGCTGCGGACTCGTTCGAGAAATTTACGCATTGCGCGCAATCTTTTTCTGGTTTCCCATCCGAACACCATCTTCATGATCGGCTCCATTATGAATTGCAAAAGTCGGGGTTTCGATCGGAAGTGAAATTTATAGGTGATCCGTGATTCGTTCTCTGACAGGTCTTCATGGTGGATCGACGCGGCCCACGTGCCGAAAAATGCGGGCGAGTTGACCATTTTCACCGCCGCGAGACTCGGGCGTTGAAAGGTGACGTAAACGGTCCGTATCGCGATCCCGCCCAAAGAACGCCGGCCGACGCAGACGGATGTAACGCCTTTGCCGGCGGCTTCGTAGCCGTCTTCGAGATATGCGGCACTTAGCAGTGTGTCCCATTCGAGTCGCCGTTTGTAATCGTGAAGCAGATCAAAAACGACCGCACTGCTTGCCGGAAGTACCTCGCTGATCTCGCCGTGTGCCATAGCACATTATTATCTCGCGGATCGAAACGTATTCAAGCGGCCTCTTACTTTTCCTTCGTTAGTTTTTGCTAACGCAACCGTGTAAATTAGAGCTATGAGCGAACAAGCGAAGTTAGGCGGGACCTTTACATTTCCGGGAACATCGATGTCGGTAAACCGGCTCGGATACGGGGCGATGCAGCTCGCGGGGCCGGGTGTTTTCGGACCGCCGAAGGATGAAGCTGCGGCGATCGCCGTGCTTCGCGAAGCCGTCGCCGCGGGTGTGAACCACATTGATACCAGCGACTATTACGGGCCGCACATTACTAATCAGATAATCAAGAAGGCTCTTCATCCGTATCCAAAAGATTTGACGATCGTCACGAAACTCGGAGCCCGCCGGGGCGACGACGCTTCCTGGATAATGACGCGCACGCGAGAAGACCTGATCGCAGGTGTCCACGACAATCTGCGTAACCTCGGTCTCGACGCGATGGATGTCGTTAACCTTCGCGTAGGGAATCACATGGGTCCGGTCGATGAATCCCTTGAGGAACCGCTGACCGTTCTGGCGGAATTGAAAGAGCAGGGCTTGATCCGACATATCGGCCTGAGCACCGTTACACCAAAGCAGTTTGCCGACGCCCAAAAGATCACTGATATTGTCTGCATTCAGAATCTTTACAACGTTGCGAATCGAGGCGACGATCAATTCATCGACGACCTTGCGATGCTCGGCGTGGCTTATGTTCCGTATTTTCCCTTGGGCGGATTTACACCATTGCAGTCATTGGAACTGGACGCGGTCGCGGAAAGGCTTGGCAAAACACCGATGCAGATTGCTTTGGCGTGGCTGCTGCAGCGATCGCCTAATATCCTGTTGATCCCTGGCACGTCGTCGGTTGGGCACCTTCGAGAAAATCTAAGTTCAGTGGACGTTCAATTAACGCCCGAGGCCATCGCCGAACTCGAATCAATATAGTGTTTACGTCTTGTCCAAAGAGATCCAACAAATAATAAAAACGCTCGATAAAATGCCGGACGGAAATCGGGCCGTTCTCGCAACCGTCGTCGATCTGAAGGGATCAGGCTATCGTCTGCCCGGTGCCCGAATGCTGATCACGGAAAACGGCGACACTATCGGCACCGTTTCCGGCGGATGTCTCGAAGCCGACGTGCTTGAGCGAGCGAAGAGGGTTTTGAAAAGCGGCGAGGCGGAAGTTTTTGTTTACGACACAACTGCGAACGAAAACTCTGTTTTCAGCCTAAACATGGGCTGCCGCGGCGTGATCTGAATTTTGCTCGAGCCGATCGAAAAAACGAGCGAGATAAATCGGTTGTTTCATTCGGTTTGGAATGAACGCCGCCGGGAAACGATCGCAACGTATATCGGCGGCAACCAGGGTGAGAATTTATCGATCGGCTCGCGGGTGTGCGCCGGTCCCGACGATCGGATCGTGTCCGACATGACGGGTGTCAAAAAGCGTTTTCCAGGGATCGATGACGACCTATTGACGTTCAACGGCTCGAGCGCAGTTTACGAAACGATGCGATACGTGAACGACGCTGGCGAGGCGGAGTTTGCTTTTGAAACACTAGAGCCGCCGGTGCTGCTGATACTTCTGGGAGCGGGAGCCGACGCGGTTCCGCTCGCCGAGGCGGGACACAACCTAGGCTGGCAGGTCCGCGTCATCGATCATCGCTCGGCTTTTTTGACCAAGGAAAGATTTCCGGACGCGGACGATCTGAAGATGATTGAACGCGATTCGACCATCGATCTCGGAGCTGATGAAATGACCGCGATCGTATCGATCAACCACAATTACGACCGCGATAAGGAGATGCTTGGCGTCGCTCTCAAGACTAATGCTTTTTACATAGGAGCACTCGGCCCAAAAAAGCGGACTGAGCAGATCCTGGATGAACTGAAAACTCGCGGCGAAGTTTTTCCGGACGAGGCCCTCGCTCATTTGAGATATCCCGCGGGTCTCGATATCGGCGGCGACACACCGGAATCGATCGCCGTATCGATCGTCGCCGAGATCCAGAGTGTCCTAAAACACCGAACCGGCGGAGCTCTTCGTCATCGAAATGGCGCGATCTATGACCGAAAGTAGAATAAAAGCTGTCAGCTAACAGCTAATAGCTATAAGCTTTCTTTTATTCAAAATGGTCGTCGGATCGCTACCCGCAAAATGTTTAAAAACCATCAGGAAAAGCAGATGTTGGTCGGCGGACTACTGCTCGCCGCCGGCGGCTCGACCCGTTTCGGCAGCCCGAAGCAGCTTGCCAAATTCCACGGGAAGACTTTGCTCCGGCGGGCCGCCGAAGCTATCTGCGGTTCAGGGTGCTCGCCCGTCGTGGTCGTGCTCGGAGCTTGTATCGACGAATGCGAAAAAGAGATCGAAGGCTTAGACCTCAATGTCGCCCTAAACGTCCAATGGCAAACCGGAATGGCATCGTCAATAAAAACCGGCCTCGCAAAACTCCTCGACCTCGAACCCGATCTCGATGCGGTTATGATAACCCTCATGGACCAGCCGTTGGTTACAAACGATCATCTTGCGCAATTTGTCGAACAGTTTAGGAACGATCGCCCGCCGGCGATAGCGGCGGAATATAAGGATATAGCCGGTGTGCCTGCTCTATTTTCCCGCGCTCTTTTTGAAGGAATCTTTCGCCTCGATGGGGACATTGGCGCGAGGGCAGTCATAAAGGATCAGGCAAATCTTTCAACGATCAGGCTCAGTGAGGCCGGTGTAGATATCGATACTGCAAACAACCTTCTAGAAATCAATTCCGATTAAGGTCTTCCCGATCCACTGACCGCCAATTTTCCTGAATTCGTACGTCGTTGCTGTATAATCCACCAGAAATTGGTCTCGCGGAAGAGCCGTAAGCTCGGAAATGCCGGCCTGGACGCAACTGCCCTTAATCTTCATTTCCGAAAACTTGAGGTAAGGGAGCTCCTTTGTTTCGCCGAGCCACTGAATTTGATTTTGCGGAAGCAATACTATCTTTTCCCTATAGACACTCATCCATTCTGATTTAAGGTTTTCGGTTGATACAGTGAGTTTTTTGTTAGGTGGTTTTTTGAGGATTTGCCGAGCTAGTATTTGCCGAGCTATATCGCCCTTATCGTCGTCGGTCACAGCAGAAGACTCGGTGGGATCGACGTCACCACAAGGTTGCAACGAAAACGTAATGCTGCTTGCGGACGGACGGGCAGAGGTTAATGTAACTTGCATCTTGAATCCGGTTTCAAACCCAGGAAACGTGTATTCAAGCGTGTAGACGCCAAACGGGAGGTCCAGAAACTGGAACTCGCCGTTCGTGTTGGTAAATGCTGACCTTGTCTTTTCACCCTCAATTGCCTCTTTCCTTCTTGCAGTAATTGTTGCACCCGGCAAAACAGCCCCATTAGGGTCCGCGAGAATACCACGGACATCTCCGATATTCGACTGGCCGCAAACAAGGGCGGGCAAGGAAAAAAATACAGGTATTGCGAGCAGTAACGTGAATTTAATCCTCATATTTTCCTAAGCCTTCGGATGTGCTCGGTCGTAGACCTCGATCAGTTTTTCCATTGATACCTGGGTATAGATCTGGGTGGTGGAGAGGCGAGCGTGGCCCAGGAGTTCCTGGATGTCGCGGAGGTCGGCTCCGCTACTTAGCAGATGCGTGGCAAATGAATGCCGCAGGCTGTGAGGCGAGATGTTGTGGATGTCAGCACACTGGGCGATATATTTGTCGATCATGCGTCCGACACTTCGGGTAGTTAGGCGGCCGCCGCGGCGATGGAGAAAAACTGCTTGTTCGTCGCGTTCTGCCGGTGGGCATTCGTTTAGAAATGCCGGTCGCGCTTGATGAAGGTAGAACATCAATGCGTGCAATGCGGGTTCGCCGAATGGAACGATCCGCTGCTTTTTTCTCTTGCCGGTAACACGGACAAGCTTTTCGCGAAAATCAATGTCCTTAAGATCTATGTTCACCAATTCGCCCACGCGGATGCCGGTCGCATAGAGAAACTCAATGATCGTTCGGTCCCGACGGCCGAGTTCGGTGTTGACATCCGGTGTTTCGATAAAGCGAACGGCGTCCTCGATCGATAAGTGGTTCGGAAGTTTTCGCTCGACCTTCGGCGTAGCGACGAGCTTGGCCGGATTACTTTCGACGACGCCCTCACGAACCAGGAATTGAAAGAAAGTTCGTAAACTCGCAAGCTTTCGCGCCACAGACGTTTTCTTGTGATCGCCGTGCAGACTAGCCATCCACTCACGTATCGTCAGTCGGTCGATATCGTGAACAGAAATATCGTCGCGTTTTTCTATCTTAAGTAAGTGCGTTTTGAATTGATCGAGATCGCTGGCGTAGTTGCGCAGCGTGTGCGAACTCAAGCTGCGTTCGTAGCGAAGGTGCTCGAAGAATTTGGCGAGCTGATCGTTAAGCATGGCGAAGGCGATCATCATCGCTTAGGAACATAGTATCCCTTTCGAGTTCTGACCGTCACATTTTGCTTTGTATTTACGTCGACTGATATTTCGCGAAACGCTCCCTTCATGCCGGCGTCATTTTCCGGGTAGTAGCTGAGGATGTATTGCTGTGAGAGCTCGGCCGAGATCTGACGGAAAGCGTCGTCGAGTTCGCGTTCGTCGATCGGTGAGTAAACTGAGCCGCCGGTTTGTCCAGTGATCTCGATCATTCGGCGTTCGGCGTCGAGCGCGCGGATATTGGCGTTGCCCTTTCGCTGGCCGGTGCGTTTGAAATTCTCGAAATCAGTGGTCTTGACCACAAAGACCTGGCAATTGGTTAGCTGCAGATTTTTGATCACTTTTTCGAGCGTGGTCGTGATCTCGCTGTAGGTGTCTTCGCCGTCCGATACGATAACGATCACGCGGCGGCCGTCGTAATCCTTTATATAGTCAGCGACATCGATAATGCCGTCGAGAAGCGCCGTCGCTCCCTCGGGTGGCGGAAAGCCCTCGATAGCGCGGACGAGCAGCGAAGTATCTTTTGTCAGCGGCTGCTCGAGCCGCGTAGTATCGGCAACCGAAAACAAGGCCGCCATGTCCTTATCCGCATAGATCACGCGTTTGAAGAATTTGACTGCTGCCTCTTTTTCAAATTCGCGGGCGATCAAAACACTCGACGAATTATCAAACATCAGAGCAAGACGGATGGGCGACTCAGATCGGGTAACATCGCCGAGAGCGACCGATTTTCCGTCTATCTTGAGTTCGAAATCGGCGAGTTTAAGAGTCGTGACCGCGCGGCCGTTCGCGTCGAGGACCGAGACGGGAATGGGAACGAGCGTGGAATCGACCTTTACGACACCTTCCTCGTCACGTGGAGTCGGGGTTGGCGCCGGATCGGCGGCCGTTCGTGGACGGTCATTCGAGACCGTTTTTGGATAATTCGGGGAATCAGTCACGGACGGACGCAGGTGTCGATTCGGTGTGGGAGTTTCGGCCGGTTTTATCCGGCCGGATTGCGCCGATACCGAGATCGCCAGCAAAAATAGTGTGAGAAAGGTAAACTTCATTAAAAGGGGCCACAACCGTGCGTTCGTTTGATTACCAAACCCGTCAATTATATGCCTAGGTAAAGATCAGTTTAAATCCTGCAAAGGCCAGAACGAGACCCAGAACGCGCCGCAGCATCAGGGAATCGAACTTTTTACTGCCAAGCGTCGAGCCGATCAAACCGCCCACGACAGCCGCGCCGATCCAGAACCATACATTCGGAGGCAGCTTTTCGACCTGAGCGAGATTGCCCAACAGCCCGGAGATCGAATTGACCAGAATGAACAAGGCTGACACGCCTGCAGCGGTCTTTGTCTCCGACCAATTCATCAACAGCAGGATCGGTGTCAGGAAAATGCCGCCGCCTACTCCGACCAGGCCCGAAAGCAAACCGATCACTGCGCCTATAATTAGGCAGATCCAGGTCGGTGGCTGCTTGATCTCGATATCGGACGAAAATTTCCACGCCAGCCTGATCGCCGCGAGCATAAGCACGACTCCGAGCACGATCTTATAAACCGTCGTCGGCAGCGTGATCATCCCACCCAGGAATGCAAAGGGTATCGAGGTGACCGCGAACGGTAAGAATATCCGCCACGAAAAATAGCCCGCCCGGTAAAATTGAAATGTGCCGATCGACGCAACGAAAAGGTTCAGCACAAGAGCCGTCGGCCGCGTTATCTCCGGAGTCACCGCCATAAACGCCATCACCGCGAGATAGCCCGATGCGCCGCCGTGGCCAACAGAGGAGTATGCGACGGCGACGATTAAGAGGGCGAAAATGATTGTTAGTTGTACGGATTCCATTACTTCAATTTGGTCGAATAACAGTGCATGGGAAGAGAAGTCCCGTCATGAAATTCTGCAGCGGCCGTAACACCGAGGCGAGCAATATCCTTCGCTGATTTATTCTTATCGTCATAGCTCCCAAACATTGCACCCAATGCATAGTCAGCACCCGCTCCATATGCGTAGAATCGCGAAAAACTCTGGACGTAACGATGCTCGGTTAGACTAAAAATCCCGGATGAATTTGCGATCAACATGTCCAATCGGGAGGTCTCGAACGGCTCATCTCCGTTGTCTGGTCGAAGAAAATAGTCATTTTTCAACGCATTGTGAATAATTAGGCCGCTCAGGAAAATCGATCTAGCATTCTCAAACGAGAGCTTTTCCTCATGTGTTTCGAGGAAGTGTTCGACCGCTTGCTGAGTTGCGCCCCAGCCGGTCATCGCCAGATAACTCCCTTTGTATTTAAATATCTTCTCACCATTTTCTACATATCTTGCCGTTTCGTTTAGTGCTTCCGTATCTGGTCAATGTGTCCGCAGCAATTGATACAAATCCGTCTTTTTTCGCAACCGTGATAGTCGTCATATTTTATGTGTAAACCTCCAAACTTCTGACAATTGCGCTGCCGATCCATTCGTCCCAGTCCTTCAATGCCCGCTCGACTTGCACTTCATGTCGCTCGCGTTTTTTCTTATATTTCTTACGCAGCTCAGGCGGCAGCGGTTCGATCAGGCCAAAAGTGATATTTACTGGCTGAAAATTTTTCGTCTCGACATTTGAAACGTAACGGCAAAGCGCGCCGATAGCGGACGTTAAAGGAGCGATCAGCATTGGCTGATCGCTCAAAACCCGTACCGCGTTAATTCCGGCGAGCCATCCGGTTGCGACCGATTCGACATAGCCTTCGACGCCGGTGATCTGACCGGCGAAAAACAGATGTGGATTTGTACGCGTCGAAAGATCTTCGTTCAGGATCTTGGGTGAATTTATGAAAGTGTTTCGGTGGATCTGGCCGAATTGGAGAAATTCGGCATTTTCCAATCCAGGGATCAACCGCAGAACTCTCGCCTGCTCGCCGTATTTTAGGTGATTCTGAAATCCGACCATCCCGAAGGCATCGGCCATCATATTTTCCTGTCTCAGCTGCACGCACGCATACGGCTCTTCACCCGTTTTCGGATGACGCAAACCTTTCGGCTTCATCGGTCCGAATCGCAAAGTTTCCGGGCCGCGGCGCGCGATCTCTTCGATCGGCAGGCAGCTTTCAAACCACTGCGTGTCTTCGAAACGTTTTACGGGGACCGACTTCGCCGCGAGAACTTCGGTGATGAACAGCTCGTAACGCTCGCGGTCCATCGGGCAATTGATATAATCGTCGCCGCCCTTGTCATAACGTGCGGCCTTGAATGCGATACTCATGTCGATCGAATCTGCCGCGATTATCGGCGCAATAGCATCGTAAAAATAAAGCTGATCATCACCCGTTAGCTTCATGATCTCTTTTGTCAGAGCATCCGATGTAAGCGGCCCCGTCGCGATGATTGAAATGCCCTCGACAGGAATCGCGGTGACTTCTTCTCTAACGATCTCTATGTTCGGATGAGCCTCGACCCATTCCGTTATCAACTCGGCAAATCTAATGCGGTCAACCGACAGAGCGGCGCCTGCCGGAACTTTTGTTTCCGCAGCGGCCTTCAAAACCATCGACCCGCCGCGGCGTAGCTCTTCCTTTAAAAGATAGGGTGCCGAACCGGGCTCGTCCGTCTTCAACGAATTAGAACATACGATCTCAGCCAATTTATCCGTCCGGTGCGCCGGCGTCTGCTGAACCGGCCGCATCTCAAACAGCCGCACCTTCGCGCCCATTTCGGCCGCCTGCCATGCCGCTTCCACGCCCGCAAGGCCGCCGCCTATTACATTAATTAGTTCATTCACTATGGCGATTATAGAGCAAATCAGGACCGAGTTCATTTTGATAAAGAAAGCTGTTAGCACGAGCTGATAGCTACCGGCTTCCCTTTCTATTCCCGCTACCAGTTTCTTAACCCAAGATTAAGCCCGTCGTAACTCCGCCGTTACCTCGCCGCGCTAAATTAACACTTACCGCTTTCGTTGGTTATCCGAAGTAATGCAGCAAGAAACGAAAAGGTCCGGTCAGCGGCGGAGGTGTCCGCTGAACTTTCTTAATACAGCTTTTTCCTCGCCGCAGATGGTGAAGCGATTCGCCGACCAAGGTGGAGAGACTTTACGCCCGGGACCGTTCCGGGCCTTTTTACTTTAAAGACGGGGAGTAGATCCAATGAGAAACGAAAACGTTTATTTTCTCAAACGCGGCGAAGGCCTGAGCGAGATGGCGGATACCGGTGTTTCACTGCATTGTCATACGCTTCACTCGAAAGAGATGATCGATTTTGTCCCGTATTATGCGAGTCGGATACCGGTCGCGTCCTTTTTTTGGCGGCGTGAAATGCGGAGACTTGAAAACTTGAACGCCGTGCCCGATTTCAAAAACGGCCACTGGACGCCGCCGCTGAACGGCCACGAAGTTTTCGACGCCGAGCGGAAACATCTCGCCGCCTACGGTCTCGATGGCATCGTTTCGATCACGGACCACGACAGCATCGGCGCCAATCTCGAACTTCGCAGAGATTTCGATGTTGCCCTCGCGCCGGTTTCCCTGGAGTGGACCGCGCCGTTCGAAAATGCCTTCTTTCACCTTGGCATTCACAACCTGCCGATCGAACAAGCCGAAGCGATCACGAGCGAACTTCTCGATTACACCCAAGCCAAAGACAAACCCGATAATGAACGCCTGCATGAATTGTTCGCGATGCTAAACGAACTGCCGGGTGTGCTCGTCGTATTTAATCACCCGATCTGGGATATCGAGATGATCGGGCAGCAGGCACACGAAGAAGCTCTCAAACGCTTTGTCGCCGAGCACGCCAAATGGCTGCACGCGGTCGAGATCAATGGTTTTCGGTCATGGGTAGAGAATCAGGCGGCGATCGAGTTGGCGGCGGCGATCGAGCTGCCTCTGATATCCGGGGGCGATCGGCACTGCTGTCAATCGAACACGATGATAAACATCAGCGATGCCTGGTCATTCGAAGAATTTGTTAGCGAGATAAGGCGAGACCGTTTCAGCCGGATCGCCGTGATGCCGGAGTATCATGTCACGCTGCCATCGCGGCAGTTGCGATCCATCATGCAGATCTTGGGTAACTACCGTGATTTCCCCGAGGGCCGCAAACTCTGGTCCGATCGTGTCTTTCTTGATTTTAATAATGGCAACGGCCAGCGGACTCTGACCGAGCACTGGAACGGTCGCCGGCCAAAATGGACCTATCTTGTCTTTTTCGCACTATCGGTTCTAGCTCATCCCGCACTCGAACCGCTGATAGCGATGACCGTAGGCGACAACGACATTGGGCGCGACGAAAGCAGGAAAGATCCCAAATTTGCGATCGGCGAAAACCTCTTGATCGCGGACTGACGCAAAAAAAAGAACGCGAGGAAGAGTTTCGCGTTCTTTTCACTGATCTAATTATCTGCCCGGATTAGAAATTTCTAACTCGAACGTAGCGGACGTGGCGTCGTCCATTCATCCAGTAGTACTGCGGGACCACACGATACCTAGCAACGTAAGGCCTGCGGTAGATCGGACGTCGATTCCAACGTCTCCGCGGCTGCCCGATCCTGATCCTCACCTGCGGACTAACAACACCCGCATTTAACGTAGTAGCGTTACTCGAAGTCGTAGCAGCCATCATAGGCATTCCTACCGCCAACGTGGCCGACATCACCGTACCTAACAAAATTTTCTTTAACATAATAACCTCCCTTCCTCGTAAATTTTTGTCGCAATTTAATGCGGACACTATGTTAAACGCAACCATCGTGCCGCAGAGCGTTCAATAAAGGTCTTTATTGCTTGTAAATTGCTGAAGGGAGGAGAGATATCGTCACAAACCACGAAGCCGAAAAGATATATTTTCGTTTGGAAACCTTCATCGGGATGTTTTATCAACCGATATAGTGTGTCAATTTCGTATATCGTTCGCGTACGCGCGGCAAGGCCGTTTAGTACGCAGAGCGTATCCAAACGGCCTTTTTAACTATCATTTAGAAGCCGATCTTTTCGAAAGAACCCGAACTGCTCGATCTTCCGTAGTCGTAATCGTCCATCGAGTCGTAGCCAAAATAAGCCATCCATTCCGTGTCATTAAATTCGAGATACTCGTATTTACGCAAGGACGAACCCTTTTCTAGATCGTAGATCTCTATTAGGTAGCTATTGCCATCAGCCGACCTGCTAATAATATGAAAGGCGTAAGATTCTCCTTGCTTAACGTCCCTGATCCCGTTACGGCCGATCTGGATGATCGGATTTCCCGGGTTGCCGTACCGTCCATAATGGGGCTCCAGCGCTGGCGTGCGGGACGCCATGTCGTGCCGCACCGCATCGATAAACATGTAACCCAAGCCGCGAATACCGCGGGTCGCATCGAACGGCGCGATATAAATACCGATAACAAGAGTGATAATAATGACGGGAATTGATAGGAGTTGTCGTCGCATATATCTGTACCAATCAAAATATAATCCCGTTTTAGACAGAAATCAACAAAATCCCGCGTTTCTCTTAAAAAGCCTTCGCGCCCGCCTCGGCGACAGCGTGATCCTGCTCGCCCGAGCCGCCGCTTACGCCGATCGCCCCGACGACCTTGCCCCGCTTCTTTAAAGGTATGCCGCCTGCAAAGATCATTATCTTGCCGTTGTTCGAGGCATGTATCCCGAAAAACTGCCCGCCCGACTGGCTGTGGTCTGCCAGGTCCTTGGTCGAGATATCGAACGCCCGCGAAGTAAACGCCTTCTTGATAGAAATATCGATGCTGCCCATCCAGGCCCCATCCATCCTGACGTGTGCGACCAGATTGCCGCCCTCGTCCGCCACCGCAATATTCATCGGCTGCCCGATCTCCCCCGCCTTCTTCTCCGCAGCCGCAATAACCCGCCGCGCATCCGCTAATGTCACCATGTAACTTGTCTCCCGTTGGAATAAATTTAGATTCTCGATCGAGTATAACAGTCGCCCGAAATTGCGTCTCTGAAAGGGACGCAAGATAATAGCCCAGGGTAAGGCAGCTTCGGCCGCAACCCTGGGTTTCGTCGCAAACGATGATCCGCTCCCTGAAGGGGAGCAACGAACATTTCGTTTACAAAGCAAAATCTTTCTTCAGTTTTGCTTCAGTCGCCTTTTGCTCGAGCCATTTTTGTTTGGTGACTTTGGTGAGCTCGTCCCGAGCTTTCGTGTCTTTCAGATCAACCTGGTAGTACGCCGTGTCAGGCGAACCGGTCACGACCATTTGGAAACCGCTGCAATTGAGCGATGCCTGAGGCCAAGCGTTGGGGCGAGTCGGCGCATACTGCCAGGCGGTCAGCGGCAGATTATCCTTTTCAGAGATATTCTTAATAAACTCCGGCAATCCGTTCCATATAGGCGTCTCGAACCTATACCTGACCGTCATTGATTCCAGCGAGTCCTGGAAAAATTCGAAGCTCATATAATCAAGATTTTTGCGCATCCACGCTGGCCGCGGATTGGGGCCGGCGGAGATAACGTTGCCAAGAAGCAGTCTCCGTTGATTTGTCGAAATTTCAGACCGCTGTTCGTCCGTAACCGGCGATCCATCCGGCTCGACGTAATCGTTTCCTGACTTAAAAAAAACCGCCTGCGTCGTTACAGGAGAGGTAATGAGTGGGCCACCAAGTATTTCGCCCGCCTTAGAAAAGGAGATCCCCAATTTCAATCTCTGAAGAGCTGGGGCCTGCGGCAATTTCAAATTGCACGGTTCGGTCGCCTGTGCAAAAACCGGAAGAGCGGAGAGAATGATGAAAACTGTGAGCGTAATTAATCTAAACATTCGTGTTTCCTCCTTGAGATTTTGGGGAATTATACACAACGTCCGAGTAAAGAGATGTAAACTTTTGTCATTCTTTATCAGCCAAAGCACTCCCTTTATCAGCCAAAGCACTCCGATTTTCTTTGCGAACTTAGCGGTCTTTGCGTGAAAGGACCTGTCTCACGCAAAGCTCGCCAAGATCGCAAAGCGAAAACGCCTCTAACTAAGTAAGGATCGTCCCGCTTCCCTTCCTCGAATAAACCCTAGCCATTGCTCTGCAGTTGTCGAAAACCTTTGAGGTGACGATCCCCGATCCCGGCGGATCGACCTCGGTTAGCGAAGCGGCCCTCGCGGCTTTTACAAGCCAGCCGTTGGCGGCCGCGGCGTTGAGGTTGTAGGTTGCGTCCCAATCGACCGATGACGGGGCGACGCCGTTCTTGTCCATCACGCTCGCACTTGCCAGCAGGTCATCGATCTCTCCATCGTCGAGCGTAGGCTCGACGTCCCACGCGATCATTTTCTTTAATTTGTCTTTTGTTGTTTCCGGCATAATTTTTTGAAATAGAGTTGAACGCGGATCGCACGGATCCCGGTGTACTCATCCGCGTTCAATCTCTTTTCGATCCGCGTCAATTAACTCCCTAGCTCTTGCTCGCGATCAAACAAGCCAAATTATCCGCACGGACGACCTTTGCTCCGTACACATGCAGACCTTTTACAG
>JBDTXM010000047.1:0-18163 GCA_040006215.1 Acidobacteriota bacterium
AGGGCAAGTTTGTCGAGGTCACTGACGCCGCGATCGATCAGCTCACCGAAAAAGGCTTTAGTCCAGCATACGGAGCCCGCTTCCTAAAGCGGCACATCGACCAAAAAGTGAAACTTCCGCTGACGAACGATTGGAAAACGGCGATGCGATTTGTCGTGGACGCTGAAAAAGGCGAGATCGTCGTAAAACCGGCCGAGGTTTTCAGCCTTAACTGAACAAAAACATATCCTTGAAATTTGGGCTTCGCCGAAGTAAGATTCGCGAAGCCTTTTTCTTTACACAAATAAGAGAAGTCGGAGCGATATACGAATTTGATCCGTGGCAAAACAACCGCCTCGACGTTGCCCTGCATCAGAGATTAGATAAGACTAGATGTCTATCTAAACGACTGGGGGATATAATGAGGGTTCTTCTTTTTTTGAGTCTTGGCGTAGTTTCACTGGGGTTTGGGATAAGTCGTGCATTTACGGCGGCTCCGTCGGAGCCATCCGTTGCCGCCCATTCTGGGCCTGCCGCCGTTCACTACCGGCTTGACGCATCAAAGAGCAAATTCATGGTTTTTGCCAACCGCACGGGCCTCGCCTATTTTAAGGGGAAAAGCCATGAAATTGCCGTTCGCGATTTTGAGGGCGAGGCATCAATGGATCCGTCGGCCCTAAACCCGGCATCGCTTGAGATGACTATCAAATCGGCCTCGCTTGAGGAGACGAGGGATGTCTACACCCCTGAGCAAAAAGGCATTATCAACAAAGAGCTGAATGAGATAGTCCTTGAAACTGCGAAGTATCCCGAGATAACGTTCAAAAGTACGGATGTAAAAGGCCATCTTAAAAACGGCGCTTTTGAACTGAGGATCGGCGGTGATATTACACTTCACGGCGTTACGAAACACATCGTGATACCAACAACGGTCACAATTGAAGGCGACACTATGCACGCAAAAGGTGAGTTCAAGCTAAACCGTAAGAATTTCAAGGTGAACGCAACTGAAGCGTTTCATGGGTTTGTAAAAGTGAAACACGTCCTAATATTTTCTTTTGATATTGTTGCGGAGCGGGCGTGACCGGCCCTGCGCCTTCGTGAACCATGAAAAAAAATAGATTTTCGCCCATCGGTATATTCGTGTTCCTTTTCCTGCTGGCGTCTACCATTCTTGCCCAAGGCACCACAAAAGCGGATGAGAAAGCCGAGGCTATCGTTGCCAGGGCCGTTCAGTCTCTAGGCGGCGACCGGTATCTCAAGGCTTCTTCGCAATACGGCCGCGGCAAATACAGTGTTATCCGCGACAACGCTGTTATCTCATTTCAAACCTTTTCCGACGTGATCGTTTTCCCCGACAAGGAGAGGACCGAATTCAAAAGCTCTGGCGTAAAGACGGTACAGACCAACGTCGGAAATACCGGCTGGGTGTTTGACGGTGATAAGGAGTTAATTAAAGTTCAGGACGAGGCTCAGATAAATAATTTCAAACGGGGCATTCGAACGAGCCTGGATTTTCTTCTTCGCGGTCAATGGCGAAAGGACGCCAAGCTCGTTTACGTCGGGAAAAGACCGGCAAGTTTAGGCAAACGCAATGAGGTTGTTCGGCTCAGCTACACGGACGACGGATCGTCAGTTGAATTTGAGTTCAGCGATGACGGGTTGCCTGCCAAAGCCGTGTACAAACGTATGAGCGCCGATAACGAAGAAGTGACGGAAGAGGACCGCTACGCCCAATTCATTGACGTAGACGGCGTCAGAGCCCCGTTCATCATCGACCACTTTGCCAAGGGAGCCCAATCGTCGCGCATTAATTACGAAGCGATTGAGTTCAATAAAACCATTCCCGATTCCGTTTTCGCCAAGCCCTCGAACATAAAGGACCTAAAAAAGGATCTCAAGTTCTAACGATCGGGTCATCGCCGACGCTCAGAAATATTCGCCCGATCCTTGTGGTCTGGTTGAGGGTCTGTTGTTCATTTTCCGTTGCTCGCGTATTTCTCCAGGGATGCTCTGCAAAAAAGAAGATGCCCGCCCTCGGTCTCGATCGCATGTAGTGTTAGATCTTCGACCCGTTTGACGAGATCGCTTGTCCTTAATCCGCAGATCGACACTGCTTCATCCAGCGAGACAATTTCCGCCTCTGATTCGCATTCGTGACAAAATCCAAACGCCCGATTCTTGTTATTTATTCGTAGGATAAAAGTTTCGTGGCTTTCCCGGGTTATCAAAATTTTCTTGGCGTTTGTCATATTTTGATCTACAATCGGCCTTGACCAAAACGCCCAGTTTGCCAACCGATGCTTTAGTCAAGGCCAGTCTCAACGAGCTAATGGTTGAGCGATGTCCATTTAACTCCGAGACCGAAGAAGGATTCTTGACTTCTTTCTCAGTTTTTTGTGAGTTTTATCTGAAGGTCCGGATATGTTCAGTGAACACAGTAGTTTACGCAGCTTTGGCAAATTTCGCCTCGACCTCGGCCGAAAGCTTCTTTGGCTCGGAAACGAGCCGGTTTCCCTTCCTCCAAAAGCCGTCGATCTCCTTTGCGTTCTTGTTGAACGCCGCGGCGAACTGGTTTCAAAAGAAGAGATCTGGCATGAGGTTTGGGATGACGCCTTTGTCGAAGAGACCAATCTTACCCACAATATCTACGTTCTACGAAAGGCCCTGAAGGACCTAGGCGAAACAGATCTGATCAAGACGGTTCCTAGACGCGGTTACCGGTTTTCGGGGGTCATTCATGAAATTCCGGACGGAGAGATCGTCCTCGAGCGCCATGCTTTGACCCGTACCACCATCGAAATACAAGAGGAAACCACCTCGAACGGTGAGCATCAACTTGGAGCACAAAGACGACGTCTATCGACAAAGGCTATCAGCACCATCGTCGTTACTGTCGTCGTCTTCCTTTTCGCCGGAGGAGCTTTTTGGAAATTCGGACGAGGCTCGGCCCATGCGGCAGCCCCAAAGATCGCATCCATCGCCGTCCTACCGCTGCGTTCATTTGCTTCTGCCGCTGATAACGACGACCTACGGCTGCGGATCACTGACGCACTTATCACGCGTCTCGGCAGTAACACTGAACTTGCCGTCCGACCTACAAGTGCAATACTTCAATTCGTCGACAATGACCGTGATCCAAGGGAGCTCGGCGAAAAATTGCTGGTTGATGCCATTTTAGACGGCAGGATCCAGCACGAAGGTGACCGAGTCCGGGTGACACTACAATTGCTTTCGGTCAGCGACGGCAAACAGCTTTGGTCTGAACAATTTGATGGAAAGGACGATCAGATACTTAATTTGCAGGATGCCATTTCAACCAAAATAATGGCCTCCCTGGACGCGCGAAAGGTTCAGCCAGCCTTAAGCAAACCGATTACAGCAAACTCGGATGCCTATGAGGCATATCTCAAAGGCCGCTATTTTTGGCGAAAACGCGACGAACATTCTCTGCGCGCGGCGATCGGTTTTTTCCAGCAGGCAGCGGCGCTCGATCCACAGTTTTCCGAGGCTTACAGCGGCATTGCAGACGCCGAGCTTCTGCTGTACGACAACAACATCGAAGTTACGCCGAACGTAATGTCGGAGGCCAAGGAAACCCTTCATCACGCTCTCTTGCTGAAGCCGGACTCGTCGGACGCCTTAGCAACCCTGGGCAGCGTTCAGATGAGCTATGACTGGGATTGGAACGGAGCTGAATCGTCTCTTAGGCAGGCGACGGAAGCTGCCCCGAACTCACCGAACGCCTGGCTTCGATACGGTGCGGTCCTGCTGAGGGTGCGGCGCTTTGATGAAGCGCGCACGGCTTTCGAAAAGGGTCTGGCCCTCGATCCGCTTTCGCTGATCGCGAACACCAATCTTGGAATGGTCGATTTTTGTCGAAAGGATTTTCCTGCAGCCGATGCTCAATTCAGAAAAACGATCGAAATTGATCCGCGTTTCGGAACGGCTCATTGGCTGCTCTCTCGTTCATTGTGGCAACAAGGCAGAAAGAATGAAGCGGTCGCCGAGATCTTGCAAGGCCTTGGCGCCGATGGAAGTTCGAATTTGGCACAAAAAGCTGCCGAAAAAAACGCCATCGGCACTCCCGAAGACGTAATAAGCGTTCTTCTATTCGAATGGAGGAACGATCCCGAACGGACCAACCCTCACAATATGGCGTATCTTTCTATTTATGTTGGAGACAAAGAAAAGGCCATCTACTGGCTGCAGAGATCGCTGAAGGAGCATCATCCCTGGACGACCTGGGTCGGAGCAGCTCCGGAGTTTGACTTACTGAGAGGCGATGAGAGGTTCAAGGACATATTGGACGGTGTTCATCTTTCCGGGTCGTAAAGAAAAGGACAGCGCTATCGCTTATCCTTCTCGTTAACCTCAAAGTCTATTTAAACAAACGCAAAATCGAACTGGGCCTGATGTATCGCTACATCAGACGAGAGATCGACGTTGCCTAAATACGCCTCGATCTCTTCCATGACCTCTCGCTCGTTGTTACGCAATGCTTTAGCTACATCCGGATGAACCCTCAGAGTGGTTTGACGAACATCGTCTACGCTTTTCGAGAGCCGGCGAGCTTCGGAAAGGATCTCGTAACAGACGGTTGAAGCCGATTTAACCCAACCGGCTCCCTCGCAGTAGTCGCAGGGAGCACACATGGTCCGTTCCAGCGACTGCTTGACGCGTTTGCGTGTCATGATGATCAACCCGAAATCATTGAACGAGAGCACCTTTGTCGGCGACTTGTCGCTCGAGAGAGCTTCCTGCAAAGCCTGCGAAACCTTCATTCGATTTCGCCGGTCTTCCATATCGATCAGGTCGAGGACGATAATGCCGCCAAGATCGCGCAGCCGGATCTGACGCGCGATCTCGTCGACAGCTTCGAGATTTGTCTTGGTGATCGTGTCCTCGAGACGCGCATTTCCTTTACCAACAAATTTGCCGGTATTGACGTCGATCGCTACGAGGGCCTCGGTCTGGTTGAGCACGAGATATCCCCCCGACCGCAGCCATACCCGGGGCTTTAGAGCTTTATCTATCTCTTCCTGAACGTTGTATGCCTCGAGGATAGGCTCGTCGCGTGTATAAAGCTTCACGCGATTTACCATCCGCGGTGCCATTCTATTTACAAACTCGACGGTGCGTAGGTATTCATCCTCACTATCCACACGGATCGCCGTAAACTCATCCGACAGCTGATCGCGCAAGATGCGCTGTACGAGGTCAAGGTCCTGATGGACCAATGCAGGCGACTTAGCCTTCTCCGATGATTTCCGGATATCCTGCCAGGTACGGACCAAATATTTTGCGTCATTTCTCAGGTCCTCTTCGGAAATTCCGACACCCGCCGTTCTGACGATGAAACCGCCGGATGGAATGGTTGCGTCCTGACGAATGCGCTGGATCAAAGTCCGCAGGCGTCCGCGTTCGTTTGCGGATTCGATCTTTCGCGAAACACCGAGATGCTCGATCGTCGGCATATAGACCAGAAAGCGTCCGGGCAATGCAATATGCGAAGTTATTCGGGCGCCTTTGCGTGCGATAGGCTCCTTCGCGATCTGAACTATGATCTCCTGACCCTCACGAAGCAGGTCGCTTATGCCCGGTTGGGGAGGACGGTCCCTACGATCGTTCCGATCATTGCGTTTGCCATTCGGAAACCCTTTGCCTCCTCGGCCGCGTCCGCGACTATCATCGCGAGGTCCGCTGACCGCCGCAGGCGCCACATCTTCAGCCTCAGGTTCCTGGATCGGCTCGGAAGCTACCTCGACCGCTTCAACTACTTCTTCGCCGCCTTCAGTCGGTTCGCCTGTTTCACTTTCGTTCTTTTCCGGTCTTCGGCCTCGTCCGCCGCGTCTTCGGCCCCTACCGCCCCGACGTACGCTCATCGCAGCGGTCTCGTCCGAATCGCGAACGCTGGCTTCAGCGTTCTCCAAGACGTCGCTAGTAACCGATGTTTCGGATCCTGACTCGTCGTCGGCCGATTTCGATTTCTTAGTTCTGCCTTTCAAAGGGGGCTTTCCGCCGCGAGCTTTCTTCTTCGAAGTCTCTTCGGCGTCACCGTCTGCCGTGGCTTTGCGCGAGGTCTTTGCCCTGGAGGCTCTTCCGGCTGCCTTAGGCTTTCCTTTCGCCGTTGTGTCTTCGGATTCGTCCTCATCGGCGATCCTTTCAAAACCGCCAGCGTCGTTGCCGACGGTCGCCATCAGTGAACCGACCTCGGCTACTGCCGTGCTTTCCATGTCGAATTCGACGGCACGGACCTTGTCTACGATAGCTTCCTGCCGATAAGCGTCTTTGAACATTTCGCCCGTGTCTTCGTCGTCCACGATCCGCTCGAAACCGGCCGAGTCGTATTCGATCACTGACGGAGCCTCGACCACGTTTCCGTCAGTTCGGCCCTTTCTTCCGCGACGTCGGCTCTTTCGTTCGGGTTCCGTCGTTTCGGCAGACTCCTCAACCGACCCGGCTTCACTCACAAGTTCCGCCACAGGTTCCGCCCCCTCCACCAATGGCTCGGCGATCTCTTGTACGGCTTCCATCTGTTTCTCACGCTCGATACGGGCTTGGTCGATCCGCTCATTGGCTTCGCGTTTTGCCTCTTCGGGCGTCGATTTTTTGGATTTCTCCATTACGATCCGCTCGATCTCTTCTTCTTCATCGAAGAAATCGGAAACGTAAAGGAATGCATCACGTTCAAGGCCGATCTCGACAAACGCCGATTGCATTCCAGGCAGCACGCGCATCACTTTGCCCTTGTAAATATTGCCGACGACACCGGAGCCCTCTTCCCCGCGTTCAATGTAAAACTCGGTTACTTTGCCATTATCCAAAATGGCTATTTTCTTTTCGCGTCCATTGACGCTTACTATCATTTCTTTTGACATACGTAGATTTGTACTAACTGCTAAGATAAGCAGCCCGTTAGACTTGTTGTGACGATCGGCAAGCGGATGCAGGAATAAAATACAGGCTAGCATTCGAGCCCGGCCGGAAAAGCGGATTTTGCGTTTCGATCTACTTTAAATTTTCTGCTTTGAGTGGGAAACCCAAAACAAAGGGTTTGAAGTTTTTTCACGAAAGAATCTCGTTAATTCAAATAGGCCCTTTCGGGTCTTATATGATTACCCAGGGAGCACACATTCCTTTTTCAGGGATCGTGCTCAACCTTGCAAAAATCTCGTCTTACGACTGTAACTGAACTTGTCCAAAAATCCTGCGAAAGCTCGCGCCGAACTTGACGTTTCAAACACATCCTTCAGGCAAACTTTGGCAATTATAGACGAAATGGCTTGATCCGTAAACAGATGCGGTGCGTTTTATCGCTCATTTCGGTTTACGTTTGGCGAGCGTTACAATTAGAAATAAGAGAAATATCGATCTGCAATGGAAGTTTATTTTCAGTATATTGGCGACGCCGAAGGACTGCGAAAGGCTTGTGAAGAGCTCAAAGCATCGGAAAACCTTGGCTTCGACACCGAGACGACCGAACTCGACCCACACCGGGGCGACATTCGCCTGGTTCAATTGAGCAACGGCAAAACCACCGTGGTCGTGGATCTCAAACCCTTTCGTGAAAAAGGCGATCTTCGCACGAATCCCGACCTGCTGCCGCTGCGCGACATCCTCGCGTCCCAGGTGCAGACCAAGATCGCACACAACGCAAAATTCGACTCCAAGTGGGTACGCCATCACCTCGGAGTCGAGGTAGGCAACGTCTACGACACGTATCTGGCGAGTCAACTTATTTCGGCGGGTGATTCGGACCGGCGTCATAGCCTCGCCGATGTGTCTCAATTTTTTCTCGGCACAGAATTGGACAAAACCGAACAGATCAGCGATTGGAGCGCTGATGAACTATCGCCGTCCCAGATCGAATATGCTGCCCGGGACGCGGCAATAATGGTACCGCTGCGCGAAAAGATCAACGAACGCCTGGTAAATGACCAGTTGGATCGGGTGGCAAAACTCGAATTCGAATGCGTTATGCCGATCGCCGAGATGGAGCTAAATGGTTTCTACCTCGACGACACGCTCTGGCGCGGCCAGTTGGAAAAGGTCAAGGCGCGACAGATGATCGCCGCAGACGAACTCCAGGGTATGCTATCCGCCGGAGTTGCACAGGCGTCTCTCTTTGGTCGCGCCGAGATAAATCTCGATTCGCAGCAGCAGGTAACCGACGCTCTGCTTAACCTTGGCGTTCCGGTTCCCGATACGACGCGAGCATGGCAGCTGCAGCCGTTGGCCGAAAAATATCCCGTCGTGGGTAAACTGCTCGAATATCGCGGCGTGGCGAAGAGCATCTCCAGTTTTGGAGAGAATTTTCTTGATTTTATCGAACCGTCAACCAAGAGGATACATGCGGATTTCAGGCAGATCGGAGCGCCCAGCGGACGTTTTTCCTGCTCCAACCCGAATCTCCAGCAGATCCCGCATGAGAAGGAATATCGCGAATGCTTTCGAGCCGGGGAAGGCCGCGCGCTGGTGATCGCCGACTACTCCCAGATCGAGCTGAGAATCCTCGCGGCTTTTTCGAACGACCAGCAATTTATTGATGCTTTTGTCTCCGGCGCGGACTTTCACACAATGACGGCATCGCAGGTTTTCAATGTAAAGCCGGACGATGTCTCAACTGAGCAGCGTTCATTCGCCAAGCGTCTCAATTTCGGCGTCGTCTATGGCATCGGCGCGTCGCGATTTGGAATGATGACCGGATTGTCTCAGAACGACGCCGAAAATACCCTCCGTCGCTACTTTGCGACGTATCGCGGACTTGATTCGTATTTGAGAGAAGCGGGGAATAGGGTGATCGCCGACAGAACGGCACGGACGGCTTCGGGCAGGATGATGAGGCTGAGATTCGATTCAAGCGACCGTCAGCAAATTTCCGCAGCCAGGCGCAACGGCGTAAACATGCCGATCCAAGGTACCTCCGCCGATATTCTCAAACGGGCGTTGAGGCTGCTTCACGACGGATTGCGGGAAACTTCGGCGAAGCTCGTCAACATCGTGCATGACGAGATCATTGTCGAATGCGATTCGGGGGATTCACGGGCAATTGCGGAAATATTAGAACGGTCGATGAGCGCCGCGGGTTCTGAATTTGTTTCGAATGTTCCGATAAAGGTCGATGTAAATATTGCTCAGGCCTGGACCAAGTGACCTAAAAACCAGAACCGGCGTCCGAGATGTTCAGAACGTCGGACATCAGGTGGATCTGCTCGACCGAAAGCTTGAACTCGGCGTCACCCAGCCTTACGCGCACATCCTGCCCGCTGCTCATTTTTGAAAGGTCAGCACGGTTTATCTTGCAATTGATATATTCCATGTCCTCGCGTGCCTTGGCGGCATATCGGATATTGTCGTAGACCAGAGTTTCGCTGCCCACAAAGAATGTGACGCTATGGATATCCGCAAAATGCGGCTTCTTCGTCAGTACCCAAAAAGATAGCAGAATGGGATCTGGCGATTCCTTTAGTGTGTCGCCGGCGTAAAAGAATCCCATCGCGAAGTTCATCGCCTGTGCCCCCACCCGCGAAACATCGCGGTTGCCGAAATTCTCAGCGACAGCCATTACTTTCGACGTGTTACCGTCGTAGCTGACGCTGATGTTCTTCCCCGTGTTTAGCCTTTTGATCTGTTTTTCGATCTGATCGTTGCTCTTGAGCTGAGCGAATGCGGAAAAGGAGAATAGCAGAATAATTAATGCGGTGGGTAGATATCTTTGCATAATTCTTTTTAGCGGATGAAAAGGGATGGGCGAGAAGAGACTTTTGTATCTGAGGTTTGGTGATCGACGAGCCGTCGAGATGATTTAGCCATCGGGTTGACGATCCGAAGAGCCCGGATCGTCAACCGACCTAATTAGAGGCGGAAGTTAATTCCGGATTTAACGGTGGTCGCCTGTGACTGCCATCGATACCGGACCTGAAACGACGAGGCTATCGAATGGGTGTTTATTTTTCGATAAAACAAGGAGCGGGAGCGGACAAAAATGATCGCTGCCGATGAAGGGGCAACGATCAAATTTTATCTAAAATGCGGATCTTATACAAGAAAATTGTTACGGCGCAGGTTTTTTGTATAGGACGGTTAGCCGTCCTGGCTCGCGGTCATGGGTTTTGGCGCAACGAATAAAATTCGGGAGCAACTCTCGCACGTGATGATCTCAGTGCCTTTTTTAACTTCCATCTGTCGTTGCGGTCTAAGGGCCATGCAGCAAACACTGCAAGCTCCATTTACAACCTCCGCAACGGCGATACCATCGCGACTGCGTACCGCGAGACGGTCGTAAACCGAGGCTAGGTCATCGGGAAGGGTCTTAAAGGCCCCCTCTCGCCGTGTCTCCTCGCTTTTCAGCTCCTTGGTGTGCTTTTTGATCTCAACGTCGAATTCAGCCATCGCGGCGGTTCGCTTTGATTCGAGAGTATTGATCTCCTCGGCACGTTCCTCAAGCTCCTTTTCGACGCCTTCCAATTCTCCAAGTTTCTCGAGGCTTTGAGTTTCGAAGGCACTGATCTGCTTCTGGATAGCGTCAGTTTCGCGCATCGCGGTCTCGTATTCCTTCTGATTTTGGGCGTGTTTTAGATTCCGGTCGGCGCGTTCGAGATAGGTCTTGTTCTCGTCTATTTGACGGTCGAGGTCTGCTCGCGCCGCCTGCAGAACGTCACGTCTGCTCTGAATTTCGCGTATAGAAAAGGCGTGCTGCTCAAACTCATGTTCGATTTCCGCACGCCTGGCATCCGATGTGTCGATTGATTTTTTTAATCGGCGAATGTTTGTGTCTGTCTTTTGCAGCTCTATCAACTTCTCAAGTTCTGATCTCACTTCTGTAAAATAGCTCCTTTTGGGTAAAACCCCGGGGTGACACCTTATATTCTATCGCACACTTGGCGAAAATAGAAAGGAACACTGCGGGGAGTTCATTCACCAAGAAACATCAGAAAATGTCTTTTTAGATGATCAGTCGAAATCGCGGTCGTCTCGTCGACCGACGGATCGGACCATACGGGAGCGTCCTTTCCTCGCAAAAGGGCCAATTCTACGTTTGCCTTCGCAATTCCGAAATGCCTCAACCTCGCGACCGCGAGAGCACCACCCCGCATGAAGCCGTCGGCTGGCGTTCGCGTCCAACCTGCGTCGATCGTAAGGCATCTCACGCCGTGAACAAGTCGGATCTGGGATCCCACGAGGTTTGCCCCGCGATACGCGAAATTGTAAGGCTCGGTGCGCTCGATCGTTACGCTTCTGCCTTTTCGGTTTGACGAACCAGCGATCTCAAAAATGGAGTCGAAAAGCCACTTGACGCCGGCCGTCCTGATAGCGTCGTTGGCCGCCTTGAGCGAGAGATAGTCGGCTACATCATGGCGTCCGTCGGCCCGTGCACCGATTATCGCATTCGCCAACATTTGCCGCCAAACCTCGTCGAGTTCGGTCATATGTCGAGAATAGAACCGGACGGGCCCAAATGCAATTTCATGCTAGAATTTGAAGATAATCGACCCTTGCGGCCCTTGGATCGGACATAGGCCGTCGCCGACTTTTAATTATGAGATATTTTTTAGGGCTGGCCCTGTTTGTATTTGTTTTTGCGGGAATTTTCGCCCAGCCGACGCGATCGATAACGGACGAATTAACGGCGAAATTAACACCTACTCCGGTAAGAAAGAAGTCGACGACATCCGCAAATTCGGTGAAAAAGCCAGCAGCTAAAAAAGTCCCGACTGCTCAGACACAGATCCAAACGACCGCAAAAACCAAGACAAAAACCACCCCGCCAAAGACATCGAACGAAAAGGAAGAGTTTGACAAGGCGTGGGCGATCGAAACCCCAGTCGAAAAGATCGTGGCGCTTAAGAAATTTCTTGAAAAGTATCCCACTTCGTCCAGAAAGAATGCGGTTCTCGAATTGATCGCGGTGACGCGGATACAGCTTGGCCGGGAAAGGCTAAAGACCGCGGAAACCGCTGACGGCGTCGCTCTTCTCAAAGCGGCCGTCGCCGAGATACCAGTCCCTGTAGCAGACGAATTGTTCAACAGCACGCTCGTTAAGATCCCGAGTGAGCTTTACTTCAATGGCCAGCGTTCGGAGGCAATTGAGATTGCCGGATCGCTGGAAGACAAGATCGGCGGTAGCCCCAAACAACTGCTCGCACTTGCCGCATTCTATTTGTCGATCGAAGGCGGTTCCGATGCAAAACGCCTCGCCGAAAAGGCGGTCGCTCTTGATCCCACGCTTCCGGCCGGATATCAAACGCTTGGACTCGCGGCGAGGCTAAACTTCGATCTCGATGATGCCGAAAAAGCCTATTCAAAAGCTCTCGAACTCGAACCCGATTCGCTCCAGTCACTGCGAAGTCTGGCAGAGCTAAAACGCGCTCAGGGAAAACCAGACGAGGCGGTTGGGCTTTATCGGCGAATTCTTGAAAAGGACGCAGGCAATCTACCCGCTGAAACAGGGCTGATACTTTCACTTTTTGACGCTGGCAAGCGAGCCGACGCCGAGGTCGAGCTCTCCAAGTCTGCCGATCAAAATCGGAACAACGTGATCCTGCTGGCGGGAACTGCCTACTGGTACGCCGGACATGGCGAGCCCGACAAGGCGATCGAATACGCAAATTCAGCGATCGAGAAAGACCCCCGATACATTTGGTCGCACCTCGCCCTGGCTGCCGGCCTGTCGGCAAAAAAACAACCGGCGGCTGCCGAAGAGGTATTGCTTAAAGCAAGGCAATTCGGGAATTTTCCAACCCTCGAATACGAGCTGGCGGCAGTACGTCTGAGATCCGGGTTTTTTCGGGATGCGGCTGATGAGCTGAAAAAGAGTTTTGAAATAAAGAACGGGACGATCCGTGTAAAACTCGGCGGCCGAGTCGAACGGGAAGGACCTGATTTCGTTGAGCTTCTGGCTGAGGAACGGCGGGCAAGCATCTTCGAACCGGAAGCGGCGGACGATCCCGAAACGGCTGCTCGCCTAAAGTCACTTCTCGAACTCGATAGCGCCGTCAATGCCCCGGAACCCAGAGAGGAAATCGTTGTAAAAGCCGCGGATGATTTTGTGTCCGGCAGTGACAATATGAGGGTGCATCGAGCACTTTTCGCGGCATCGAGCCTTCTAGGCAAACGCATTGCCCTCCCTAAGGTTCTGGAATATACCAACTCTGCGATCGACGGAGCCGACAATGCACTCGACGTCGCCGATCCGGGAGCGGCCGTAATGGCGAGCGAACTTTACGACAGCCGGGCTATCGCCTTTGCCCGGCAGCAGCTTATAAAGGTTCCGGATGTTCCGAGATCGGCTCTGTCGGCTATCCTTCGTGGCCGGATCGAGGAGATCGCGGGTTGGGCCCTGTATTATCAAAACTCCCCTGCTGAAGCGACTGTACGCCTGCGGCGTGCCGTAAGCGTGATGCCGCCAAAAAGCGCGTGGTGGCGGTCGAGCATGTGGAAACTAGGGGCGGCGCTGCAGGCAGACGGAAAGGATTCGGAAGCGCTGGACTCTTACATCAAAAGCTATTCGATAGACAAGCCCGACCTGGCGAGATACGTCACGGTTGAAGTACTCTATCGGAAGGTACATGGAAACACGGAAGGCCTCGAAGCAAAGATCGGTCCGAACCCGCAGCCAGTTGCTCCTCCACCGACAGAAACCGCACAGAAAGATCCGGATCCAAGTCCTGCCTCATCACCGACGCCGGATACGGCGATAAAACCGGACGACTCGATCGCGACAAAGACCGATCCGACCCCTGAACCTTCGCCTTCACAGGTCATCGAACCAACGCCGACACCTGCGGTGATAGTCGAAGTTACGCCAACTCGATCACCTGAAATAACGCCAAAAGCGATTGCGGAAGCTAAAGCGACTCCCGCCGCGCAACCGACGCCGACACCGGTCGCGGAAATAGTCGCAACGCCTACCCCGCCGATAAACGCGGCTCCGACGCCGATCGTCGAAACACCGCCGACGCCTACTCCCGAAACCTCACCGTCGCCGCTTATTCAACCCACCGCGACGCCGACCGCAGTAGTGAACCCGACGCCTTCGCCCGAGGCTAGTTCCTCGCGGACACCTGAGACCGCCGCCGATGTTTCGACGACGCCAACTCCGAGTCCTACTTCTGCGGAAGCGAGTTCTCCTAAAGGCCAACAAGTTAACAAACCCGACGATTCCGTTGTCGCGGCCTCCGATTCAAAAACCAAGCCTTTATTCGAGCCGGTAATAATTACTGTTCCGCGACCAAAGGTGAAAAAAGACCCGGCCGACAATGTCGTTAAATCAGAAAATCCACTAACCGATGAGGCAACAAGGAATGAAGGCAATCCTTCACCCGACGGCGAGAAGAGGGCGAGAATTGTAGCGGGAAAGGAGGTTAGTGCGGTCGTTACGCCGACTTGTACGATCTCGGTCAGTCAGGAAACTCTGTCTATCTTGAATAATGGCGGAAGCCTGGGCGTCCTTGTACAAATGGAGGGCGAAGACAGCCTTAAAGCGCTCACCGCCTCGTCTGACAGCCCGGCGGATGTCGAAATACGGCTCGAACCAGAGATCGCCGGCGTGAAAGGGCAGGCTTTTTATGTGATCCGGTCGGCAACCACAAAGACGGGCGACTTCAAGGTCCGCTTTGTCGCGCCTTGCGGCTCCAAAGAGATCTCGGTCAATGTTCGCTAATGCTTTTCGTCAACTTCTTTTTTGATCCTCCGACCTCAACAACAGCGAGAGCTATCAGCATCAAAAAGAAAAAAGCGTTTGCAGGTGTTCGCAGCGGGAAGTCGAACAAGCTGTGGACCAATATTCCGAAACATCCTGCTAGACATCCGATCGAAATACTCCGCATTTGCTGATCGTGCCGTTTTCCAATGGCGGCGATCCCATTTCTAAACAACAAATAGACGAACGCGAACAGACAAATAAAGGCGAGAATTCCGCCGTCGGCGAGGGTCTGCAAATAGTCGTTGTGGGCCTGCTCAACGCGAAACACGCCGTTCGACGGGTCAAATCGCGTATATGCAACACCGAACGTGTCGAAGCCTGTCCCTATTAAGGGATGACTTAGAAATATGTGCAGGCCAACGCTCCAAAATTGCGTTCGGCCGCTAGAAAGGTCGGTTTGCTGATTTACGATACCCGAACCTCGGAGCAGCGATTGTTCACCGCCGAGAAACACGACCACACTTACCAGCATCACTACGGCGGCTGCGGCTATGGCGACCGGCAAAAGCCGGCGTGACAAGGGGCGATTATTGCCGCCGTCACCCGAAGCGCCCTTATTCCTTTGAAGGCCGAATGTTGCCAAACCGGCGAACAACACAACGCCGAGAAAACTGATAACACCGCCGCGCGAGCCGGTCAGCACGATCGCAACCACCATTAGGATGGCGGCGATGAGAAGCAGCGGACGCTTGTCTTTTTTTGTTCCTCCGCCGAACAGAACGCCGAGCGTCAGGCCGGACATCATTTCCATCAACGCCGCAAAATGGTGTTGGTTAACGAATGGTCCGAATGGGATCGCCTGCGGCGTCGCACGCAAGCCATAGATCGCGTCAGGCTTGGCGAGCCATTGAAGTATCCCGAAAAAAGCGGTCGACGAACCAAAAATTATTATCGACCACGTCACGCGTCGAACCGTGCCCTCCGAGTTAAAAAAGGTTAGAGCGGCGGCCAAAAATACAAAATAAAAAACGAGACGAATAAGGAAAAAGCGCGTTGCGTATTGATCGAATGAGAGCGATGCCGAGGCGGGTGTGCCGAGAATGTCTGTGAGCATGCCAACATCGCCGGTCGGCAGCAATTGGATCAGGCCGATAATGAGCCATCCTATGATCGGAGCGTACAAATACGTAACGTTCAACCGAAATTCGCCGGACTTCCATACAGACGCTGCCCAAAGGCAAAGAATGACGGTCGTCGATAAGGCGATGAGAGCTATCACCCCGGAATCGACTCCTCCGTAAAGAAGCGTCGTGAAGACCAGAGTTGCGCACAGGACAACGACTATAGCGGTACCGAGTTTTGTTGTTCCGTCTATTGGTTGGGTCAATTGCCCGACTCCTGCATAAATTGGTTAACGATCTATTTAGCTCGAATACTTACGTCATCAAACCATACCCTGCCCTCTACCGCACAGGCCTGTCCACTACATGCGCCTTTCGCAAGGCGCACGACCACGGCGTCGGTGGTTGAACGGACGGTGAACGTCACCGTCAGCGGCATCCAATCGGCAGCGGGCGAAACCATCGGAGTAGTAGCCAAAACTTTACCGTCCGAAGCGTCGACGATCTCCCAGTCGACACTCGTCCGAGTCTTTATGTCCGACTGATAGAATGCCTGGAACGAATAGGCCTTTCCAGGTTCGACAAGAACGATCTGCGAAATGGACCGAAACAAATTAGCATCGCCCGCTCCGAAACTGATAAGTAGGCTTCGGCTGCCGTTTCGCCTCTTCCCATCCGTCAAAACGATCGGCGGCTGCGTTCCATCGCTGATCGTCCACTCAAAGATCGATGCGTCATGCAATTTTATTTCGCTTTCGAAATCGCCGTTGCCTATGACGGATATCGTCGCGCTAGCGATGCTCGGAGTAAGATCGATCTCGATCCTGGCCGCATCGCGAAACCGCTTAGCGGCCGCTAGCTGGGTATATAACGCTTTGCCATTCGATTGCAGAGGTCCCGATCGCTGTTCTGCGGACAACGTGTTCCAAAGCAGGATCGCATCGTCAAGCCGTTTCTGTACGGCCATCCGCTCGATAAGGGCTCCGATGATCTCGGGCGAGTCGCCGATCCTTTCGCGGACATCGTTGATATTTCCGTTGAAATATTGCAATGCAATATCCGCGGCCGCGAGCGCATATGTAGGGTTAGTTTGAGCGGCCTTGCGGATCTCGGCAAACGCTTCATCCGCGCGACCTTGGCGAAGCAGCACATTTCCGAGCGCCCATCTCACGGACCCATAATTCGGAGCGAGGTCGGCCGCAACCCGCAGTGTACCTTCAGCTCCATTCAGGTCGCCGCTGCGGGAACGCGCATTGCCAAGGTCAAGCCAAAATAGAAAGTTGTGCGGCGAGAGCGATGCGGCGATCGAATATTCGTTAAGTGAGCGGGCAAGATCGTCCGGCAAAAAGCTTTTCTCATAAAGCACGCCGGCGGCAAAATGTGTCTGCGGGTCGTTCGGTCCCAGACTGGTTGTAAGATCTGCAACCTCGGGAATGTCGGTATGCGACGCAGCCATATTAGCGAGTGCCCATCGTCCAAAAAAGAAATTAGTAATAACAACTAGAACGAGGACAGAGAGCAAACCTATACGGCGATTGGTCGTTGGAATTGGGAGTGAAACAATAGGCACGATTGGTGTTCGTTTAATCGAGATCGATCGGTTCGATCCGCATTTCGGCCTGGCGGAGCGAGATATGAGAGTTTCGGCAAATCTCTTTCATCCGTTCAAGGTTTTCGGGCGTTATTTCCTTGAACGATATCAGTATTTCCTGAACGTCCTTTGATCCCAGAATTTCGGGAAGTGTTCCATTCGCATCGAACACCCGAAGGCCGTGGATGACCTTGTCTAGTTTAAGCGGATCGTCATCGATGAACCCAACGGCCTGGTATTCCCATGCAGGATTGTTTCGGAGCTCACGGTAAAGCATCTCTCCGCCGTCGCCGGCGCCATAGATGAAGACCTTCTTGCCATCCACTGGGTTACCAGCGGGCAAGATCTGCCGGAATACTCGGAACGCCAATCGGCTGCCGACGATCAGCATCAGGAGAATGAACGTGTCGGCCACAAAAACCGTGCGGGAAAAATTTTGAAATCTGTAAAGCAGCAGGATCGCCAGGACCGAAAGGCCGGAGCCGAGGAATACGCCTTTGGCAAAAGTCACGAGATCGCCGATCCCGGTATAACGCCAGATACCGCGGTAGACTCCCGCGACGAGGAACGAGGACAGCTTCAATACGATCAAGACCGGAAGCGTGCTGACAAAAAGGGTCCAGTTCGCGGTTCCCTCGAATGATCCAAAGATCAACGCATATGAAGCGTAATAGGCCAAAGTTATCAAGAACGCGTCGAGAAATACCTCGAAGATCCGTCGTTTGTACGAAACATCTACGAGAAAAGCAAACACAGCATTGTTGTTGACCGCAAGCTCTTCCTGCCGGTCTTCATATACTTTTACCTTCGAAAGATAAACGCCGA
>JBDTXM010000048.1:0-17957 GCA_040006215.1 Acidobacteriota bacterium
GGCTCGGCGAGGTTAGCGAGTTCTGGTTACCGGCACCCGAGAGCGAGTTGATCAGATTCTTACTATTGAACGTATTGAACATCTCGATCGTCGGGATCAGCTCCATCGTCTCGTTGAGCTTGAAAACACGAGCGAGCCGCCAGTCGAACGACACAAACGTGTTGTCCTTGCGCAGTGTGTTGCGATTCGTGAAAGATCCCACTGCCAGAAGCGTTGCGGGCGTCGCAGGCTGTGCAGAACGGGCTTGTACGCGGGGCGTCAGCTCGAGTTTCCACGGAAGCTGAGCATAAGCAAAGAAGTTGAACTTGTGGCGAATGTCGCGGTCCGACAAACCGTAATCGCGGCCGGGATCGAAGATGTCAAAGGAACGATCAGTGAACGGATCGCGCTCATTCGAATCGTCATCCTTGTCCTTCGACAAAACGTAGTTCCATTCGAACTGATAGCGGTTGCTGAGCCGTTTTCGCATGCCGACGGTAAAGCCGTCGTAGAGCGATTTGCCGTTCGAGCTGGTTACAAAAACATCGCCCAGCGTCGGGAAAAACCCGGTTCGCGCATAGTTGAAGAAACGCGTCAGGTGAATTCCCTTCGAATGCGTGTAGTCAATGTAGAGCGCCAGGTTGTTGATGAGTTCCTGTTCGAACTGGGCATTAACTGTGTCGATACGCGGATTTTCGTAGTCTCTGCTAAACACTCGGACGCTAGCACCGGCCGGGATGCCGCCCGACGGCGGGATGTTCCTGATGTTCGGCCAAACCGGAAGCGGACCGCCGACGGAGCAGCCAAAACTCGATGCGCAGGCGATTCCGAATTGCTGAGCTCCGTTATCGGTGATCGATCCGACCTGCGACAGCATATTCTGGCGGCCGTAGTACATCCCATAGCTCGCCCGTAGGACCGACTTTCCTTTCTTGGAAATATCCCAAGCAAAACCCACCCGCGGTTGAAACTCTTTCTTGGCACTGTGAAGCGTGCCGTCGGACGGGAATCTCGGGTCGTTCAATAGCGACGCATAAGCGGTCTGCGAGGGCGGGATCACTGGTTTAGGAAATATCTGAGCTTCCCATCGTAGGCCGTAGTTCAGAGTAAAGTTTGGCTTGATCTGCCATTTGTCCTGGGCAAAAAGTGCGTAGTCCTCGTTTTTTGCATTCGACGCACCCGGAGCCGGAACGCCAGAGATGCCGGTCGGGATGCCGTTCTGTAAATACAGAAGTAGCGGGCCGCCCACGGTGTCGGTGGCGTTCGGGCAGGTTTGATTGAACGGAGCGCCCTGTGTGATCCAGCCGGTGAACGCACCGGCTGTGCTGAAGCATTCGGATGCGTTTGGCCCAAAACCGCCAGCCGCAGCCGTCGAGGCATATCGTAGAAAGCCGGTCGTCGAATCAAATAGATAGCGGCCGGTGAAAAAGCCGCGGAAGACCTGATCGTTAAGGCTATGGATCCACTCACCGCCAAATTTGATCGTGTGGCCGCCTTTTACTATCGAGAAGTTATCGCGGATCTGTGTTCGCCAAAAGGTTTCGTCGACACCCGGCTCGAGAAAAAATGGATTTCCAAAACGGAATGTCGGCCCAAAACCCATTGCCGTATCCGCAAGGATGTTCGAAGGAGTAGCGGCACGTGGCCGTTCTTCACGCGAATAAGTAAAGTGTGCTTCGTTGACCATGGTCGGCGAGATAGTACTGAACAGATTGACGTTCAGAACATTGATCTTCGAAGGGCCTTCCGTGCCGTTTGCAGACGTTCCATACGTCGGAACATCAAACGTCTGATTCGAGTTCTTTGAATAATCGAAATTATACGAAACGCCCAGCTTGTTGGTCTGCGTCAGCTCCCAGTCGATCTTTCCAAGAAGGGCAGTGTTTCTGACCTTGTGTGCAACCTGCAAGCCCTCATCCTGGTTACGCGAGGCCTGTATAAAGCTGAGCAAAGCACGCCGCTGACAGTCGGGGCTGCCGTTGATCAATGCTTCATTTGCCTGAACGGTCGGGGTTGTTATAGGACACGGTGTTCCGATCGGCTCGCTGAGATTCGGGCGGTTGAGATTCTCGAGGATCTGTTCAAAGGCGAAAAAATAAAATACCTTGTCGCGCTTGATAGGCCCGCCAACCGTTCCACCGAACTGTTCGCGATGAAAACCCTGGAGCGGCTTGCCGTCCGACGTGTTCGAGGTCAAGGCTTTGTGCCGCTGAAAGTAGAAAAGACTCCCATGTAGATCGTTGGTTCCCGATTTAGAAATGACGTTAATAACGCCGCCGGCGGTACGTCCGAATTCGGCGCTGGCACCGGTCGCGATGACTTGAAATTCCTTGACGGCTTCAAGCGATATATCGACGGCGGCTCTTTGTCCACCGGCCTGCTCGCCGAAAAATCCGTTGTTGTAGTCACCGCCGTCTAGACTTACATTGTTAAAAATACCGCGTTGACCGGAGAAGTTGATCTCGTCGCCGTCCGGGCCCTGCGTTATGCTAACGCCTGGCGTCAGAGTTAAGAGGTCTTCAAATTTTCTTCCGAGTATCGGAGTGTTGCCGATCGCGGTTTCGTTAAGAGTGGTACTCGCCTCTGTTTTAACACTGTCGATCGTCGGCGTTGCGGTAATCGTCACCTCGCCGCTTACGCCCGATACTTTCAGGGTAATGTTGAGTGAGATCGAACGGCCGACCGTCAGCTCAACATTTTCCTGATTGGTTTTCGCGAATCCGGTCTTGGAGATAGAAACTATATAACTCCCCGGAGGGATCGACAGCAGCGTAAAGCGTCCGTCGGAATCGGTCGTGAAGGTTTTGGTAAAGTTCGTTCCAACGTTTCTTGCCTCGACAGTTGCTCCGGGAACAGCCGCACCCTGCTCGTCAGAAACGGTTCCCTGGATAGTTCCCGAAGTGATGTCCTGGGCTGACACAGCCAAACAAAAAACACATCCGAAAACAATGCTTACGGCCAGATGTAAGATTATTCGCATATTTTTTCCCTTTACGTTGTTAGAGTCTGGGTAATTTCACCGGCACGGTCGGTGAATAGATGGTCTTCCTTGGGAGAAGTCGGAACGAACGCGCATGTCCGAACCGGTGTAACAAAAGTGTTAAGTTGTCGAAGAATTTATCACAGCAACCCCAGCCAATACAATCGGGCGCGTTTCGGGGATCCAAAAGTTAACAGAGATTTAACATTGCCTCTACTTCACGACGGCACGGCGAACCAGCGGGAGAAAAATACCGTCCGGCAGCAGCCGACGTGCAGTAAGGATCGCACGCGAATTGACCGGGTATCGCATCTTCCACGAATTATCGGTAACAGCATCGTAGATTGTTTGCGCTACGACGGAGCCGTCGGGTCCGGTCTCGCCCGCTTTCTGAAGACTCGGCAAAGCACGCGCGACAAAATTATCGTAGGCGGTCAGGCCTTCTTTTTTGGTTATACTTTGCGAGCGATCGTAGAAATCAGTTTTGATCGGGCCAGGTTCGATTATTTTGATCTTGATGTTGAATTCTTTGACCTCGAATTGGAGAGCTTCGCTAAAACCTTCCACGGCCCATTTGGTCGCATGATACAGGCTGTACAACGGGAAGGTGATCCGGCCGCCCATGGAGGCGACATTGACGATAGTTCCCCGTTTCTGCTCGCGAAATATAGGAAGGATCTCGCGGCAGACGTTCATCAGGCCGAAAACATTCGTCTGAAACTGCTGATCGATCTGCTCTTTGGTCGCCGCTTCGAAGGTGCCGACGACCGCGAAACCAGCATTGTTGACCACGGCGTCTATGCGGCCGAATTTTTCTATGGTTTCGGCGATCGCTGATTTGATCGATCCGATGTCGCTCACGTCAAGCCGAATGCATTCGAGATCGACTATCTTTTGCAGATCCTCGGCTTTTTCCGGGGCCCGCATCGTCGCGGCGACCTTCCAATTCTTTGTTTGAAACAGCTTGGCGGTTTCTTTTCCAATGCCGCTCGAGGCTCCGGTGATCAGAACTACATTTTCCATGAGGCTGATTTTAGCATTTATCCGTTGACTAAATGATTCACTGAATAAATGATAAAATCCCTTGAATGAAATTTCTGCACATCGCTGATATTCATCTAGGATGCACGCGATACAACCTAGCGGAAAGCCCTCGCGATTTTTTTGACGCATGGATCGATGTGCTAAACAAATATGCGCTGGAGGAACGCGTCGACTTCGTTCTGATGAGCGGCGATTTCTTTCACAAGCGAAATGTACCGCCCGAGACGATGAACCACGCTTTTGCCGGATTAAGCCTGCTGCGTGATGCAGGAATTCCTGTGATAGCCATCGAGGGAAATCACGACCAAAAGCATACGGACAGCGAGTTTAGCTGGCTTCGGTCACTGGCGGATTGGGGACTGCTCGTCCTGCTCGAACCGACGGTTGCGGACGGAAAAGTCGTCTACGAACCCTGGAATCCCGAGACGTTGCGTGGCGGATTCATCGATGTAAAGCAGGCCCGCGTCTTTGGCTCGAAATGGTTCGGGGCTTCGGCGAATTGGGCAATGCCGATGCTTGCCGATTCGATCCGTTATAATCGACGAGAAGGTGCGCTCCACATTCTCCTTCTTCACACCGATGTCGAAGGCTTTCAGACGCATCCGATACCGGCCCTTTCTACCTCGGCCCTGAACGGACTCCGCCCGGTGACCGACTACGTTGCACTCGGACATACGCACAAACATTACGTGATCGACAACTGGGCGTTTAACCCGGGCTCGATAGAAGTTACGAATATTGGCGAATACCGCGAGACGCGCGGAGTATTTGTCGTGGAGGTCGACGAGAACGGGCAGATAAATTCGCGGCACGCCGATGAATATCGGCACCGACCGTTTCAGAGGCTCGAATTTAGCGTAGACGGTTGCGACCCCGAAGAACTGACCGGCGAGCTTTTGGCGAAGATAAAAAACGAAGCTCGCGTAGCCGAACCCGGAGAGCCCGAGCCGATTATCGAAATCACGCTGCGCGGACGCCTCGGGTTTCCAAATTCGCGGGTCGAAATGGCAAAGATCCGCGAACGAGTTCAGGAAATGACGAATGCCTTGCACGTAAAGATCAGGAACCACGCCGTGCCGATCGAATATGTTGACAACGCCGCCGCGAACAACGACCTGTCGCGGGAAGAGCTGGAGCGAAGAGTGGTGGAGTCGCTCGTCGAGCAAGACAACCGATACAAAGCGAACGCGGCCAATGTTTCGCAGGCGGTCGTTGGAGCAAAGCGACTTGCACTTTCTGATGAGCCGCCCGAAAAGATCACCGATTTTATCGCGGCAAAGATGGTTGCAGAATAATCGACCTATGTCGGATCTTATAGAAAGAGTTAAGGACTTAAAGCATATACCGCTTTTTCCGCTGCCGCTCGTGCTGCTGCCCAATGAGCTTTTGCCGCTTCATATTTTCGAGCCGCGTTACCGGCAAATGCTCAAGGATATCGAAGGCGGCGGCAAGGTATTTGGAATTCTGCTCTTCGACCCGGAAGGCACCGAACTGATACGTCCTGCCAGCGGAGTTGTCGGCTGCCTGGCCGAACTTCGTGAATCGACGAAGCTGCCGGACGGCGCGTCGAACATTCTCACTATCGGTATTGCGAGATTTCGCCTGATCGACTACGTAGACGCGGACGAACCGTATTTCGTGGGTGACGTCGAATTCTTTGAGGATGTTGAGGAAGCGGGTGAAGATCTGACTGCGCTCGCCGACGAGGTCCACGCACTCTTTGAGCGGATCGCAAAGGCAGCGTTTCTGTTGAGCGGAAGCCGCGGCCATTTCCCGGAAATACCAAAGACGGACCCCGAGCAGCTATCGTTTCTGATCGCAACAGCGTTTAACCTCGACAACGATCTGAAATACAAAATGATCGAGATCGATTCGACGACCGAGCGCCTAACCAATCTTCAGGAGATACTGGTTCACACGGTGACCAAGATGGAAGACAGCGCCCACATCCATCAGGTCGCTCAGACCAACGGCCACTCGGACAAAAAGATCAAACTATAAATTACTGAACGGGAGGTACGGGAGCAGCTAAGGATTCCATAAAGAATCCGATCACTCGCTGGTCGTAACCTTCGGCCTGTTCGATCGACGCGTTGACTATGGTATAGGCTGACGGGCTAAGGTCAAACTTGCCGTCGATCTGCGTTCCAGCCGGGAAGCATTTGCTGAGTTTTTGGGTCGAATCCTGAAACTCGGGGGCATCCACGCCAGCAAGCAACAGGACTTTACGCTTGACCAACGTACGAGCCTGTTCGCAGGGCGATCCTACCTTGTACGAACCATCATAAAAATAGAGGCTCGTGCCGAGACTGGCAAATTTTGACGTGATCGAGCTGGCGAAAGGAAATCTTCTTCCAATAGCTGAAGCAAGCACGGCGTCGGAATCCTGCGGAACGTCGTCGAGAACAATTGCCTTGACGCCAGGATCTTTCGCGGCTGCGGTGATCGCTGCGATCGCTCCTAGTTCAACACCGTATAAGCCGATGTCAGAAACTAGAGCGGCCTGCTCGGGAGATTTGAGCGTATGCAGAAATTGGATCGCCGCTGTGGCATCGTTAGCCTCGCCGGCACCGAAAGACGTTCGCTTGATCAGCGGACTTTCTCCGTGTCCGCGAAGGTCAGGCATCAGGACCGTAAAATTCGACGACTCGCTGAGCTTGACGCCAAGATTCAAAAGGTACGAGCGGTCGGCGCCGTATTTATGAAATAGAATGATCCCGGGGGAACCCGGATTTCCCCGCAGCAGCCATCCGCGCGACGATGTGCCGTCGCCGTTCGGCCACGTCTCATCCGTTATCTGGGCCGCCTTTGAACTAAGCTGGCCGTATTTGTCGGGCTTCATCAGATACGGCGCGGGTTTCACGAGCGATGTTTGCTGAACCAGCCAGACCGACGCTCCGGCGACAGCCAGAACGACCAGCAGCAGGATCGGCAGGATCAATCGAACGAGGTTCTTTACAAGACGTTTTGATTTATACATACGAAGAGAATTGAAGGAAAGTGCAACCGTTGGGCGCGTTTACGAGTCTTAAGTGAAGCTGTATTGGGAAAAAGCTTCCGTGGAAGTCAGGTAAAATGTTACCATAAACGGCACTTTTGATAAATATTTTTTTGGAAACAAAAATGGCAAAATTTCTCGCTACTGTCGCCGCTCTAACACTCCTTTCCTTTGGCATTTACGCCCAAGGCTTAGTTAAGACTTCTTCGTCCGGCGTCGCTGCACCGCCATTTTTTCCTCTATCGGAACTACGGGAGGGCATGCATGGAGTTGCCAAGACCGTGTTTCGCGGGAGCGAGCCGGAGGAGTTCAATGTCGAGATCCTTGGCATTTTGCCGGGCGGCGTTGGGCCGAAGCAAGATTTGATCATCGGGAAGATCAGCGGCGGCAGTGCGGATCGGACGGCGGTTTTTGCGGGAATGTCCGGCTCGCCCGTCTATATTGACGGCAGACTGGTTGGAGCCCTTTCGTATAGTTTTCCCTTCTCTAAGGAGGCGATTTGCGGCATCACACCGATCGAGCAGATGATCGCCATTTTTGAACAAAAGCAGCCTGTCAAAACTCAATCCGCCGAGACCCGGTTGTTCTCGTTCACCCAAGTTGCATCAAACAACTGGCAGAGCGAGGTGCCTGCAGCTCCGCTAATCGCGACCTCCAACGTCTCCGACCCGCGTCTTTCTGCTGTCACGGGTCAGGCGTTTCTGCCGATCGCGACACCTGTGACCTTTACCGGATTTTCGCAGGCGACGCTCGACAAATTTGCACCCCAGCTTTTGCAGGCTGGCCTCATGCCGGTCTCGGCAGCAGGCGGATCGTCTGCGATGTCACCGATGAAAACGCCGGACGAAAAGACATTGCTCGGCGGGGCTTCGGTTTCGATGCAGCTGTCACGCGGCGACTACAGCCTAGCGGCATCGGGAACGGTGACACTTCGCGATGGCGAAAAGATCTACGCATTTGGACACCCCTTTCTGGCCCTGGGAACCTCGGATCTGCCGATGTCTGAGTCCCACGTGATCACGGTCGTTCCGAATCTAAATAATTCTTTCAAACTCGCTGTTCCCGATTCGATGGTCGGCAGCATGACTCAGGACCGTGCCACCGGTGTATTCGGAAAACTTGCACAGGCTCCGACGATGATCCCTGTCACGCTGAATATCCGGACAAGCCGCGGACAGACACAGACTCTCAACTTTGAGGTCGCGAAAGATGACTTTTTAACGCCGCTGCTTTTGAACATGACGACCTATAATTCCATTGTCGCTAACGAACGCGGGTTAGGTGACCTTACGATCGACCTCGATGGAGACATTGAGGTAAAGGGCCACGACCCGATCAAATTGCAGCGAAGATTCGCTGGGCAGCAAGCCGCCCAGTTTGCCTCGGCGTCAGTCGCGCTTCCGGCCGCCTTGCTGTTTCGCGGCAACTTCGACCACATGGATTTCGGCAAGATCGTGCTGAACGTCAGATCGATCGACGGAAGCAAAACGGCCGTGCTTGACCGAATTGCCGTAGACAAGCTGCAGGCGAAGGCGGGCGAAACCATTGAGGTTCAGGCCTTTGTTAGGTCGGAATCTGGGAGAACCTTCGTTCAGAAGATTCCCGTGAAGATACCGACGAGCGTTTCGCCTGGACCTCTGTCGATCGTGATCGGCGACGGAGGCCTGATCCAGCAAAACGCTCCGGTTCAGCAATTTATTCCAAAAGACCTCGCCGAAATGATCAGCACGCTGAACAATTTCAAAGTTTCAGACCGGCTTTACGCACAGGTCGTTCGAAACGTGAACGGAGCTGTCATCGGCGTGAGCGAACTGCCCAACCTGCCTCCATCGGTCCTTGCTACCATGAACAACGACCGAACAGCCGGCGGATTCAAAGGTTCAACGCAAACCGTCTTGTCGGAACAATCGATCACTCCCGCAGAATTCATAATCTCCGGTCAGCAAACGCTAGTGATCCAGATCGTCAATTAAGCCTGGATCAGACTTTCGTCTTTTATGTGGAGGCCGAACTGCCTTCTTTTTTTCCCCGCTTGTTACGCGAGCCGCGAAACAGCTTTTGTACCTTTAAACTATTGTGAAGCAACGATTTATAAGTTTTCCCGCCTTCGAACTGTTTTTCGATTTGGTTCGTGTTCCACGATTTTCGCAAATTTTGTAGGACATTTCTGCTTCCAAATCCAAAAATCGGCGTGTCCCATGTGTCCCACTGTCCCAGCGTCCCACACGCATGAAACCGACGCCCTTCTGACGCGCACGTTCAACGTTAAGCACTGGTCCAACAACATAGGTCCTACTACTATTTTTCAAATATCAAGACGTTATAACCTACAACATCCGTTGCACATACCTTGCCATATGTAGCACTCATTTTTCAATAAAAAAAGGCAGGCCGAAGCCCGCCTTTTCGGTCGAATACCCCGCTCCCTAAAAATCAAACCGGGCACCAAGCTGAAACTCCCGGTTGTAGCTTGAATTATTCAGTGAGAACGATGGCGAACCCGAAAGAAAGTTTCTCGGGGTCGTGAAGTTAGCGGCGGCGGGGCCCAGTCGCAAGGGATGAGTGGGATCGCCCGCGATCGCGGCCAAGACTGCAAATCGAGTATTATTCACGGTCGCGATATTTGAACGATTGAGAATGTTGAATCCCTCAGCGAACAAAGAAACACGGTAGCGCTCGTGAAACTTTATCATTCGCCCCAATCGCATGTCGAGAATGTAAACTGCCGGCGTCGTGAATTCATTCCGCTGCGTTCCCGGAACACGATCGGTGGAAGTATTCCCATCGTTGTTCGGATCGCCGGAGACCAATGCGGAATACGCGAAGCCAGATTGAGCTTGGAAAATACCGGTGACAACGTAGTCGCTTAGCAAAAACCGCACAACCTTGTTCTCGCTGTATTTGAACGTCCCGGTCTCATAAACCGGGCTAAAGATAAAGCGATGACGAACATCGAGGTCGGATCGTCCATACTCGCCGGTCAGATCAAACTGGTTTTCGGCGATCTTCGCGTCGTCCGTTCCCGGCACGACCGAGGTCTGATCAGGTTTGTCGTCTTTTGCCTTTGAGAGGGTGTAACTCGTATTGAACTGCCAGCGATTGGAAAGCCTTCGGTTAAGTTCGAAACTTAGCCCCTGATAGAAAGACTTTGCGGTGCTCTCAAACAAGCTTATTCGCTGATAAGTGGATATAGGACGGGCGGCCGGAAATCTCAGGAACGTAAACGAGGTGCCGGTCGGGTTTGCCGCCGCTCCAGTACCGTCATAGACGGTCAACGTTGTAGAAACGGGAGCGTTCAAATTAGCGTTTCGCGTCCGGCTTATATCCTGACCGCGGAAAAGTGTGTATTGAACGGAAAAAGTCGTGTTCTTGAACACTTCACGTTCGAACTGAAGACGAGCCTGATGAGTAAACGGCTGCTGATAGTTCTTTGCAAAGAGATATAGGTTGACAGGAGCCAGCGTCGCCCCTGTCGGCACGCTGGAAAATACGGCAGGATATAGCGGACACAACGCTGGGGACGTCGAGCAGTTGATGTCAATAGCAACTACCTGAATACCGTTCTGCGAATGGGCCGTGCCAGTCATGATCGCGGGCGTTCTTCCGTAGTAGATACCGTATCCACCTCTAATCACCGTCTTCTCATTAAAGGCATAACTCAAACCGATCCGTGGTCCGAAATTGTTTTTATCGGAAGGGCGAAAACCCGTGTCAAAACCCGCAGCGACCAAGGCTGGATCGGGATTAGTGATCGGAGGTTTTGCGATCGACTGATAATCGTAACGGAGCCCAAGATTTACCGTAAGCTTGGGCATCGCTCGCCAGTCGTCCTGGATAAAAAATCCGTATTCGCTGTTATTCGGATGGGTTGTGCCGCCAGTGGTTCCGACCCCGCCGAAACTCTGGCGATACCGCGTCGCGTTTTGTGTCGCGGGATTTGCAAGTTGGTTCGAAAGGGCACCATAACTCGGAAAAGTATATGAGCCGCTAAACAGGCCGGGAAAGAAATTAAAGATCTTATCGAAGAGGAGATCAACACCATATTTCAGGGTGTGATCGCCGACGATATAGGTCTGGCTGTCGATTATCTGGTTTCGCTTGATGGTCGTTTCACGCGGACTGAAATTGTTGCGCCCAAAATTGAACGTTCCATCATTTATTCCGCCCGCATTTGCGACTACGGTCGCTTCAGGGTCCGTAGTATTTGCGAATCCAGGTTCCCGGTCGCGGGAGAATTGGTATCTGAATTCGTTGAACCAGTTCGATTTGATGGTATAGGTCCATCCCGCCGTTACCGAAGTGGTCGTGACGTTGCTGTTCCCGGTGTGCTCAGCGGCGCTCAAACTACCGCCATTTTCCAGGTTGGTGCCCGTAAAGTTCTGTTGGTTGAATCGCACCCAAACCTGATTTTTGTCGTTAATATTGAAATCAACTTTCGCCAGGTAATTGTCCTGCTGACGGCTGACATCGTAGGATGTAACTTTGGGCCCGAGAAACGTCTGTACGTTTGCTGGTGCGAACGGCAGCGAATTGACCACCACTGGATTTGGCAATTTTGATCGCTGGCCTTCGTATGCGCCGAAGAAGAAGATCTTGTCTTTATTAATCGGACCGCCTAATGTGCCGCCGAACTGATTTATCTGGCCGGCAGGGCGAAGACGGTTGGCGGATACGAGATTGGGGTTGCGGGCGTCGAGCGATTCGTCGCGGAAGTATTCAAAGGCACTGCCGGTGAATCGGTTGGTACCGGATTTGGTGACGACGTTGATGACGGCGCCGGCGGCGCGGCCGTATTCGGCGGAAAAGCCGTTTTGATTTACCTGAAATTCTTTGACGGTATCGACCGAGAACTGAGAAGGAGCACGTCCGGAGCCAGTCCGTCCCGACGATTGGCCGAAGAATGTGTTGTCGTTGCTGGCACCGTCGATCTGGATGCTGTTAAGCGTTCCACGCTGACCGCCGACGGCCAGGTCGCCTGCTCGCGTCGGGTCTCGGATAACGCCGGGCGTCAGTGTCGCAAAGTCGAGAAAATTGCGGCCGTTGGTCGGAAGGTTTATGACGCGGGTCTCATCGACCGTCGAGGAGATCGATGTCCGAGTAACCTCGACGCCCTGACCCTGATCGTTGACGTCTACGGTGACTCCCGAAGAGCCGACCGGCATAGTGATCTCGAGGGTTGTCTTGGCGCCGACCGTAACGGTAACATTGTCGTATTTGGCAGTCGCAAACCCTTTGGCGGCGGCGACCTCGACCGTATATTTTCCGGGCGGCAGAAGCACAAAGATGTAGTTGCCGTCAGTATCGGAAGTGGTCGATTTAGCGAACCCTGTGGCGTCATTCTTTGCCGAAACGACGACGCCGGGCACCACAGCGCCGTTTGGATCAACAACACGGCCTTCGATGTTGCCGGTCGTCGACTGTGATTGTGAAAACGAAATTAATGCGAGGGAGGCGGTAATTAAAAGAGCAAATAGTGTTTTTTTCATATTGATCGACGGTAAATTGTCGGAAAAATCAGGAACAGGCCGCAGGCGAATTTCGAGCCTGTAAAAACTTAACGTTTTGTGGGAAATTTGCCTGAAATAATATGCTAGTTTGAGGGGGCGGGCAAGAATCGATGTTACATTTTTATTAAATCGGCGTTACGTCTTTTTCGCCTTCAATCCATTCTTCGCCGTCGGCGTATATCTCTTTTTTCCAGATCGGAACTGTACGTTTTAGCTCTCGGATCAGCCATTCGCAGGCAGCGAAGGCGGCTTTGCGATGCGGCGCGGCAACGGAGATAACGACGCTCGTCTCGCCTACCTCAAGCCGACCAAGTCGGTGAACGATGCCGATGTTCGAGATGTCAAAATCTTTGTGTGCCTGCCCGATCAGCTTCTGCATTTCTCTCAGAGCCATCGGCTCATAGGCTTCATAAAAGAGATGAAGAGTCTCTCGGCCCCTGGTGAATTGCCTGACATAACCGTCCAGCGTCACGGTCGCCCCACACTCAGGCGGCACAACACGGCGGGCGACGGACGTAATGTCGATAGGTGAGGTCGCGAGTTCGAAAAAGTCTTTAGACGGCATTGGATTGAAACAAAATACGTAGGGCGTTCAGGATTTAATAGATTCGACGCTCCAAATAGCCGTCGAGCGATCCTCGCGATCCCGTACGGTTCAGCCGCCAGAAACGGCGGAAAAAAATGCCAGCTCGTCGCCGTCGTGAAGAACGGTATCTGCGTAAACATATTCCTCATTTACAGCTATCAATATACGGTGTGGAGCGAGTTCGGGGTACGCCGCAACTAGGTGCTCTAAGACGTTGGCGGGCGTGGCGTGATCTTTCAAGTCAAGATCGGTCGATCTTGAACCGATCAGGTCTGCGGTTAAGCCAAAGAATAAAGCTTTGATCATTGTGGATTATCGTCGTTCGAAATGGAGAGGTCCCAATCCCAACCGGTCGTGTTTCGCCATTTATTTTATAGCTCCCGCGATCGGGCTGGAGGCTGACGCGTAGAGGCGTTTGGGCATTCGTCCGGACAGGTAGCCGAGGCGACCGGCTTGGACGGCTAGTTTCATGGCGGTTGCCATTTGGGCAGCATCTTGGGCCTCCGCGATGGCGGTGTTCATCAGGATGCCGTCCGCTCCGAGTTCCATTGCGATAGCGGCATCGGACGGGACGCCCACGCCGGCGTCGACAATTATTGTCGCATAGGAGAGCTGCTCGCGCATTATCCGTAAGTTAGACGGGTTCTGCACGCCCATTCCCGAGCCGATCGGGGCCGCGAGCGGCATGACGGCAACGCAGCCCGCATCGAGCAGCTTTTTCGCCATGATCAGGTCGTCGGTGAAATAGGGCAGCACGATAAAGCCTTCTTTTACGAGAACCTTGGCGGCTTCGAGTGTTTGCTCGTTGTCGGGGAGCAAGGTTGTTTGATCGCCGATCACTTCAAGCTTTAGCCAGTCGGTTTCAAGTGCTTCGCGCGCAAGCCGCGCGGTGCGGATCGCGTGGTCTGCATCGTAACAGCCCGCTGTATTGGGCAGGATCTGCATTTTCGGATCGAGGTGATCGAGAAAACTCTCGGTTCTGCGGTCGAGCGGAACGCGGTTTACCGCGACAGTCACCATCTCGGCCCCAGATGCCGCGTGAGCCGCCTTCATTTCAGGGAAAGATCGGTACTTACCAGTGCCGATGATCAAGCGCGAGGAAAACTCTTTTCCCGCCAAGATAAACTTATCCATCACCTTTGATTTTCCCGCAAAGGAGCAAAGAACGCAAAGAAGAAAACTTCCGCGAAGATTTCTTCGGTCCGCGTTCCCCAATCCCAAATCAATAAATCGGATCAGCCACCGCCTACAAAATGGACGATCTCTATCTTATCGTTTTCCCGAACGTCCGTCTCCGTCCAATCTTTACGTCGGATTACGGACCTGTTAAGTTCAACGGCGATACGTTGAGCAGGCATGTCGAGACGCTGAAGCAAGTCGTTGAGATTAAGGGTTTCGGCAAACTCCTTCGTCTCTCCATTGACAAAAACTCTCATATCAAAATGATACAAGAGTTCTGCGAAAGAGTTAATTTTCGGAAGATCCTATCCGTGTGCGACGGCTTGGCGTATTTCGACCTCTTCGCCCTCGCTGATCGCTCGTGCTATGACAGTAGCTCGGCCCGATTGGAATTGCGGGATCTTGAGATTTATCGTTGCAAGTCCGTTGCCGTCCGTTACGGCGTGACAGATCACGGGCCGAAAACTCGAGCCTAGTACCTTTACCATTACCTCGGCACGCGGAACGACTTTTCGATTACTGCCGCGGCAGACCATGACATAAACGTCCTTACGCTCACCGCCCTTAAACTTGGTCTCACCGATTATATCGACACTCAGACGATTCGTTTCCGGGCGTTCGGCGCCAGCGAGATCGCTTACCGCTTCGACCGCGTCTAGGATGATCATCGGCTCTTCGCTCGGAAAACCGATGTCGTCCGTCCTGAATACGGTTGTCTCAAGGCCTACGGGTTCAGAGACCACCCGTCTGCTTTCCAACTCAGACCTCTCGCCCAAGGTAATATGTTCGGACGATCGTTTCGGAGGCGACGGAAGCGGTTCGAAGACGGGCTTTGCAATCGGAGCACTTTCTTCTTCCTCACCCATGTCAAGATTCGCAAGAAGATTGGAATAAACTTTTGTCTGTGCTTCGAGATCGACGTCTGGCCTCTCCGAGACCGGTTCGGGCGATAGAGAGACAAAGCGAGGCTCGGGAACGGTTTTCCACGGGGCCAGAATTTCAACGGGTGTTTCGACTGGGGAACGGTCGACTGGGACCCGGATTTCGGGGTCTTCCGGCTGAAATGGAACAACGGGAAACTCATCGCGAAATTCAAGGGGTTCAGAAACTGTCAAGGCCCCGACGGCCGGAGTTTGGATGGGAACGGGAGTTTCGATCGCGGGCGGAACTTCAACGTGCGGAATTTCAGGCTTGGCTTCGACAGTTGGCGGTTCGACAACGATCTCCTCGACCTCCGCAACTTCACGTAAGGGAAGCGGAACTGCTTCGACGGACGAATGAGTCTGGAGGTCTTCGGCAGTTACATTCTTTTTCGCCGAGCGTTTCACGGCAGCCGACTTGAGATTGCGTGCCGACATCTCCTTAAGATCTTCGATGCGGCCCGCACTCACGGCTGCGCAAATTAGCTTGTGCTGCCGCTGAAGACGCTCGGACAGGGCTCGCTCATCAAGGTCGCCGGTCAGCAGATCGTCGTAGGGAACGCGCTTACTCGCCAGGATCGTTCCGCGGTTATAGACGAGAGACATGATTACGGGCGAAGTGACGCCTTTGTCCTCGGTCTGGACGTGGTAAACGGTCCCGTCAAATTCTATATCAGTGTTATAACCGGTGATCACAAATGTTGTTGGAGCGAACGGCGAGTGCAGCAGGAGGCAAAAGCGTAGTTTCTTGCCACTTTTGAAAGTAGCACATCCGCGCGTTTTCGGTCAATATTTTCTTGTTAAGACGACCTTTTTCCCGGTGATTTTTCGCGGAGCGGACTGCCTTGACACTAACTACTGCTTAACTTACGATTGAGCTTGTTCCAAAATTCTCAAGCTTTACGGGAATTTCGCCTGCTCAGAGCGAGGCAAGATACAAGGTCATATGACAGAATTTAGCGTTTGGGACTATGCACCCATCCTGGTCATGTTCGTGGTGGCAGCAGGGTTTGGTGCGAGCCAACTGCTCGTAACCCAATTGATCGGACCGCGTAAGCGAACAGCCACGAAATTAATGCCGTACGAATGCGGCAAAGACCCGGTCGGCTCGGCTCGTAACAGGTTCTCAATCAAATTCTACTCGGTTGCCGTGATCTTCCTTCTGTTCGATATCGAAGTTTTGTTCATGATCCCCTTCGCAGTTTCATTCAAGTATCTCTTGTCAGTGGAGCGGCTTTCCGGCGTTGCCTTCGGAACGGTCGCATTGCTCGAAATACTGGCGTTCATTCTTACACTGATCGTTGGATATGTTTACGTTTGGAAGAAGGGCGTATTTGAGTGGGGACTGCAGGCACGGGCAGAGGCGCGTACGGAGGCAAAGAAAATGGCAAGGAAGAGCAGGGATCTGGCCTTTGAAGCAAAACGAGCCGCTTGAAATAGTTGATTTTTCTATCTGAAGTTTTATATCGATCTAGTATGGGTTTAGAAAATACCTTATTCGAATCGCTGCCGGATGTTTTGACCGTAAAGCTTGACTCGGTCATAAACTGGGCCCGTAAATCGAGCCTCTGGCCGGCGACATTCGGCTTGGCCTGCTGTGCGATCGAGATGATGAACACGGTTTCTGCCCGCAACGACCTCTCAAGATTTGGAGCAGAAACATTTAGAGCGTCGCCGCGGCAAGCCGACGTGATGATCGTGTCGGGACGCGTTTCGCGAAAAATGGCACCCGTATTAAGAAGGATCTACGATCAGATGCCTGAACCAAAATGGGTTATCTCGATGGGCGCCTGTGCGACATCGGGCGGTGTTTTCGATAATTACGCGATCGTTCAGGGTGTGGACAAGGTCGTGCCGGTAGATATTTACGTTCCTGGATGTCCTCCGCGTCCGGAAATGCTGGTCCACGCGATAATGATGCTTCAGGAAAAGATCATGAAGGAATCGGTCAAGGACCGCCGCGATACGTACGAACCGGAATCACGCGAATCGATCGTTCCTGGTACGCTTCCGGTTACAGAAGGTACGGCACTCGAGCGGGAAACCGAGATCGAGGTAGCCCAGAACCAGGTTCCGCGGCCCTACACGATCCCATCCAAGCACGAGCGACGAAGATCGTCCTAACGAGCTATTCCATGATTGAAAAGCTTCACGAATTCGTAGAGAAAATAAGAGGCGAGAATGCTTCGTGGGTGTCGGATGTAGTCGAGGGCCACGGTGAGGTCACGGTGTTCGTGCCGCGCGAGTCGATCGTTGATACCTGCGCATTTCTCAAGACGCAGCAAGGCTTTGATATGTTGGCCGACCTTTGCGGGGTTGATCGCGGGCCTGAAGTAGATCCGAGATTTGAGGTCAACTACCATCTCTTCTCGACGAAGCATCACAACAGGCTCCGGCTTAAGGTTCTGTTGAACGAAGAAGATCCGCATGTCGCGACGGTAACCCATTTGTGGCGAACGGCTGATTGGCATGAGCGGGAAACGTACGACCTGGTCGGGGTCATTTTCGACGGGCATCCAGATCTGCGAAGGATATTGCTGCCCTCGGATTTCGACGGACACGCTCTAAGGAAGGATTACCCGCTGCGGGGCTACGAGCCCTACAGCTTGAATTAGTTCTGAGTTCCAACGTCAGTTGGCTTTCACTAAATAAGGCTAGCTAAAGCCGGAGCTCGAAACACTTTATGGCAACTGCTGTAGAAAACATACCAAGCCAGTTCGACGTTACCGACAATGCTCTCGAGTCGGAGATGACGTTGTCTATG
>JBDTXM010000049.1:0-17957 GCA_040006215.1 Acidobacteriota bacterium
GGTTCGTTCATTCACTGAAAAGCTCTGCGAACCACTAGAGACCGAAGATTACATCCCGCAGCCGACTGTCGACGTTTCGCCCGCTAAGTGGAACATAGCGCACACCACCTGGTTCTTCGAGGAGATGATCCTAAAACGATCGGTTCCCGATTACAAGGTGTTCGATCCCAATTTCGGCTTTCTTTTCAACAGCTATTACAATTCGATCGGCGAGCGGACCGGGCGCGATCATCGCGGAGACCTGAGCCGCCCGACGGTCAGACGCGTTTTCGAATATCGCAAATACGTCGACGAAAAGATGCGGAATCTTTTGGGTGGAAAAAAAGATTCGAAGCGGGACGAACTTGTCATACTCGGGCTCAATCACGAGCAGCAGCACCAGGAGCTGTTTGTCACCGATATCAAATACACGCTCGGCGTAAACCCGCTTTTCCCGGCTTTCCGCGCGGGTTACGCTCCAGAAGAGAACGTCGAGCACGGTGGATCGACGTTCATTGAGATCGACGGCGGTTTGCGTGAAATCGGGCACGAGGGCGATGGATTTTGCTTTGATAACGAGCTGGCTCGACACAAGGTCTATCTTGATGATTTCGAGATCGCGGGCAAGCTGATCACGAATTTCGAATTCCTTGAATTTATCAATGACGGCGGCTACAAGGAACATCGGTTCTGGCATTCCGAAGGCTGGGATTGGGTGGCGCAAAACGCCGTGAATTCCCCGCTTTATTGGCATCAACGCGAAGGCGAGCGGTTTCATTTTACGCTCGGCGGCCTGCGAAAATTACCGCTCGACGCTCCGGTCTGCCACATTTCGTATTACGAGGCCGCCGCCTTTGCCGAGTGGAGTGAAATGCGTCTGCCGACGGAATTCGAATGGGAGGCTGCGAGCGGTAAATTCGATGTGGGTCTGCGCTGGGAGTGGACAAATTCCGCCTATCTGCCATATCCCGGCTTCAAGAAAGCTGCGGGTGCCGTTGGCGAATATAACGGCAAGTTCATGATCAACCAGATGGTACTCCGAGGAGCGTCGGTCGCGACCCCGCCCGCACACAGTCGACCGACATACAGAAACTTTTTTCAACCGCCCCTAAGATGGCAGTTTACGGGAATAAGATTAGCTAAGTGATTCGATTTATGCAGAGCACTCCGACACCTGAGTTAACCCAGTTTGCCGAGGATGTTTTGCGCGGGCTTACCTCAACGCCGAGATCGCTTTCATCGAAATATTTCTACGACGACGAAGGTTCGAGGCTATTTCAAGAAATAATGAAGCTGCCGGAATATTATCTAACCGGCTGCGAGTCGGAGATATTCGAGGATCAGGCGAACGATATTTTTAAGGCATTCGCCAACGGAGACAACGCGTTCGACCTTATCGAATTGGGCGCGGGCGACGGCACTAAAACGGCCGTTCTCGTTGATCATTTTCTTGAGCAGCATTCGGATATTTTTTATTCGCCGATAGATATTTCGCGGGAAGCCCTCGACGCTCTTTCGTCAAAATTCACTACCGAATTCCCGTCATTAAAAATGGAAGCCCGCCGGGGCGATTATTTCAAGATACTGAAGTCGCTTAAGAATGGTGGGACCCGCCGAAAGGTTCTGTTGTTTCTCGGATCGAACATCGGTAATTTCAGCCGCGAACAGGCGGTCGATTTTTTTCGCCAGCTTCGCGAGGTGATGAACGATAGCGATCTGTTGTTTGTCGGGTTCGACCTGCAGAAGGACCCTCATGTGATCGTGCAGGCGTACGATGACAAACAAGGTGTAACGGCGGCGTTCAATTTAAATCTGTTAAAGCGGATCAATCGCGAGCTCAACGCAGATTTCGATCTCGATAAGTTTTCACATTACGCCATTTATCGTCCTGTCGAGTGCGCCGCCCGATCATTCCTGATCAGTCGCGAGAATCAGACCGTGCGCATAGGTGCGCTCGGACGCGATTTCGAATTCGAGCAGTGGGAGGCGATCTTTATGGAGATCTCACAAAAATACAGCCCATCGATGATCGCGGAACTCGCCGCCGATGCGGGATTCGAGGTCAAGCAGAATTTCTGTGACAGCAAGAACTACTACTGCGACTCGCTCTGGCGTCCCGCTAAATGAACTTCACCATTCTCCGGTTCGACACACTTGGATCTACTAATACCGAAGCAATGAATCAGGCACGCTCCGGCGCCGATGAGGGCTTGTGTGTACTCGCACGGCAGCAATCCGCCGGGCGCGGGCGTCATGGCCGTACGTGGATCTCTGCATCGGATTCAGGGCTCTATTTCAGCATTGTTCTTCGTCCACAGATCCAGACCAAATACCTTCCCCTTATAACGCTGATGACCGGTGTCGCCGTTCACGATGCGCTCGGCGAACTGGGGATCGAGGCCGACATAAAATGGGTAAACGACGTGCTTGTCGGAGAGAAAAAGATCAGCGGCATTCTTGCCGAAACCATTGAAACGTCGAAAGGCATTGCCGTGATCGTTGGCATAGGCGTGAACCTCACGTCAGCAAATCTCCTGCACGAGATCGCCGATGTCGCAGCCTCGATAAAGGACCAAACTGGCCTCACGTTGACTCCCGATCAGTTTGCCGAAACACTAACGAAGTTCTTCAGTTACTTTTACGACATCCTTAGTGGGGAAAACGGTTCGCGAGAGATCATCGGCGAATGGAAGCGTCGTTCTTCATACTTCTCCGGCAAATGGGTTCGGGTTGTGCTGGAAAAGGAGACCTTTACCGGCATGACTGATGGCCTCGAATCAAACGGCGCGTTGCGAATAAAACGAGATAATGGCAATATCACGGTTGTTCAGGCCGGTGATGTAGAAAAGCTACGCTCCGAATAGGCCGGTCATCCACCTCCCTCACGTATCTAATGCGAAAACGTCTTTCTGATATTCATCCTGCGATCTACCGCCGCCGCATCGGTCAAAAGCGGTTCTTTCGACGTGTCGGAGATTCGCTGAGGCGAACTACATTTGCATCAGAGGTCGCTCCGGAAAATCTTGGTTACTCATGCAAAAAACACCAATCGCTTCTTCGGCGAAGGCTTGGGAATTCGGACCCGCTGCTCCAGGAAAACAAGATCACAAATCTAAAGATCGCTTGTCCGACGATCGACGGCATCCTGATTAAACCCGGCGAAACATTCTCGTTTTGGCGTCTCGTCGGCGAAGCGACGGCAGAAAAAGGCTATACGGAAGGCATGCAGCTTTCGCGCGGCGAGGTCGTTCGCGGCGTTGGCGGTGGATTGTGCCAGCTCGCTAATCTGCTCTATTGGATGGCCCTGCATACGCCGATCGAGATCGCGGAGCGTCATCATCACAGCTTCGATCCATTTCCGGACGAAAATCGCGTCCTTCCCTTCGGAAGCGGTGCCGGAGTTTTTTACAATTATATCGACCTTAGATTTTTCAACCCGACCGACACTACGTTTCAAGTACGCGTCGGCCCGAACGCCACTCACCTGAAGGGGGCGATCTATTCCGACCGCCAAACACCGCACGCGTTTCATGTATTCGAGCGTAATCACCGATTTTTGATCGAAAACGGACAGAACTATCGCGAGAACGAGATCTGGCGGTCCGTCGTTGATCGACGCACCGGCGACACCGTATCAGAGGAGCTGCTGGTGAAAAACTTCTCCGAGGTCAAATACGAATTGAACTTTGCGGTCGAACCGTGTAACGTGTAAATACGTTCTCGAGTGAGCTTTTATGAGTGACGATTTTGATTTTAAGCCTGATTTTGACTTCGACGAGTTTGACGAATTCGAAGAGTTTGACGCTGACCAAGTAGGCGATCTAATGATGCGCACCGCCGTTCTCCAAAAGAACGATATGGTGGCGCTTCTCTGCATTAAGGGTGCCAGCGAGGGTGCGGCCATCTGCCGCGTCGATCCACGCGAGGAAAATCCATCGGTACAAATTTACGACGACCCGGCCAAGGCAGTCGAATGGTTCACAAAAAGTCTCCGCACAAGCCTAAAGAACGGCTGGAATATCGTTTACGACGGCCTGCCGTTGCAAGGCTAGAAAGTCAAAACTTGGAAAAGACCAGAGTGAAAAAGTTGCGGCTAAATAATGCCTGCCTTTTTCACTTTTTCACATTTAAACATTCACCTTATGCTCTTGGCTGTTGACATTGGAAACTCCGCGATCAAATTCGGAATATTTGACGGCGATACGCTTCTCTCCCGGTCTATGATTCCCGCAAAGCGCGATTACACCAACGACGCTATTCTTGCCGCCGTTGACGCCGGCCTCGATCTGCCTGTAGAAAATGCTCTGGTTTGCTCGGTCGTGCCCGAACTCGACGAAACCGTTTCGATCCTGATCGCGGAAAAATGCGGAGTTAACGCAGAATTTGTGCGTAACGATATGGACTTCGGTTTAGGCATCAACTATAAACCGCTTTCCACAGTCGGATCCGATCGGCTGGTCAATTCATTTGCGGCTGCGGAGAAATATGGAGTTCCATGCATAGTCTGTAGTTTTGGAACGGCAACGACGTTCGACGTAGTCAATTCGAAGCGGGAATTGATCGGCGGCCTGATCGCACCGGGCATGGCGACCATGGCAAAGGCTCTTCACCTTAACACAGCCCAGCTCCCCGAAGTTACTCTCGAAAGACCGCCGTCGATCATCGCCGTCAACACCGTCGATTCAATCCGCTCGGGCGTTTTTTACGGCCAGATCAGTATGATCGAGGGGATAGTGAATCGCATTTTTGAGCAATTAGGCAAACGGCCGACTGTGATCGCCACCGGCGGATTTGCGGAAACGGTAGAGGACGAAACCGGAGTGATAGACATCGTCGATGAAAATCTTCTGCTCGAAGGATTGAATTTGCTTTTCAAGCGTCTGTATACTGGCTCGGACGATGAATAAAACGGATCCAGACGCACCCGATCGGTGGGACCCGGAGCCCAGATGGCCGGTGCTGATCGCTGTGCTCGCGTTGGCCGGTTTAAATCTCGCGTTGCCTGACCAACTGATTGTCGGGCCGCGATGGTTCTTTATAATTGTGGTGCTCCTTGCGTTGATCCCGACCGTTGTTTCCCACTGGAAGTCCAATCACTCGATGAACCGCCTTTTCGGATTTCTGCTTTCGGGAATTCTCACATTCGGCATGATCGCCTCGGTTATTCTACTTATTGCCGCATTGCCAGAACACAAAGAAACTCCATCAGAGCTTTTGCGGTCAGCCGCCGCTCTTTGGGCGACCAATGTTCTCGTATTTTCGATCTGGTATTGGCGGCTTGATGCGGGCGGGCCGCATCGGCGCGATGCTCGCTTCGGGCATCCTGACGGAGCTTTCTTGTTTCCACAGATGACGCTTCCGCACGACGTCGGCAAGCGAGCCGGGCAGCACGGATGGACACCGAACTTTGTCGATTATCTTTTTCTTGCCTTTAATACCAGCACCGCATTCTCGCCAACAGACGTCCCCGTTCTGGAACGTTGGGCAAAGATCATCATGATGGTCCAATCGACGATCTCGCTGACGGTTCTCGCATTACTCGCCGCTAGAGCGGTCAATATCCTTTAAACATAGGTCGGTAAAAATTTCGGCGTTCGTCTCGCTTTGGTTGCTTGCTCGAAAGCGTAGGCGATCTTGATGAGAATTGGTTCGCTAAACGCGCGGCCAAAAAATGAAATTCCTGCAGGCAGTCCTTGCACGTAACCCGCTGGAACGGTGATGTTCGGATAGCCCGCAACCGCCGCCAAGCTTGAGCTTTCAAACACACCGCAGTCGCCGTTGACGAGGTCCGTGTTCCAGGCAACGCCGCCCGAGGGAGCTACAATAGCATCGAGTTTGTTCTTGTCCATGACCCCGTCAATTCCCTGCTCCTGTGTCAGCAGTTTTGACTGAAGCAACGCCAGGCGATAAGCCCGATCGTTAAGACCGCCCTTTGCCTGAGCTTGAATAAACTCTTCCTGGCCGAAATAGGGCATTTCTTTGTCTGCATTCCTATTGTTGAATTCGATCAGGTCGGCAAGCGTCTGGTACTGGCCTCCACGACCGGCGAGATACTTGTTCAGGTCTTCCTTAAATTCATAAAGCAAGACGTCAAACTCCGCGTCGCCGAAATCATTCAGCCTGGGAAATGTAACATCGAGCAGTGCGGCACCGCCGTCCTTCAGGACTTGTAGGTGGGGCTCGATTACTTTGTCGACCTTGTCGTTGCGGCCGAAATATTGCCGGGCAACGCCGATCGTCATACCTTTTAGGCCGTCCTTTAGTAAGAATTGCGTGTAATCTTTTTTCTCTTTTGCGGCAGCCGACGTGATGGAATCACTTGGATCAGTTCCCGCCAGCACCGTTAATAGCGTCGCCGCATCTGCGACCGTCCTGCACATCGGACCCGCCGTGTCCTGGCTGTGGGCGATCGGGATCACGCCCGAACGCGAGACCAATCCAAGCGTTGGCTTGATACCCACAATTCCGCAGGTTGAAGACGGACAAATGACCGAGCCGTCGGTCTCCGTGCCGACGGCGATCGCCGCAAAATTTGCAGCCATCGCAGCCCCGGATCCAGACGACGAGCCGCACGGATTGCGGTCGAGGATGTACGGATTATGCGTCTGCCCGCCGCGGCCCGACCAACCGCTGGACGATTTGCCCGACCGGAAATTAGCCCACTCGCTCAAATTTGTTTTACCGAGAATTACCGCACCGGCCGCACGAAGCTGCTGAACAAGAAACGCATCCCGTTTCGGCGTCGGAGCATCGACAAGGGCGAGGCTTCCGGCTGTCGTCTTCATCTTGTCCGCGGTGTCGATATTGTCCTTTATCACGATCGGAATTCCGTGCAGCGGCCCGCGTATCTTTCCCGCCTTGCGCTCGGCATCCATCTGGTCGGCGATCGCAAGAGCATCGGGATTTAGCTCGATCATTGAATTCAGCTTCTTGTCGATATCCGCGATGCGAGCTAGATAACCTTGTGCGATCTGGTGTGAGGACACCTGCCCGCTCTGCATCGCGAGCTGCAGATCCGCAACGGTCGTCTCTTCGAGCTGGAAATCCTTTGCCGTCGTTTTCGCGTTGACATAAATTCCGCCAGCGGCAACAGCCCCGCACGCAGCCGCTGCAACACCTAGAAATTCACGACGTTCGATTGATGTCATATATTTTCAATTTGCAGAAATGGATTGAAGTCGAGCCGATTATACGAGCGAAGCCGTGTTTTCTCAACCTATAGGCTATAATCTCGCCAATGCCGTTCGACTCACCCGAAATCTCTCCTCCCAAATTGATCTCTGCCCTGCGCGGCTTCGACTTGCTCCCAGCGATAGTTTTTTTGCAAACCAGGCGAAAATGCGATGAGGCTGCGCTCGATGTTTCCGGCGATAAAGGCCAAAAGACCGATCCCGCAAAACAGGCGATACGCCAGCAGATCTTTGACGAATTTGCCGCGGAAAACCCTGAGATAAGAAAGCACAAACACAAAAATATCCTGATCAACGCCGGCGTCGCCTCGCATCATGCGGGCCACATGCCGGCGTGGAAGCTCGTTGTCGAAAAGATGATGTCGGGCGGACTTCTCAACGCGATATTTGCTACCTCGACCGTTGCCGCAGGCGTTGATTTCCCAGCCCGGACCGTGGTCATCATAAATGCGGATACCCGTGGCAATGATGGCTGGCGATCGCTTCGGGCGAGCGAGCTGCAGCAGATGACCGGCCGTGCCGGTCGCCGGGGCAAGGACCACGTCGGTTTCGCCGTACTCGCTCCAGGCCAATTTCAAAACCCGAAAAAGGTCGCTGAGCTTCTTAAAGCAAAACCCGACCCGCTCCACAGCCAATTTAAGGCGACGTATACGAGCTTACTCAACCTGCTCGATGCTTTCGGCGAATTCGAATACGTCCGCGAGATCGCGGAGAAAAGCTTTGCTTTCTCGGAAACCAGGAAACAGATCGAATCGCTTAGAAATGAACGCGAAGCAAAGCTCGGTGAAGTCGGACAGATAATTGCCGGAATACCCGGACAGCTTTCGATCGACACGGCACACGGATTTGAACGCTTGATAAGTGTCAAAAATCGCCTGCACTCCAACGCCCCTTCACGCACCGAGCTTCGGCAGAAATGGCTTTCGGATGTGGTGGTTCCGGGCCGCATCGTCACCCAAGGGCGAAGTGGAAAACGTTTTTTTCTGGTGATCGACCTTCACGGCGAAGCAATATCCGCAATGAGGGACGATGGCAGCGGGACGACCTTTCCCATATCGCGTGTCAACCGCGTTTACGAACACCGTTACGGGATGCGTGATGCCGATCTTGAGCAGGCCTTCTTCGACGTGGTCGAGGGCAAAAATCCGCTGTTAGAGGAGCCGAAGCTTCAGAAGGCTTCAGCGATCATTGACTCCGCCGAGGTTGTTATCGATCAGGCGATCGACCGGCTGTTTCCGGCGTCTATGGACGCTGATCAACGCTCCGCAGCATTGCAGGAGCTCTGGTCAGCCTACGATGCCGCGTCTTCGGTGCGTACGATCGCCCGGGACATCTCTTTCCTCCGCGAACGTATCTGGCTGCCGTTCGAACGTAGGGCCCGGGTACTCGATCATTTCGAATATCTCGATTTCGCCGCTCAAAAAGTAACGCCGCGAGGCAAATGGCTTGCCGACTTGCGTGTTGATCGCCCGCTCCTCGTCGGTGAAGTCATCGACCGCGGCATTCTCGATGATCTCGAACCAAAAATTCTCGCCGGAGTGATGGCTTCGATCGCGTCCGACCCCGATCGAAATTACGGTGAACTGTACCTTTCCGATCCGCTGATGGACGCGATTCGAGGCATCGAGGACGCGATATTTGATGTGTCGAAGATCGAGTCGAAATTCGGCGTCGAGATCGCCGAAGAAATAAATCTCTCAGCCGCCGCGGCCGCTGAACGCTGGACCGCTGGAATGACCTGGCCCGACCTTGTCAATCGCACAAAAGCCGAAGAAGGCGACCTGGTCCGCCTGCTCTCCCGCACCGGCGAAGCCCTGCTCCAGATCGCCCATCTCAAAGACGCTAACCCAAAGGTCGCCGACGCCGCCCGCCAAACCTCCGAAATATTACTCCGCGAGCCTGTTCGATGAACGACTGAATCCGGGCGAACTTCGGTCGCCGCCGCCCAAGGACCTATTAGCGTGATTCGCGGGACAAAACTTGCTAAACTTAAGGTGACGATGAAAGTATTACTGGCAAACGAATACGGCTTTTGTTTTGGCGTTGAGCGGGCGGTCGAGATGGTCGAGGAAGCTATCGACCGAGGCGACACGGTACGCAGCCTTGGGCCGCTGATCCATAACGAGCAGGAAATGCAGCGGCTCGCTCACGAGGGCGTGACCACGATCAGCGATCCGATCCAGATCAGGCGGGGCGAAACCGCCGTCATTCGGGCTCATGGCGTAACGCCTGAAGTTCAAAGAGCCCTTGAAGATATGGCGTCTAAGGTTGTCGACGCCACCTGTCCGTTTGTTACCCGTGTACAAAAACTTGCCGCTCGTGCCGCCGCCGCTGATCGCCACGTCGTCGTCATCGGCGACCCGGATCACCCGGAGATGATCGGCGTCAAAGGCTACGCTCCTGACCATGCATTCGTGATCCGCGACGAATCTGAGGTCCCTTCACTGCCGAGGCTTCGAAAGCCGCTGATCGTCTCGCAAACCACTATCAAGGCCCAGACTTTCTTCGACACCGCCGAAGCTGTCAAAGAATTAACCGACGATCCCGTCGAGGTCGTTAACACCATCTGCTCCGCCACCCGCGACCGGCAGGACGCTGCGCGGGCTCTCGCCGGTATGGTCGACGCGTTTTATATCATCGGTGGCCGCCATTCGTCCAACAGCGTCAAACTTCTAGCCGTCTGCAAAGAGCAGTGCGAGAAAAGCTTCCTGATTGAGACGGAAGAGGAGATCGACGACGCCAATCTCGCAGGTGTAAAAACAGCCGGCGTCACCGCCGGCGCCTCGACGCCAAACTGGCTTATAGAAAAGGTCGTCCGCCACCTTGCGGACCTCGGATCTCCCGAGACCGATCTTTCCCTTAGCTAATTACCGCCCGTTCTGCCTTTTTTGGCCATTTCGGCAAAAATCTCTTGCTCCTGTAGTCAATACGGCATAGGATCCTGACAGAGCTGTATGCAGATCCTGACTTACGGACCGAAGACATTGGCAGCAGCTTCGATAGGGTTGCAAGGGCTCAGCAGTAAAATAGAGACTGCCCGCGGGGCAAATCTTTCAAACTCCGCGGGCAGACATTGCGACGGCCAGAGGCTAGTCCCGTTTGCCATTAGCCGAAGCAATCCTGGTTCGACGTTTTGTATTTAAAACATCAGATCAAGGATAGTTAAGACGGAAGTTGAAAAGTATTTCAAAAAAAAGAGCCGGGATTTCCCGACTCTTTTTTGTTTTGATGGCAACGCGATCGCGATGTTACGGAGTGACTTCGGCAAAGCGCTGGAAATATGCCGTCGTGTTCAGGACCACGCCGAATTCGGTCCCCGACTTCACGGTTGCCTCTTCGCCCTTCGTGTACCGCTCGCCCAGAAAACCGCCGCCCGCTCCGAGCAGTCCACCGATCAAGGCTCCTTTGCCGCCGCCTATCGCAGCGCCAAGCAATGCCCCGCCGCCAGCACCGCCGCCGTAAAAGATCAGCTTTCGATGCTTTATTTTGTCGCCTGAAGCCGTGCCTTCGGAATCGCTCTTGGCACTCTTGCTATCGAGATCAGTAAGCGAGCCATTGATCGCACGCCGGTAGCCGTTTGGCGTCTGAATGCTCGTAAAACTGACGCTGATCGTCCCGGGTTTGCCCTTTTTCTGCGCCGCGGCAACCGCGTCCACACGTCCGGAAACGGTGCTTCCCGCCGGAATCACCAGCACGCCGCCCGTCGAATAGATGGGCTCGGTCACATTTGCCGTGAAACGGTCGCCCACGCGGGCCGTCTTTGAGCTAAGCGTGTCGTTCATGCGAGCACGGATGCGCGTGTTCGCCGTCACAGCGTATGTCTTCGGCACGGGAACAGTTTTTCGTACGGTGCCTCGCCGAATAACGGGTTTCTTTCTAACTGGGCTCCGCTGGGCAAAGGCGGCCGTGGAACCGGCGACGAGCATCATCATCACAAGCACAAGTAAATTGCGAAAATTGTTTTCTCTCCTCATAGCAATACCTCTTTTTGTCAGATTGAAAAAAGCCAACTGCCCAAAAAGCGGGCGTTTGAACCGCACCTTGGACGGACACCCGCTCGAAAGCGTTGTCCCGATTCGTAACTGTTAACCTTACACTCCTAAGATACCATCTATCGCGACGCCGAAAAAACGAAAATTTTTACGGCGAATTTCTTGAAATCCCGCTGGATTAGAAGTATATTGCAGACGTAGCGAACAATTTAGTTTTGAAACTTCGTCTAGCCCTCGGAACAAGTATTTTTTTGTTCGCTGAGGGCTGATTTGCTTTAGAGCATAAGTTTAACAAGAGTTTTTGAGGGTATGCCTCTACTGCGCGAGACAATTTTGCTGTTTGCATTGAATCTGCTTGATGCGGTCCTCACGATCATCTGGGTGCGAAATGGCATTGCGGGCGAGGGAAATCAGCTGATGGCCCGACTGCTGGAAATGGGCAACTTGCCATTTCTAGCGGTAAAACTCGCGATCGGTTCTCTCGTGGCGATCGTGATATTGAGCTGGGGTGATCTGAGGGTTGCTCGTTACGGCCTTACATTCGCCATCGCCGTTTACCTTTGTTTGATGAGTGTCCACCTTGTCACGGGCCTTTCAGCACTCGGATACATTTCGCCCTCGACTGTCACCGAACTTGCGGCTATCCCGAGCCAGATCTTCGCCCTGATCTTCCGGACATAACGTCCATCTGCCAGCCCTTCTCTTTACAATAATTTGCGTTCTATTCGAAACCGAAGCCCGCGACTTTTCGTAATCGAATACGCAACGTTGATACTTGCATGAGGCATCTAAAAACAGAGATATTCATACGGTAAGGAAGAAATAATATGTCAAATAAGTCTGTTTATCATTTGTCAGCCCGGCAGATCTGGCTGTTGGCGTTTGCGTCGGCGCTGATCGCGGTTGGAGCAACTGCCCTAGTTTACACTTTAGGAAGTTACTGGCAGAAAAAGGATGGCTCGGGCGTAACTTTTGCCGAAAATTCATCGAGGTCGATAACCGACCCGTCTGCGGCGACAGACGAGCAAAACAGCATCGAGGTATACAAGGCTATTTCGCCGGGCGTTGCCTTTATCAGCACGACCAGCTACACGCGCGATCCGATGTGGGGCGATATTCAGGAAGGTCAAGGAGCGGGTTCCGGTTCGGTTATCGACGCTAATGGCGACATCCTCACCAATTATCACGTTATCGAAGGAGCAACCAAGGTCAACGTCAATTTCGGCGGAGACAAGGTCTATCCTGCAAAGGTGATCGGCGGTGACCCGGACACAGACCTCGCGGTCATCAAGATCGAGACCCCGCCGGAAGGGCTGACGATCGTCCCGCTCGGCGATTCCGACAAGTTAGAGGTCGGGCAAAAAGTGCTAGCGATCGGAAATCCGTTCGGCCTCGACCGGACTCTGACGACCGGCGTCATTTCGGGTCTGCAGCGTCCGATCAGGGCGAGAAATAATCACCCGATCGACGCCGCGATCCAGACCGATGCATCGATCAATCCGGGAAATTCGGGCGGACCGCTTCTGGATAAATTCGGCAAGATGATCGGGATCAATTCGCAGATCCTCTCGCCCGGAGGCGGCGGTTCCGTGGGTGTCGGATTCGCGATACCGGTCAATATCGCCAAACAGGTCGTGCCGCAGCTGATCCAATACGGAGAGGTTCGCCGGCCGAAGCTCGGTGCTGATCTGCTAAGCGTCGAACAGCTTAACCAGCAGGTAAGACTACCTGTGCAGTCGGGTTTGCTTGTGCGAGCAACTGTCCCCGGCGGTTCGGCTGCGGTTGCGGGAATTCACGGACTGACGCAGGACAATACCGGTGACGTGGTCCTGGGCGACATTATCACCTCGATCGACGGTGATAAGATGGGCAGCCTCGATGATCTGTATCGGCTGCTAGACAAGAAAAAGATCGGCGATACCGTGCAGATCCAGATCTATCGCGACGGAAAGACTCTTACGGTCCCCGTGCGGCTGAATACAACACCGCAAACAAGCCGTCCGACGACACGTCGAACAACCCAAGAATAGCTATTTTTGCTAGAATCAACAGGCGGCAAGGTTTCGGCCTGCCGCCTTTTTTTGTCGGGTGCAGGAATTAGATAATTTTTACAACGCCGGCTTTGGCTGGATCTGCCGTAGCTGCGAGCGGGAACTCGCTGATGACAGCACGGCAGCGGTTTCGCGCCTGATGTCCGAAGGCGAGGCTGAGAGCAAGCAGCCGCGGATGTCCAATGCAGCGTTGGCAAGATGGCTCGACAAGATCCGAACGACTCTCATCTGCCCAAAATGCGGTGTTACGGAAGCGGTGGACAAGTCGTGACGGCCGACACGCGCGTGTTAGACTCCTACAATGTTCGAAATGGAACTCAATGCCGCGATCAAGATCGCCCGTGAAGCGGCAACCCTGATACTTCAGCACTACGCCCTCGAGATCGTCGAAGAAAACAAGGTCGGTGCGGACAATTTTCACGAACCTGTAACGGCTGCCGACCGCGACTCGAGTGCCTTGATCATTGAACGCCTTTCATCGGAATTTCCCGATGATGCGATATTGTCAGAGGAAGCGGTTGATGACACAAAAACGCGGCTTTCACGGACGCGTTCGTGGATAATCGACCCCATCGATGGCACCGCTGGCTTCATTAAAAAGGACGGTGATTTCAGCGTACAGATCGGGCTCGCCGACGGAGCCGAGCCGGTTGTCGGAATTGTCCTAATGCCGTTTTATGACGTACTTTACTATGCATCGAAAGGCTCGGGCTCGTTTGCGGTCCAAAACGGCGAAACCGAGCAGCTAGCTGTTTCTACGACAACCGATTTTCGCGAGATGAGCCTCGCTCTGACCAAAAATCACTACTCGGACAAGATGGCGGCGATAATCGAAGCGTTTGGGTTTGCCTCAAAGGTCAGACGCGGTTCCGTGGGTCTCAAGGTCGGGCTGATCGCGGAACGCGAGTGCGATATCTACATTCATCCAAGCCCGCGGACCAAGCTCTGGGACACTTGTGCGCCGCAGATAATTCTTGAAGAAGCAGGCGGAAAGCTGACGGATCTTTTCGGTACGACAATGACGTACGACATTGCCGATGTCCAAAATCACAACGGGATCCTCGCGACGAACGGTGTCTCCCACGAGGCAGCCGTCGAGCATCTACAACCAGTTCTAAGGAGTCTCGGCAGGCATAGGATCGTCGCCGCAAAATAACCGCTCAGCGTTTAGATGACAGCGGTCGGATATCCTCGGCTCCGCCACCCTCTGCTGAATCTCGAAGAGGGACTATCAGCGGAAGAACCGGCGTAAAATTGCCTTTCCGATAATTCTCCAGATTCTCGACTATCCCTGCCGAAGTCTCGCCGTCAAAGATCGCCTCCAGGTCTCTTTCCGACATCTCCTGTATCTTTTTCAGCGATCCCGCATTGCTCAGCAACCGCCGCCGCGCCCACTCGTTTGTAGAAGGCAGCATCGCCGCAAGCTCATAATGATGCGCCATATCCCGCAGATCACGATGAACTTGGTTTGCCAGGAAGTGAGCATCGTCGCGGAGTCGCTTCAAAAAATTGTGGCCCGCGTTCGATGGATCGAAAAGGACATTTTCTCCCTCGGGCATCAGAAAGTGCGATATCTCGGAATGCTTGCCCTTTGGCTTGACGGCCGCGATCACCTGCGCTCCGGTCGCGAGCTGCCCGATCGCGGCGAGCACGGCGTTCATTTGTGGCTTGCCGCCATCGACGACGACAAGGTCTGGACGATCTCGCGCGATGCGTTTCGCCGCGATAGAGGCAAGGCTTGCTAGCTCGCTCTGCTCAGCAGCAACCTCGAATGAGTATTCACCGCTTGCCGTCTTTCCGCCGAGAGCAACCGAGTACGCTGCCGAAAAAGACGGCTCTGAAATATGAGCCGCGTCGAACGCCTCGATCTTTTCCGGCAGACGGGAAAGTCCAAATGCGATCTGGATCTTTTCCATTGTCTCCGCGGGGGTTGCTTGCGGCCGTGCGGCATCGATCTCGCTTTCGCTCAGAGCTTCTGTAAGTGCAAATGCGGTGCTCATTCGCCTGTCTTCCGAATCGATGGCGACGATGCGGACCTTTCGCCCGAATCTCAGCGACAGATCTTGCCCAAGCTCGACGCGATGCTCAAAATCATCCAGAACGCGGATCTCTTTCGGAATATGTCGTGGGTAGAAGGTGTCGATAATGTTGTAAAGTGCTTTGCCGACATCGGATGTGTGCAAACTAAAAACCTTTCTACCGAGCGCACGCCGACCACGCTGCGTGACCAGAAATATGTTTACCGACTCGGAGCGATCGACAGCGTAACTATCGACCGTATCGTCCAGCCAGATCGCGAATCTCTTTTCTTCCCACGAGCTTTCGATCGATGCGATCAGATCACGCATCACGGCAGCCTCTTCGAAATTTAAATCTTCGGCCAGCGCATCGACCTTTTCATACGCGGCAGCGAGAAATTCGGCACGGCGGTTTGCGAGGAAAAGCCGAACAAGATCTACCATTTCGCGATACCGCCCTTTGCCGCAAAGGCTCGCAACGCACGGGGCCAGGCAACGTCGCTCGTAGAATTGAGTGCATGGAACGTTAAAGCTGCCGTCGATCTCAATGTCGCAGCGGCGAAGCCGAAATGTTCGTTGAATAAGATCTATCGTTATCCGGAGGGCCGTCTTCGGGAGAAACGCACCGTGATAATCCGCGCCATCGTCCTCGATCTTCCGCGTGACAAGCATACGCGGAAATTCCTCCGCCGTTATCTTCAGATGCGGATAAAGATTCGACGATATCTCCTCGATACTTTTTACAGGCCGATCGTTTTTCATTTCGCTGAATTCTGAAACGAATCGAGCATCTTGTAGATCGTTTCAAGCGAATCGGCGTCGGCCGGCTTTTTGTCTTCGCGCCATTTCAGTATTCGCGGGAAACGAACGGCAACACCTGATTTGTGACGCGTCGAACGCTGGATCGCTTCAAAACCTAGCTCAAAAACGAGTTCCGGCTTGACACTTCGGACCGGCCCGAACGTCTCGACCGTGTTGTCGCGAATGAATCTGTCAGCCTTTCGAATTTCGACATCGGTCAAGCCCGAATAAGCCTTTGCGAATGGCACAAGCTCGTCGCCTTTCCACACGGCAAATGTATAGTCGGTAAATAAATTCGAACGTTTGCCAGAACCTTTCTGAGCGTAGATCAGTACGGCATCGACCGATAGAGGGTGGATCTTCCATTTCCACCACTCGCCGCGATGACGGCCGACGCGATACGGCGAGGATCGTTCTTTCAACATAAAACCTTCGACGCCGAGGCTGCGGCTCATCTCACGCGTTTTTGCAAGCGCCGCCCAACTCTTAGCTTCGATCGATTCCGTAAGCCGAATGGTTTTCCCTGCTTCCCGGCCAAGATTCCCGATCACTTTCGAGAGCGTTTGTCTCCGAGCCGCAAACTCTTTCAGCCTGAGATCTTCGCCGCCAAATTCGAGCAGGTCGTAGCTCTGAAGGATCACCGGAACTTCTTCCAGTATTTTCGCCGAAAGATTTTTTCGCCCGATCCGGCGCTGCATTTCTGTGAACGGCAGCACGCGGTCCTCTCTCCAAGGAAGTATTTCGCCGTCGAGCACCGTTCCATTCGGCAGTTCGCGGGCAGCGGCTTCGATCTCGGGAAATCGCTCTGTTATCAAGTCTTCTCCGCGGGACCAGATGAATACCTCATCCTTGCGTTTGATCACCTGCGCGCGGATCCCGTCCCATTTCCATTCCGCCTGCCAGTCCGCGACATCGCCGAGCTCGTCGGCCGCAAAATCGATCTGATGCGAAAGGTGAAATGGGTATGGCCTTGCGATCGGTGTCTCATCGGAGTCGAGCTCGGGCTCTAACAGATTTTCAAAGAATTCGGCGGTCGGTTCCCACTCACCCATCAGCCGCATTGCAACGATATCGGCTGGTACTCCTGACAACTGCGATAGCGCCCGCATTACAAGCAACTGCGAGACGCCGACGCGAAATGCTCCCGAGATCAGCTTGTTATAAACCAGCCGCTGGGCGTAGTTCATTCGCGACCAGGCGTCGGTGACTGCCGCTTTTTGGATTTCTTCGTCAGCCTTTCTCAACGGCAGCAATTGCTCCTCTACCAGAATATGGAGCGGCGTTTCATCGACCGAATTGACGTTTGGCAAGAGCAGCGCGCTTGTTTCCGCACCATCGCCGACTGTGTCGCGCGATTCCATAAACAGCCACTCTGGGATGCCGGACATTTCCATCGCCCAGTCTCGAAGATTCTTCGACCGTACGATCTGCCGCGGCTTGCGGCCCGACAGAAAATACAGTGCCCACGCGGCGTCCCATTTGTCGGCGTGCGTGAAATAATATCGCATCGCCTCGACCTTTTCGTTTGTTTTGTTTGTCTGATCGAGCTCAACATAAAGCTCTGTAAAAAGCTTCATACTTCACTCTCCTCATCACTCAGGTCAGCATCGTAGTCGCCGACAAATTGCGTCTTCAACGGGTGTGCGTCGGTACCTGTCTCGCGCAGCCAACGGACTAATTCATCGACAAATCCGTGCGTCACGTAAACAGTTTCGGCTTCCGATTCGGCGATAGCTTTTTGCAGTTCTGGCCAATCAGCGTGGTCGGACACGACGAATCCCCGATCGACCGCACGCTGCCGACGGGCTCCGCGGACCATCATCCAGCCCGATGCAAAACCGGTCGAATGGTTTCCGAATCGCTTCATCCAAGTCGAGCTCTGCGACGAAGGCGGAGCGACGATCAGCGAGCCAATGAATTCTTTCT
>JBDTXM010000050.1:0-17823 GCA_040006215.1 Acidobacteriota bacterium
CGGTCAATTCAAAGCCTAAATCGCCGTAGAACTGCTTCGATTCCCCGAAATCATCCGCCGGTACGTAAACCTTATGACCGCTAATAGTTGGTGAATCCATCGGATATGAGAGCTACGTCGAACGCAGCCAATATCAATATTATTCCCAGCAGGGTTTTAGGAGAGGTTACGACGACGGCTACAACAGCCGAAATCGATATGGCTCGAACAACTCGATCCTCGGTACGATCCTTAGCCAGATCCTGAATACCCGGATCAATTAAATACATCGGCCTCGGAGTGTCGTTGAAATGAAGCGCCGCATGGCACACCTGCAGTCGATCGCGGTTTGATCGAATGTAAAACCAAAAGGCTTCGCTTGAGAGACGGGCGAAGCCTTCTTGCATGATGTCGTTTGGCGAGTTATTGGCGTTAGAATAGGGTCATGGACAAAAAACAGCATTGGGAGAATGTTTACCAGACTAAGGCCTCGGATCAGGTTAGTTGGTTTCGCGAGCATCTGGACACTTCGATAAAGATGATTGTCGGTACGGGTGTTGGCAAAGAAGCGGCGATCATTGATGTCGGTGGAGGCAATTCGACCTTGGTTGACGATCTGCTGGACAACGGTTTCGTGGACGTGAGCGTTTTGGATATCTCCGGCACAGCGATCCTCGACAGTATGAAGCGGCTGGAATCGCGTGCGGCTCTCGTAAATTGGATCGAGGCTGACGTTACAAAGGCGAACATTTCCGAAAACCATTTTGACGTTTGGCACGACCGGGCCGTTTTTCATTTTCTCATCGACGCCGAAGACCGCCGCAAGTACGTTGATCTCGTAATGCGTTCGGTAAAGCTTGGCGGTCATATCATTGTTGCCTCGTTCGGGATGGAAGGCCCCGAGAAATGCAGCGGCCTCGAAGTTGTCCGCTATAGCCCTGACACGATGCATGACGAATTTGGCGATTCGTTTTACCTCGTCAACAGCGTCGAGGAAACCCACAACACGCCGTTCGACACGACGCAGGAATTTGTCTACTGCTATTGCCGCAAACTCGCCTCATCGTAGGGCGATTGCCAACCAAACGGCTTGGCGCTATTGTTTGGGTGATTTTTAAGAGGATGCTCGTTTCACCGAGGGCGCATGCCCACACCTTGCACCCGATTGCAGTTCGATCGAATGTAAAACCAAAAGGCCTCGCTCAGAAACGGTGCAGCTCTTCCTTTGGGAATTTCGGGTAATGCTACCTATGATTGGTTTTTGTCCTATGGAGGCTTTAAATGAGGATCGATAAAACGCCGAGTGCAAATACCGCTACTCGGCCTATTAGATCCGTCTTTTGGCTGATCGTCGCTTTAGCTATTTTGGGATTTGTTTCGATATCCTTACGCAGCTCGTGCTCGGGATCGATCGGGATTCGGGAACGATCGCCGGCCTTTTCGATGAAGAGAACGACGCCGTAAAGCAAATGATCGCTGAGGCAATAGCTGCTGCCCGACGGTCGAACAAGCCGATCGGCATCTGCGGTCAAGCTCCTTCGGACAGACCGCAGTTCGCCGATTGGCTCGTCAGTCAGGGAATCGATTCGATCTCGCTCAACGCGGACAGCGTCATCCGTGTCCGACGAAATATTCGAAACGATGAAGATGGGTTTGAAAGTGTAATAACAACAAAGAGACAAGATCGTCACCGGTTTCTACTTTCACTCTGTTTTTTGTGCGTTTCGTTTTCCTCCACTGGATTTCTCGGCCGCGACCGACGGATTGCCGAACTTCATCATACTGCCTGGACTGCGAAGGATGGCGCGCCGAGGCAGATCAGTGCGCTCGCTCAGACTGAGGACGGTTATCTGTGGATTGGTTCGGCGAGTCCTCGGAGCAACACCGATGAAGCGGGACGGCACGCCAATCGAGGTCGCCTACGGCTGTTTATTTCTGGCCTGTGATGAGTCGAGCTACGTCACGGGCACCGAGTTGGTGATCGACGGCGGCTACCTGGCTCCATAGCCGGACCGGCGTATCATTCCACCGAACCGAACACCATTAGCACGAACTGCCAAAGGAGTAAGAAGCTCTGACAATAACAAACGGAACACAAAGCTCACGGTGTCTTTAACGGACGCACAACCGCATTTAATCCGTAGCGCAATCGTCGCCTTCATCCGGTTCGGACGCCGGGAAGTCATTTGTATCGCCCTCCTCGTAAGCGATTATCGAAACCTTTAGATTCCTGATCCTTAAACGCCTCAATGTAGTAGGAAATGTATTAGGTCTCTGCAGTCTTGGAATGTTACCTATTGAACAGGCGAATCGGTAAGTGTAAGAAATATAAGCAAATAACAATAAGAATCACTAGATGCAATAATGCTGGGAACGATTTGTAATCATCAGGTCACGTCTAATTTCCTGTCTCCTTCGCAAATTTACGCCTAGTGCAAGACCCCGTTATATCCCGGTGCGTAAACGGGACTTTATCAGCAGAAAGCTTTGCCGCGAGAGCGCCCGGAGCATTTTCCAGGCGATCATGCAGGAGATTAGCGAGTTTTTTTGGACCGTTTTTTGCATGGTCGAGCTTTTGAGGTTTAGAATTTAGTGAAGAGGTCCAAAAATGGCAGTTTACAAACCCAAATACAGATCTAAGGGGGAAACGCTCCAGTCTAAAACTTGGTGGGTAGAATTCGTCTTAAAGGGTGAACGAATCCGCAAATCAACGGGCGAAACCAACAAGCGTAAGGCGGAAGCGTTTGAGGCCGCATACCGCACACAACTGCTCCTCGGCCATATCGGCATCGAAACCGAAACGAAAGAGGAAAAGAAAACGGCTCCGACCTTTGCGGTCGCCATGGCGGAATTTCTTGCGGCGTCTGCATCGCGTCACAACATTGCACCCAGCACAACGCACCGTTACAAGATAGCGTCCGTTTCTCTGCTTTTGTACTTCGGCAATAAGAAGGTAGATCGCGTCACTGACGCGGACATCAACGAATACATCACGAAACGTCTCAAGCAAAAATCACGTATGACGGGCGGTACGATAGCACCAGCGACCGTAAACCGCGAACGCACTTGCCTTAGTCGCATGTTTGCATATTTGCAAAAGGCGTATGACATATCCAGTCCATTTCATGTTGAGGACGGCGAGGAGCCAACTATCGAATACCTCGAAGAGGACAACTTAGTTGACAATCCCCTTTCGTATGAGGATGAACCTCGTTACTTGGAAGCATGCAGCCCGATGCTACGTGATTTTGCAACCATCATGATTGATACGGGCATGCGAAATTCGGAGGTGCTGAATCTTATCGTAAGCGATATCGATCTTGCGAACGGCAAGCTATATATCAGAACGAGGCAAGCCGAAGCGTCGAAACGCAAACGTCGTGTTAAAAGCAAGGCATCACGGCGAACCGTTTTCCTGACCGAACGCGTGAAGGAAATTCTTGCACGTAGAACCCTTTCATCAACCAACGGGCTGATTTTTGCCGGCGGCAAGGACGGCAAAAGCGATGTGCCGCCCGTCAAACTCAACAACGCTCACTATGCGGCGTTAAAACGGTCAGGCGTGAAGCGGTTCAGGCTCTACGACCTCCGTCATACGTTTGGAAGTCGGCAGGGCGAACTCGGCACGGACCCGTATGCCCTCCGTGATTTGCTAGGACATTCTGGTCTTGATATGCTTAAGCGTTACGTTCATCCGTCCGACGAACACAAAGCGAACGCGATACGTCGAATGGAAGCGGCGCGAGCCGCGAATTGAAATGTGGATTTTGGGACTATTTGCAAAGAGTCCCCAAAGATTCCCCCAAAGTCAACATCAAGACGAAACTTGTAAAAGTCCTAACTCTTGTAAACAAACAATATCGGCGGCGTAGCCAAGTGGTAAGGCAGAGGTCTGCAAAACCTTTATTCATCGGTTCGATTCCGATCGCCGCCTCCAGTAACCTCTCTACATTCAGAAGTTTACGGAACTACGAGTCCGCACCTGTTTCCCAATCTTTTTCAGATTATCGTAACTAGCCGCACTAACGGAACTGATTTCCTACTAGCCCTTTGGGAAGGATTGGCAGGTTGTGTTAGCGCAAACGACGCGAAACTGGTTGTGTGCGAAAACGAACAGAATCATCTTCGGTCATCTGATAATCTTCGCAGATGGAGCCGCGGGAAACACATCTTACAGGCATGCGAGGCGAACATCGGTCTGAATTTGATTTCGATTTGTGCATGGTGCGACCTGGTGAAGGAAGTCGATGCCACCCGCGTCGGCGCCGTTAGTAGTTACTCTGATTGTCGTCATCAAATTCTCCTTGACGCCCCATTTTGTTGCGGACTTTTGGGGAACAGCGTATCTAGCTAAGCGGATTAAATAAATCTACGAGGGCTTGATCGTCCGAGTCTCGTTTACCTTTTATTTTTCTCATTCGATCTTTCATTTGGAGGCACCCACATGTCGAAAGTCACAGTCAAGCGGCCCGGATTCGATCATTTTTCAAACCACAACTGGGATCGCTGGTCAACTCCCGATCGTCTTGCGTGGATGCTCAATTTTCGTAATCGTCTTTCTGTAAATAACGGAGCCTGCATCGGAAAATACGGCCTCACCCGCGAGGATATCGAGCCTCTTAGGCTGTTCACCGAAGCTCTGGAGCGGCTAGACCTCCAAGAACGCGCTAAAAAGAATTAGAATCGAATATTGTATCGTTATTGGGGCTATTGGGGCGGTACGTGGGTAGCGTAGCGATCGGTTTGAGGTAAAGGTGATCCAAGGGGGTCGGGAGGCTTTTTCCAGCGCCGAAGATCGATTGCCCTTCTAGGATCGCTCCCTATTCGTAATCCATCTTAGATTTTCCGGTAAACACCAACTTCAAATATTAATCTTATAGGAAACGACGCGAAGCCTATCACTTACTCCCCGACCGTTTCTGCACAAGAAAATTTTGGCTTACCGCACTAGCCCCCTCCCCAAAGCATGGTTATAATACGCTTGTTCATCAACTGCTACGCCTGAAGACTGGTTTGAGAGACAGCTCGGTTGGCTACTGTCGTTCCGAGCTGAGAGCGAGTTCCCCGTACTCGAGAATCGATTAGAAGAATCCGTCTTCGTAGCCCCGCGGTTGCGAAAATCGAGCCCGATTTCTGTGGAAACTTTCGGGCTCACATAAAGGCCCGTGGAGTGAGTTACAGGGGCCTTTTTTTAAGCATAGAATAATAGAATAATGGCATTCCTATATCCTCAATGCAATCCTCAACGCCCTAGCTAACCGATTTCAGGACCCAACCATGACAGATCAGCGAGATATCGATTGGCGACGGCAAAGTATGTACGACGTCGTTATGGGCAAATTGAATATACCATATACGGCCAAACGGTAATGTCGGACCCTCGCTCGCCCGTCTCAACGGTGATTGTTGTGCGTTGTTTCACATCAGGAAGTGATCGATATACGATTGTTGGAGTTTCGAAGATCACTAAAAGGACTCGGCGGTAGCGACAAACTTTTTCGTTTCGAAGGAGCGCGTCAAGCGCGACGCTAAAGGCCTAAATTGCTTCGCCGTTACGAAGACGGGACGTTTGATCATTTCTGGGCCATGCTGAGCGTTGCGGTTGTCGTAAAGTATTTCTTGTCCGCTCCAGCCTTCGCGGGAACTGCAATGATTTCGTTGGTTTGGATTGTCGCTTCAGGCAACGTTTCATTAAATGTTCTGCGAAGCAATTCTTCATCATTGCTCAAAACAGCCGACCCGAATTCTTCCAGGATCCGATTCACTTCTGGCTCGGTATATGAAGCTATCTTACCGATAAAAATCTTCGGATGATGAGTTCTGACAAGGTTCTCTCCGGTTATCTCAAGTTCCTCGAACAGTTTTTCCCCCTTTCTTATCCCTGTAAACGTGATATCTACGTCTTCGTAGGGCGTGAGTCCCGAGAGACGAATCATATCCTCGGCAAGATCGAGTATCTTTACCGGCCGCCCCATATCCAGTATGAAGATCTCGCCGCCCGAGCCGAGAGCCCCCGCCTGAAGGACCAGCTGCGATGCTTCGGGTATGGTCATAAAGTATCGGGTCATGTCCTTATGAGTAACGGTGATTGGCTCGCCCTTGCGGATCTGTTCCCGGAAGATCGGAACGACAGAACCGGCCGACCCCAGGACGTTTCCAAACCGGACTGCTACGTAATTTGTCGCGTATTTTTGTTCCAGATTCTGGACGACGATCTCTGCGACCCGTTTCGAAGCACCCATTATCGATGTCGGGTTTACCGCCTTATCCGTTGAAATAAGGACAAAATCGTGAGCGCCATAACGGCCTGCAAGCTCCGCAACCAAATATGTGGCGAAGACATTATTCTTGACGGCCTCGAGCGGATTCACTTCCATTAACGGAACGTGCTTATGGGCGGCTGCGTGAAAAATAACCTCGGGTCTGAATTTTTCAAATATTTGGCTCATTCGCGACTCATCGCCCGCATCCGCAATAAGAGGGAGGCATTCCGTATTTGGAAATTCGTCAGCAAGCTCACGGGCTACTTGGAATAGCTGGAACTCTGCACGTTCGACGAGTAGTATCCGCTTTGGGCTGTAGTTTGTGATCTGCCTTACCAACTCGGATCCGATAGATCCGCCGGCACCGGTAACCAACACTGTCTTCGCGTTTAGAAACTCATGCAGATTCTCCCCGTCAAGCCGAACGGGGTCGCGTCCTAAAAGGTCTTCGATCTGGACGTCACGAATTCGACTGACCGAAACCCGCCCGTGGGCGATCTCATTAAGGCTAGGAACTATCTGAGCCTTAACTGGGATAGCGCTGCAGACATCCAGAATCCGCCTGATCTCTTTCCCCGGGGCTTCGTCAATGGCGATCACTACCTGCTTGATACTGAGTTCGTCGACCAAACGGGCCATATCGCCGGTGGTTCCCAATACCTTAATACCGCTCAAGCTTCCGCCTTTTTTTCGCAGATCGTCATCAACAAACCCTCGGATCTCAAGGTCGCCGTCAGCTCGCCCTACCATTTCCTTGGCAAGATTGGCACCTCTCCGCCCGGCACCTACCAAGAGCGTCGGCTTTCGTCTTATCCGAAGTCGCGGTCCACGAGTCTGTTTTTTTTCTGAAATTTCGTAGATAGTCCGACGAATCACTCGCAGGCCGAGCATGCCGCCGAATGCAAGGACAGTGTCTATAAGGATGACCGAGATCGGCACTTGCCAAACGAGAAACGGGGACGGAGTAAGCATGAATCGCAAAGCGAGCAGGATAAAGCCCGAAAGAAGAGCTGCTTTTAGGAAAGCCTTTATATCCTCAATGCTAACGTAACGCCAAATTATTGAATACGCGCCAAATAAAAACAGTGCCGAAAACTGGACACAAATAACGAACGGGACCTGGTTAAGGGCGTAATTGTAATTGTATTCCGAAAGCTGAATGTTGATCGAAGGCAAAAAGGCGAGAAAGAATGCTCCGCACAGGACCACTAAATCCAGTAGAAACTGGACCGGCCGACGCAGAAACCAAATTCGCTCGCTTATCCCCTGTTCTTCATTCATGGCCAAACCGAATATGCGTTATCGCCAACTAATTTCGAGAACTCCTTCGATATGATAGTAAAAAACTCGAATTACGGGATCGAAGTATTCGTGCTTTTCCGAAGAAGATGGACGCTTGTTTCATTGCTAAGGTCGATCGCACAGGCGGGCCGCTTCCGGGGAACGACCATTCATAGACATCCGCGTTGACAAGACCTCCTGCCTAAAATTAAGCGCCCCAGTGACCTGTCAGGACGAAACTGCGAAAGAATTCGTTATTCTGCATAAGACCATTGCATTTCTTCCTTTGAAGGCGCCTTTACAGTTTTCGGGAACGCAACGGCTCTAAGTGTACGTCCGATGATCCTAATGTCAGTTTTCCAGCTCTTGTCTCTAACGAATTTGACATAACCCCGCAATTTGTAGGGTTGAATCACTTCACGATAGTACCTTTCTTTATCTGGGACTTTCGCAAGGAGCTGTTCTTCATTTCTAAGCCGAAGAGTAACGGGATCGGTTATTCCCGGCCTGTGTTCCAAAATCTCCCGCCAGAGAGGATCTTCGAGATCCACAAACTCAGACACTTCGGGCCGGGGACCCACGAACGACATGTCGCCCCTCAACACGTTCCAGAGTTCGGGGAGTTCGTCGATCTTCGTTTTTCGCAACAGTTTGCCAATTTTGGTAACGCGGCGATCGTCAGCCGCGGTGATCATTGGTCCGTTTTGAGCGATTGCCATTGTTCTCAGCTTAAAGAGAACGAATTCTTGCCCCTTCGTTCCCATTCTTTTTTGACGGAAAAGAATCGGACCATGCGAATTCAGCACAATAAGTATCGTGAAAATCGCGAGCAGGGGACCGACGATCAACAGTCCGCAAACTGCTAGAAAGATCTCGAATCCTCTCGGAATTCCCTTGCGAAGTTTTTTATTTGTCGTCATGCAGCCTTCGCCAAACGATTTGCTGCGTGTTTCGCGCACAATTCTTTTACTGTTTCAACTACGTGGACCCTCTCTTCGAGGGTCATCGCTGAAAAGATAGGCAGGCTTATAATTTCACCCCACAACTTGGTCGCCGAAGGAAAATGATTTTCGTTCCAACCGCGTCCTTCCTGATACAGGGGATGCATATGAAGGGGGCGCCAGTGAACGGAGCATCCCACACCTCGACGCTTTAGCTCCTCGATAAACTCGTTTCGATCGATCGATAGAGTTTCAATGTGAAGCCGAATCGGAAAGAGGTGCCACGAGTGGATGCGATTCTCATCGTTCGGTGGAAGAGCGATCTCCTGCAGATCTGCAAACGATGCGAGATAGAATTCGGCGATGACTTCCCGCTGCTTCCTCATTTCTTCGGCCCGAGCTAGCTGGTGACATCCGATGGCGGCCGCAATATCCGTCAAGTTGTATTTATAGCCAGGTTGGACGATCTTGTAATCCCAGCTGCCGCCAACCTTGAACCTGTCCCATGCATCGTGCGACAAGCCATGCAGCGACATCAGCCGAATTCTATCCGCGAGTGCTTCATCATCGGTGACGGCCATGCCGCCCTCGCCAGTGGTTATGGTTTTGTTAGCATAGAATGAATAGCACGTGACAGCCGCCGTATTGTCGCCGCAAAATTCCCAGGGGCTATTCGAATCGGGGCGCCACGCCGCCGGGAAAGCATGGGCTGCATCCTCAATCACCCACAAATCATGGGCATTTGCAAAATTTTTTATTTCCTGCACATTCATCATGTGGCCGCCCACATGTACCGGAATCATGCCTACGACCTTCATCTCGCGGCCGCGCAAAAACGGCAAGCAACGCCGTCTCACCTCGTCGATCTTCTGCTCTGCGTCGGCAAGATCCATGTTCCCCGTAACAGGGTCACAATCAACGAGAACCGGAATTGCCTTTTTGTAGAGAATTATCTCGGCCGTCGCGGCAAAGGTCATCGTCGGAATAAGCACGGCGTCGCCTTCGCGCAAACCGATCGCTTCGACGGCAAGGTGCAGGGCGGCGGTGCATGAATTAACCGCTACCGCGAATTTTCCGTTGACGGCCTTCGCGAATTCTTGCTCAAACGCCTTCACCTTTGGTCCGGTGGTGAGCCATCCGCTGCGTAGCGTCGAAATCACCTCATTTATTTCGTCATTGCCAAGGTGCGGGCGAAAGAATGGTACGGTCACGGGAGCGCTCCTGGCAACGGCCGCGCCGGCTTCAGTCAATAGTGGGCTTTGCATAAATATAGATCCTAAGGTTGATTCATTGATTCAATAGATAAGTATAACTACCAACAAAATCCAAAAAAAGTTTTTCGATCAGTCCCCTAAAGCCGTTTCTAACCATAGGGTGAACCTGGTTCGAAGTCGTTTACAGATCCTCGGTTAAACTACGCCGAAAACCTGATCTTTAAAGCCGTTTTTCCAATTTGTAGGGCTAATTATTTATATCAGTTTTAGCTCCACTGAAAATCCCGCAGACGGATAGTTCTTTTTAGCATTAAACGGCCAAAAACGAAGGCACACAATTAACCATGAAATTGGGCATCCGAAAGTCGACCAATCGGTGCGGGCATATGATTTTCTGGAGGAAACCGGAAGCCCAGCACATTTGACCTAGAGAGAGAAATGTGAGAAAACCTATGACATGCCAAGCAGTTCGTTACGTTAGGCAGCCCACCGGAACGGTTACATCATGCCCAGGAGAGTGAGGTTTATAGCTACGGAAGTATCCGTAGCCTGGGGTTGATCTTGAGTTCATGTATAGGTCTCTCTGAGCGCCGAGATTTCTGGAATGTACTCTCGATTGTTGATTTCCTATTAGTGAAGCCAGAAATGTATTTTCCTGGCTCATCTTCAAGAGAACTGAATTCCGTATTGAATTGTAGTTTTCGAAACACTTGCCACATCACGATTAAAGAACCGCGAAGCGGTCCGGCGGTTGTCTGCTCGCCGGCGGGGGCAGACATGTCCCTGAGCAGAATGGAAAAATAGCACCTCGAATCGTTTGGGTAGTTTACCCGAAGAACGATAGCGGTTGTCGATCCAAAGTCCGGCATTTTTCAAATCCCACATTCTTCCACCGAGGCTTCATGTCAAAAAACTTTTTTAAAAGAATATCGCCCATATTAACTCTCATTGTTGTCGTTTTCTCATTAAACGCATTTGGTTACACGACGGATGCGATCATTTTACCCACCATTTATGATTTCGATGGTGATAGAAAGGCCGACGAAACTATCTATCGCAACGGACTGTGGTTTGTGCTTAGATCAGGTGGCGGGGTAACGATCGCACAATGGGGAAACGCCACTGACAACACGGTCACCGCGGATTATGACGGAGATGGAAAATCCGACATCGCTGTTTTTCGCAACGGGGCATGGTATATCCTGCGAAGCTCCGACAACGGCGTTAGCATTATAAGCTGGGGAGCCGCGGGTGATATTCCGGTGACGGGTGATTTCGACGGAGACGGAAAATCCGATATTACAGTTTTCCGAAACGGTTCGTGGTATATCTTGAACCAGGTCAATAACAGCGTTCGAATCGAGTCCCTCGGGACAGCCGGCGACAAACCGGTCGCGGGCGATTTCGACGGCGACGGCATACAGGACCCTGCCGTTTATCATGCGGGTGTTTGGTCTGTTCTTCGCAGCACCGACCACGGATTAACGACAACGAACTGGGGTAACGCTACCGACATCCCCGTGGCCGCCGATTATGACGGTGACGGAAAAACAGATTTTGCCTTTTATCGGGGCGGCACCTGGTATACGTTGAACGCTGCGCAGAGCGTGGGCATCATCCAATGGGGATTGCCAAGCGATGTACCTGTCGTTGCCGACTATGATGGGGACCGAAAGAGCGACATTACTGTATATCGGGCCACGGACGGCAATTGGTACTCACTCGCATCGTTGGGCGGGGTCTCGATCGTGAACTGGGGTCGGCCGGGTGATATTCCGATCCAAACACCGATCAACGGCGGAACAAATCCAGGTCCCACGCCAACACCGACTCCAATACCGACACCGACTCCATCATTCACTTGTGACTACTACGCATCGCCGACAGGTTTGAGCACGGGAACCGGCTCAAGCACAGGTCCATGGGACTTGCAGACTGCCCTTGGCAAGACAACCCTCGTCCGAAACGGCAAGACGCTCTGCTTAAAGGGCGGTACCTATAGAGGAAAGTTCATTTCCACTTTAAACGGCGGCGGTACCGTCAGAAGCGCCCCGAGTGAATGGGCGATTCTCGATGGTAATGTCAATACTTCCCTCACCGCGACGATAAATAGCACGCAGACCTCAATGACACTGGCCAACGCGGCTAGCTTACTCGTTCCTGGGGGAAGTGACGAGATCGGCATAGACGGCGAGGTCATAAAGTTTTGCACGAAATCGGGGAATAATCTGACGGGATGTGTTCGGGCCGCTTCTGGAACCATCGGAAGCGCAGCGCCACATTCGTCGGGAGCGGTCGTTCAGCAGGCGGGACCAAATCTTAACATTAGCGGATCTGGATCAGTATATAGGGACTTTGAGGTAAAGAACAGTTATGCGATACGAAGCGAACCGCTAACGACTGGCATAACGCAGGGCAATGGAGTTCACGTCACTGGCACTGACAATAGCTTGATCAATCTGATAGTGCACGACTGCCTTGAAGGGATCTTTGCTTCCAGTACTACATCGAACACCCTGATTTACGGTGTTCTCGTGTATAACAACGGAAATGTGGACAGTGCTGGAGCCGGTCATGGCCACGGTTTTTATCTTGAGAATGCATCCGGCTATTCACGCCTATACGATTCAATAAGCCTGAACTCATTCAACCTTGGAATGCAGGGATTCGGTCAGACGGGACCCTATGTCGGCGGCGATATACAAGGAAGCGTTTTCGCGGGAGCCGGTGCTCCACTCGGTCAGTATCATTACAACATGGTTTACGGCCCGGCCAACCAAATAAGTCCCACCGCAACGGTCAACGCGTGTCACTTTTATCATCCACCGGGTTCAAGCAGCTATTCGGTGAATTTCGGCTATGGTGCTGGAATCACTAGCGGCACATTCACAAACAATTATTTTGTTGGTGCGGGAACGGCGTTCGAGGCTCAGACCGTAACGAATCTTACATTTACGGGGAATAAGTTTTACTCGCCAGTCGCAGGCGATGTTTACACCATTGCCCGGTCACCCGGATATATGTGGAATAACAACACTTATTATAATACGACCACGCAAGCTCGGCTAGCCAAAGCAGGTGTCGGTAATTTCACTTTCGCACTTTGGAAGCCCATATTCGGTTACGATGCTACGAGCACGGCGATCGGCTCAGCTCTGCCCGATCAGGTAATTGTCCGTCCAAATTCTTACCAGGCCGGTCGAGCGACCTTGATCATTTATGCTCCATCGGGTGCTACATCAATAAACGCAAACTTTTCAACGATCGGTTTGGCCGACGGACAAAGCTATACAATAAAGAACGCCTTTAACTGGTATGGCTCGGATGTTGCCAATGGAACCTACAGTAGTTCGAACCCCGTTGTTGGCGTTCCACTGAACGTCTCCGCGAAGTCTGTGGCCACGCCTACTGGTTGGGGAACTACACCAGCGACATCTTGCCCTAATCTTTGCCTGTTGGTTGTGGTTCCGAATTAGAGATATCTGACTAGCAACATAGTCAGATAAATACTTACGAAGTATATTGTCACGAAAACGGAGTAAAGTCGGGATTTATGAAAAGCGCGTCGGTCCAACCTGCAAGCCCGTTCTTGTAGTAAAACTTGTAGAATGAAACGAGTTTGAAATTTCTGTCGGCAAGAAATCGGAAAACTTCGTCGAAGGGGGGAATTCCGTCGTAAATCTCTATGAACGTAATTTCCATTAGTATCAGTTGAATCCTGTGATTCGCTAAGAGATCCTCGGAACCTTTGAGAACGTCCAGATCAAGGCCTTGCGTATCTACCTTTAGAGTGCTTATATAAGCGATTCGATTTTGCTGGCAGTAAAGGTCAAGCGTTGTTACATCTATCGGAATTTCTCGTTTGACTCTTCCCCAACCATCACGACCGATAGGGAGAAAGCTGGACATATCTAAGGACGAATTTTCAAAAAATGTTTTCGTACAACTGACGTCCCCAATTCCGACCTTGTTTAGGGATACATTTTTTGTTGAGCCGTGTCGCTTCTCGAGTGTTAGGTCGGAAAATAAATGATCGCTGATCGCCCGATAGTGTTTGACTCTTGATCTATCCTGGCCAATTTCAAGGTTCGGCATTTCGTGGTTAAGTGAGTTGGCGTAGTTTTCGTACACTTGATTTACAGTTTCGATCGGCGTCTGCACAAAACCGCAGAGAAAAAGTATTTGCTTACGTAGCAAAGCGAGGCGTCCACGGCTGACCAAGATAGCCTTCCGAAAAATCTTACAAATCTACCCGATGGTAATAACGACTATACTCGCAATCACCGTCATATTTTATCGAAGACAGCGACAGAATCCTTTGGCTCATAAAGTAACTATTTTCTGTCGCTTTGTGCTATTGCGATGGGGTTAGGAATATTAGCGTGAAACAATACCGCTCACGCTTTTCGCGTTTTGTTCTGCGGCGAGGTTGGTCCCGCCCCAGCGTTTTCGAAAGGCAACCAATCCTACTGCTGAGCCTAAACCGTATGATAGGTGCAATATCGTGAAACTCAACGCCAGGTAAGGCACAAATTTCAAGCGACCGCGAGCGGCAACGAGCGAGGCTAAAACCGCCGCCGTAAGATAAATACCCTCAATGGCACAAAGCGCCCAAAACGCCTGCGCAAAAATTAGCGAACCGATAATCAGAGCCACAATAGTCAGTACAAAGAGAAACGGTATAAACTGCCGAACGCTCATTTGTTTTGGATGCAGCTGCAACACACGTACTTTCCAGTAGCCATATTGGAAATACTGTCTCCACAATGAGCTAAAGGTACTGCGGCTATAATATTTTGATCGTATATCAGGAGAAAGCAGGATCCGTCCTCCGAGTTTACGTATTCGATAATTATATTCGTCATCCTGATTCCGGATCAATTCTTCGTTAAATGGACCCGCTCGTTCGATTATCTCTCTTGTATAGCCAGGGAAGGCGACGGAATCGGTCAACATTTCGCGGTTATTTACCGTCCGGAACGCCGATCCGCCAACTCCGAAAGTCGAACTCATTGCCATTGCGATCGCCTTTGCTTGGAGCCCGTCGCCGATAGTCTCAATTGGGCCACCTACACCATCTGCCTTCCCTTCGGTTAAAAGGGAAACGCAATTTGAAACGTAGTCCGGATCTATTTCGCAGTGACCGTCGATGCGTATGATGATCTGGCCACGAGACTCGGCGATGGCGAGGTTCAAAGCAGCTGGGGCGATCTTCTTTGGGTTTAGAACCACTTTGATCGGAATGTCGGTCTCGCCCGAGAGTTTGTCGATAAGTTCAATGGTGTCGTCTGTTGAAACACCGTCGGCAATAACGATCTCAAGAAGAGAATGGGCATAGTCCTGCTTGAGCACCGACCCGACGCTACGTTCAATGAACGCCGCCTCGTTTCGAACCGGCATCACTACGGACACAAACGGACGGTGCGTCGTCACGTCCGAAACCAAGTCTGAAGCCAGGCATGCCCCAGCCTTTTTATCCTTTTTTGAAGGCCTATCGATCATTAGTGATGTGTCGTGATCCCCGGCCCGCTCCGACGCCGAATGGCGGCATTATCCGGTTGCCATTTGTAAACATGGCTTTCTCATTTCCCCTCAAGTTCGCAAACGACAGCACGAAATTTACCAGCGGCTGACCGCGGGATCCTAGAAACGTTCTCAAATGTTACCGTCACGTCACCCATTCTTTCCCGGATGCGACCGGCGATCTTTAGCTCAACGGTTTTTTCAAAGGTAATTCCAGGTACATACTTTACACAAATTTCCTGCAGCGATCGCTGAATTATCTGAGCTTCTGCGATTCCGAAAGTATCCTTAAAAACGGGGTCAAGTCTTCCCACACGGCTACCGTCTGCTGTATAAAGGAGATCATCGTTTCGACCTTCGATTTGCGTGATCACGGGCAGGGTTCGTCCACAGCCGCAACTTTCGCTTGAAAAGGTGCCAGCATCGCCGACACGGTACCTGATCAAAGGCATATCAGGATTTATAAGGCCCGAGCATATGAATTCATGCGGCTGACCGCTACCTTCATTCCCTTCGCTTTCGATTACGCCGGCGTCCAACCATTGATGCAGATTGCCGCTTGTACACTCACTCCCAGCTGCGACCATCTCCGCCATGCCATAAGTCTCACGTACCGGACATCCGAAGGCATCAGAGATAAGTTCCTTCTGATGCTGGTAAAGCGGCTCGGCATTGGTGATCACAACCTCTAACCGGATGTCTTTTATATTTTCGGTCTTCACGGCCTGGGCAAGGGAATAGAGAGACGAGGGGTAGCCTAAAATGTAGCGGATGCGATATTTTTTTAGGGCTTTAACATAATAACTCAAGTGAGACGGCGCGAGATGATAGCTCGACATGTACAGCTGGTTCAGGCCGGCGTTCCAAACCCAAAAAGGAGGCTGGGTTTGCCGAATCGGTGTCACGAGCTGCCCACCTAGTATCGCCCAACGATCGTTTTTTGAAACGCCGTACCAGCGCCTCCAGCGGGCCTCGGCCAAGGCATACCAATATCGGGCCGTTTCCCGAGTCATCCAAATATCGAGCGACGTTCCCGTGGTGCCACTTGTGCGATCCCGATACATTGTTTTTGCGTTGCAATCGTCAGCCACCAAGTCTTTTCCATGCCTGCGGACCGCGGATTTTTCCAAGATGTGCCAGTTCTCGAGATATTCATAGGAGGACCTATCACCATCACGCCGGCGCTTCGCCCAGATTTCCCGATAGAACGGAACTTGATTCGCTGCACGATGCAAAACAACCGACAATCTATTCTGCTGCCATTTCTCCCATTCGCTCTCTGTCCAGTAATCCCTTTCGAGTGCTTCCTCGACCCGCTTTTCAGTTTCCTTATCGTACCGCCACCAGCCAAGGTAATAACCTCGTATGCTCGCTACGATCGAACGCGTCGAGGGGGGCATTCGGTGGTATAGACTCAATGCAACACTCATGGATTCGAAACTTGTCTCGAGGCTCCTGCGTTCGCTGTTGTGAGCTTAACTCGCATTATTTCGGTGAAAAGGTCCTCCCAGTCACCACGCACCGCTTCCCAGGAGGATCGCCCGGCAAGCAGGCGGCCATTTCTTGAAATGCGCTCAGCTAGCTCCGGGCTTTCCAGCAGCGCCATAACTCCTTCAGCCATTGCCCTCGCGTCGTCATCCTGCACAAGTAGTCCGTCATGTTCATTTGTGATCAGATCAGGAATGCCCCCGACAGATGTGGCGACCACTGGAACGCCCATTGCGCAGGCTTCGATCACGGCGACCGGCATATTGTCAACGCGATTCGTATTAATGAAAATATCCGCCGCCGAAAATTCTTTTATCTTTTCCTCTTTTCCGAGAAATCCAGGAAATCGAACCGCAGCATCCAGGCCCATCTCTTTCGCCATTTCTTTGATCTCCGGTTCGAGTCCCTTGTCCACACCCGCCATAACCAGGGTCGCCTTCGGAACCCTACGTTTTATCGCCGCAAAGGCCTCCAATGCCAGGTGTGGATTGTAGATCGGATGAAAGCTTCGCATCCAAAGTAAATTAGGTGCAATCGTTGAACGCAAACGATGAGCGTAACTATCAAGGTCGATCACATTAGGAATTATTTTCAATTCAATGCCGACCGTTGACAATTTATCCGCGAGGAATGTCGACGGTGCGACCAAAGCGCTCGCCCGTCCTAAAACTCGTTTTACCCACCTCAGATGTCGTTCCGTGAAATCCGGCAAACTTCCGCCATGAAGCACAAGGATGGCGGGAATGCGTAAGAGTTTGGTTAGAAAAGTGGCCGCGTCGGCTAGAACGAACGCCCGCCCACTGTATATTTCGATGATACATATCTCGATGTTCCGATAGTTATGGAGGATCGTCCAAACAACATCGAGCAGTCGAACCACCGGATTTACTCGGGACGAAACTGCTATAACCTCAAAGCTGTCGGAACTGAACCGCTCCGCGATGATCTGACCTTGCGTCGTGACGTGTCCGTGGTTTTTTCCAAGGAGGTTGCCAACAATGCACAACCGAGGATTACTTTTCGTCATTGGTTAGCAAGAACTGATCTCATATCAAAAGAGATTGATCATCGCGACGGGAGAAGGGAGCAAGATCTAAGGTCTTGGACCTGGATTTGCGCTGCGTCTGCCCGGAT
>JBDTXM010000051.1:0-17450 GCA_040006215.1 Acidobacteriota bacterium
AATTTCGACTTGGATCAGGCCTTGTTCGGAGGAATGTTTTGGTTCATTCGGAACAGATTTGTCGGGTCCCATTTGGTTTTAAGGTCGACGAGGCGCTTCCAGATCTCTGGTGCATAGGCTGACGAGATGCGGGCGGTTTCATCTTCGGTCATGAAGTTGACGTACACGCCGCCAGTTGCAAACGGGGCCGACGCGTCGAAGAATTCTCGGGCCCACGCGATCCCTTTCTCGTCTTCCTCGGCCGTTTCCCATCGGCCGTGAACGTTAACCGCGAACTGGGCATCGCGCAGCGAATATGCAGTAGCATCGGCGGCAACCCGCGACGCCTGGCCGCCGATCAGGCCAAAAAAGATCTCAGTGTGCGGCGACGGCAGATCGCTGACATATTTAATGGCGGTATCGATCAATCCGTCCTTTAGCTCGGCGAGATTGTGCGATTTCCAATAATTTCTGGCTCCCGGCGTCAGAAGCGGATCGAACGCCTGCTGCCAATTCACGAATGGCTGCACACCGATGAATTGCCCGTATGGTGTGCCAAATTTTGTGAACGGCTCGACGAGCTTTTCGCCCTCGGTCGGATCGCCCGCGTAAAAGACCGCGAGGATCACAACCTCTTTGCCGTGAGCTTCCTCGGGGAGAAACGGCAGTGGTGGGGCCTTGCGCAACACAACCCACACGTTCAGATCGTCGGGCATCGTTTTGACGGCCGCGCGATACTTGGTAAGGACATCCTTGGCTTGGTCGAGCGGAAACGCGATCAAACCTGTCAGCACGTCCGGGCCTACCGGATGCAGCTGAAATTCGAAGTTGGTGACGACACCGAAATTACCGCCGCCGCCGCGAATTCCCCAGAAAAGGTCGGGGTTTTCCGTCTCACTAGCATGGACGGTTTTTCCCTCGGCCGTTACGAGGTCAGCGGATAATAGATTGTCCACAGTCATGCCGTATTTTCGAGTAAGCCATCCGAAGCCCCCGCCGAGCGTGAGTCCTGCGACGCCGGTCGTCGAATTGATACCAAGCGGGGTGGCCAAGCCGTGCTTCTGTGCGTCGCGATCAAAATCCGAAAGAAGCGCGCCAGGCCCGACGTTGGCCCGCCGCTTCTCAGCGTCGACCTCGACCGAATTTATCTTCGAAAGATCAAGCATAATTCCGCCTTCGCAAACGGCGTTGCCGGCGATGTTGTGGCCGCCCCCGCGAATGCTGAATAACAGCTTGTTCTCGCGTGCGAAATCAACGGCGAGTTTTACGTCATCAACACCGCTTGCCTGTGCGATCAGGGCGGGCCGACGGTCGATCATCGCATTCCAGATCGCTCGTGCCTCGTCGAAGCCCGCGTCTTCCGCCGTAAAGACCGTGCCCGTAAATTCTGATTTAAATGCCGCTACGCGAGCGTCATCAATTGTTTCTTCCGCGCCGCTCATCGAGATTATTTTTAGTTCTGCCATTTTTTAATTCCTTCTTTTTTCACACTCAGCCCGCATCACACGCGAAGGCCGGATCAAGATATTCTCTCGATTCGACCCACGCGACGAACGCCTGCCGATTTTTTTCTCCGACTACATAAGCGGATCGAAAAAAAACCTTTCGGTCTGGCCTTGGCCGTCGGCAGCGGTTTCCGCGTTCAGGGGCCGGAAACGACAGGCATCTCGACAAAACTTTCGTGCCCCGCCGTGTGATATATGCGCTGGGTCGCTCTTTGATAATCCTGCGGTTTTGCCCAGAAAATATTAGGCACGAACGTCTGCGGATTCCGATCGTACAGCGGGAACCAGCTCGACTGTATCTGCACCATTATCTTATGGCCGGGAAGAAACACGTGATTCACGGTCGGAAGGGCGAAGCGATAAAGGAGGGGCTTTCCGGATTCGATCGCCTTCGGAGTTTCAAAGCTTTCACGATAACGTCCGCGAAAGATATCCATCGAGATCGCCAATTGGTAACCGCCCATCGAAGCATCGCCTGCAACCTCGTCAGGGTAAACGTCGATCACTTTAACGACCCAGTCGGAATCGGTGCCGCTGGTCGAGGCGATCAGGTTTGCGATGGGCTGGCCGCTGATCTTTGTTGGCGTGGTCAAAACATCCGAGGTGAACGTCAGAACATCGGGGCGACCCGACGCCTCGCGTTGGTCATCGACCAGCCAGCACGGCCATTGAGCGCAATTTGCGTAGCCGGTGGGTAAGATCGGACGCGAGCGAAAGGGAACCGGTTTAGCCGGGTCCGAAATATATTCATCGTATTCTGGCCCGCCCGATGCGGGCGATGTCCACGAAAGTTTTGTTGCGGAACTTAGAAAGAGCGGTGTCGGTTTCGTCGTGCAGCCCGTATCGCATCCGGCCGGCCACGCGGAAAGCTTACGCCAAATATTGGTGCCGGATTCAAAAGCGTTGACAGGCGACACATCCATCGGCGGATTTCCGTCTTTCAAGTAATGATCGAGGAATTGACGCAGGATCCGTTTGCGAAAATACGTGCCGGTATCGCTTCCCCACTTTAGGGCTCCGAGAGTGCTCGCATCCTCGATCTCCTGCCCGTGATGCCATGGGCCTATGACGAGAAAGACCTTATCGTTGTTGGTATCCTTTGGCTTGATCGCCTTGTACACCGCGATCGCACCATATATGTCTTCCTGATCCCAGAGGCTATCGACCAGCATCACCGGAACTTTTAGCGGCTCCTTCGCGAGCAGCTTGTCCATCGCCTGGTTTTGCCAAAACGAATCATAGCTCGGATGCTCAAGTATCTTTCGCCAAAATCCGACCTGCTCGAGGCCTCGTTGTTTCCCGAGCTCGCCCGCTGACCCGGCGCGCATGTACGTGTCATAGTCGTCGAAGTTCGTCGCCCACCAATGAAAGCTGTTCGAGCGGTCGGCGTCTTGCTCGTAAATATACGGCATGTTCTGCTCGCGAAAAGCACCGTTGTGAAACCAGTCATCGCCCATCCAGCCATCGACCATCGGATTCATCGGCACTGACACTTTTAACGCCGGATGCGGATTGACGAGAGCCATCAGCGGCAGGAAACCATCATACGAAATGCCGAGAATGCCGACCTTGCCGTTGCTTTCAGGAATGTTCTTTACCAGCCAGTCGATCGTGTCGTACGTATCTGTCGCATGGTCTACCGGAGTCGGGTTGAGTGGGCCGTGCAGCGGACGGTTCATCACATAGTCGCCCTCAGAGCCATACTTTCCGCGAACATCCTGCACGACGCGAATATATCCACCCTCGACAATAACGTCGGTCGCGTTGTCGTAGCCCTGAAGAATTGGCCCGAGATGCGAGCTCGCCGCGTGACTGGTCAGACCGTTCGCGTCATACGGCGTTCGCGTGAGCAATATCGGAGCATTCTTGGCTCCGTTCGGCACGAGGATCACAGTGTGAAGCTTCACTCCGTCACGCATCACGATCATCACCTCGCGGCGTTCGTATTCGAGACCCTTGTTGGTCGGCTTAAATTCCGTTGGCGATTCGCTCGGATATTCGGGGTATTTCGGGGTCTGCGAAAAAACCGTTGCGGATAAAGCAAGAAAGAACAAGAATGCGATTCGCTTCTTCATTTATGTCTCCTTCAATTTCGGCGGATAAGCTGATGAATGATTTCGAAAGATATCCTACGCTTTAGGCCCGCAAATAACCAATGATCGAGGCCGCTGTGCGATAATCGAGCGAAGCGATGACAGAACGAACACCCGCGATCTTCTTCGGCCACGGCAATCCTATGAATGCCCTCGCCGACAATGCATATACTCAAGCGTGGTCCGCGATCGGGCGTTCGATACCTCGTCCAAAAGCGATCCTGTGCGTTTCGGCCCATTGGTATATTCCGGCCGTTGCCGTGGCCGCGATGGAGCGGCCGCGGACCATACATGATTTTGGCGGCTTTCCAAATGAGCTGTTTGCCGTGCAGTATCCTGCACCGGGTTCGCCCAAATTGGCGGAGCGTGTCAACGAGCTATTAGGCGGGAACCTAGCTCTCGACACAATTCAATGGGGCCTCGATCATGGAACGTGGTCTGTCTTGGTTCACCTGTTTCCTGACGCCGACATTCCTGTCGTTCAGCTTTCGATGAATGACGCCGAGCCGGCTGCGTTTCATTTTGACCTGGCGAAGAAGCTCGCCCCGCTACGCGAAGAAAATGTGCTTGTTATCGTCAGCGGCAACCTCGTTCACAACCTCCACACCTACGCCTGGGGAAAACACGGCGTCGAACCGTTCGATTGGGCACTCAGATTTGAGGAAAAAGCCCGCGAGCTGATGGTTCTAGGTGATCACGAACCGCTTGTAAATTATGAAACGCTTGGCCGCGATGCATTGCTGTCGGTACCGACGCCCGATCATTATCTGCCGCTTCTGTATGTCCTCGCTCTAAAACGAGATGACGAAGAGATGACGTTTCCAGTCGAAGGCTTCGATGGAGGTTCGATCTCAATGTTGTCGGTCAAGATAGGTTAGTTCGAAAAAGAAAAGGGGGCCGACGATCCGGCCCCGTTCGAGTTACTTAAATACCGGCCACATTACGGCCTTATCTCGTAATCCGGAAAGCACGATGTCGGATTGTAATACTGCTCCAACAGATCGAGAGCCTGCCGATTTGCGTTGGCCGTAGCCCGATCTGCCCCGTCCTTGTCCGGATTCAGGATCTTGGCGATCTGGTCCCTAACGCTTTCCAAATGAACACGCGTTGCGCGATCAAAGGTTTTAGGGATCGCCCTCGCGACCGACGCATCCAGCATCTTAAGTTCGGAGCGGAAATATCCCCGCTCGTCCCCGCTTGTAATAAACAATGCGGCAAATCCGGGTGGCAGCCCTTGCGGGATCACTTGCGGTCCGGCGTTCAGTTTGTTGTTAGCAATGTCGAGATACGAACGCTGCAGGTTTCGCCTATAAGCGTCTATCGTTACTGACGAAGCATCGATCTCACCCCATACTCCCTTTCGGACATCCGCAAGAAAATCTCCCGCAGCATATGACGTCGAGCCGTCCAATGCGTTTTGTTCGATAAGCCGCGCAAACCGCGCGCTCGAAAGCAGATTATTCAGCACGGCGTTCTGAGCATTTCGCACTCGGTTCAAGGCGCCGATCGGTTCGATCTTGCGGAGGATATCCTTATCGATCGCCCAGGTCGGCGTTTGGAACGCATTCTCGTTCAGGAATTTGACGGCATCTTTCTGATGAGCAGCGGCTACCGGAGTAAAGCGCGGTCCGGGTTGGCCGATATGTTTTTCCTGTGAGTTGAATCCGCCGACAATGTTGCCGACATGATTCATTTCAAGCGCCCACTGCCCCAACATGCGCCCGTAAAGTTCGGAAAGGTCATCATAATTTGAGCCTTTCTCATTCGTTGTTGCGCCAACCAGGAGCTTGGATGTGCGCTTGAGATTCATCAGGCCGAGGCCCGTTGACTTGATCGCATCGGCGTCGCCGACGGCCTCGGTCTCTTCACCGGGATCGCTGCCAGCGGAACCGTCGGTCGAGAATCGAAGCCACGGCTTGTCGTCCTGCTCGCGAGCCCAGGCGTCGAGGGTGGGCTTCTCGTCATCCGGCGTTGTCGCAGCCGCGATAGGCTTATATCCCCACATCGTTGCCCACTTGTCATAGGGACCGATGCCCGGCACAAGGTCCGCCACATCAATGCCATCTTCTGGCTGAGCGACATAGTTAAATCGCGAGTAGTCCATCAGGGTAGGCGTATGGCCCATCGTATGGACCCAGTTCTTGTCGCGGACCTTTTCCTGACTATATTCCGAGCTCGCCTTCATATTGTGTTGGAAGCCCAGGGTGTGGCCGACCTCATGAGCCAGCACGTATTCCAGCAAACGGCCCATCACCTCGTCAGGAATCGGGAACTTCTGAACGCGCGGGTCCAGATGGCCGACTTGCAGGAAATACCATGCCTTCGCGAGGTTCATCACGTTGTGATAGAACTGGATGTCGGAATCGAGTATCTCACCCGTTCTCGGATCGCTGATGTGCGGCCCCGAGGCATTTTCAGTCGTCGATGGCAGCCAGCGGACGACCGAGTAACGCGCATCCTCAGCGCTAAAATCGGGGTCTTCGGCTTTTGTCGGGGCGATCTTGGCGATGATCGCGTTCTTAAATCCAGCCGCCTCGAATGCGGGCTGCCAATCCTCGATCGCCCTCAGCATATAGGGCCGCCATTTGGCGGGCGTCGCGGAATCGATATAGTAAACGATAGGCTTGACCGGCTCTGAAATCTCTGCGTTAGGATCCTTTTTTTCGAGCCGCCAGCGGGCAATGAAAGTTCGTTGAACTGCCTTCTGCTCATCGCGGCCGTAGTCCATATTGCTGGTCGTAAAATACCCGACTCGCTCGTCAAACAGCCTCGGCATCATCGGATTTTCAGGCAGTTTGACCATGCTGTAATGGAGAACCACAGTTGCACTTCCCGGATTCATCTGTGCCTGACCAAATCCACCGCCGCCTGGCCCCTGGGCACCGCCCAGTCCGGCCGGTGTCGGGGTCCGCGTATACGTCTGATCCGTCTCTACTTCTATATTCGTCGGAAACGGCGAGATCCGCTCAACAAAGGAACGCGTCGGGTCCATTGCGGTGGCACCGAGCCGTTGCCGCGCGCTGAACTCGGTGATATCGGTTGTGAACAAACGACCGACATCTATAACAGCCGTATCGTTGTTTGGTCCCCAGGCGGCAACCGGGAATGACATTAGTATTGTATTGTTATTCGCGTCGGCGACCGCCTGAGCGACGGGGAGTCTTGCGTCGGCCACAACGCTGTAGTTGACCAGTTTCAGAAACACGCGGTTGTTTTCGCCTAGCTCCCAACGAACGACACGGCTTCCCAGGGCTTGTCCACCATAACCGACGCCAAGAGTTGTTCTTGCGATCTGCGAGACCCAAAGAAAATCCTTGCCCATCTCGCTCTTCGGGATCTCGTAATAATATTTGTCCTTGACCTGGTGCACGGCGAAGACGCCCTTCTTTGTTTTAGCATCCTTGGTGATGACTTTTTCATAAGGCTGCGGCTCGTTCGACGGTGTCGGAAGGCCGCGCGGGCCGGTGGGTGCAGTAGGCGTTTCCGGCGGCGTGTCCTGAGCGATCGACAAACTTGCCGAAGCAGCGAGAAACAAACCCATCACGAAAAGGTATGAAGCAACTCTTCTCATCTTCCTAGATTCCTCCGAATAGATTGTGAAACAATACGATAGCGTTGACGAACAGGGAAAATATTTTATCAGCCCGATACTAATAGCACTGAATCCCGGGAGATGCAATGAAACACAGCGTTGCGGCACTCCCCGTTTTTCTCCCGGATATGATATAAGCAAATCATTATGAAAATGGGCCGGCGTGATTTTCTTGCGGTATCTTCATCCGCATTGTTGCTTTCTCAAACTGTTCGACCGAACGAAATGGTTCCGGGCGATCCGGTTGAAAATAACGATCGCGCGTTTGCTGAAACCGGAAAGGTTGCCGTTTATACAACCGCTCGCGACAGCGAGGTGCGCATGGTTTCTACCAGCCCGCTGGATTTCAAACAGGTCGGCCAGCCGCTCGAAACGCAAACCTGTGTATTCGTAGACCGGTCTAAAACATTTCAAACATTTCTCGGCGTCGGCGGCGCGATAACCGATGCGTCAGCCGAAACGTTCGCCAAACTTCCGAAAAATAAGCAGCAGGAACTATTGAAAGCGTATTACGATCCGCACGAGGGGATCGGCTATACGATCGCCCGGACCAACATTCATAGCTGCGATTTTTCAAGCGGCAGTTACACCTACGTGACCGAGGGCGATAAAGATCTCAAGAGCTTTAACGTTGAACACGACAAGCAGTTCCGTATTCCTTTTATCAAACAGGCGATGGCCGCCGCGGGCGGAAAACTTCAGATCTTCTCAAGCCCCTGGAGCCCGCCGGCTTTTATGAAGGACAACAACGATATCCTTCACGGCGGAAAGCTCAAACCCGAATTTTATCAGTCGTGGGCAAACTATTACGCTAGGTTCATCAAGGCGTATCAGAAAGAAGGAATTCCCATCTGGGCGACGACGGTGCAGAACGAGCCGATGGCTACCCAGAAATGGGAATCGTGCATTTATTCGGCCGAAGCTGAACGCGACTTTATCAAGAACTTTCTCGGCCCGACCCTAAAACGCGAAGGCCTCGGCGGGGTGAAGATCATCGCGTGGGACCACAATCGCGACCTGATCTATCAGCGCGTCAGCACGATCCTCTCTGATCCGGAAGCGGCCAAATATGTTTGGGGAATTGGCTATCACTGGTACGAACCATGGAGCGGCGGCGAGATGATGTTCGACAATGTGGGTTTGGTTCGCGAGGCGTATCCCGACAAGCAACTGATGTTCACCGAGGGCTGTGCCGACTCATACAACCCCGCAAAGCTGAAGGATTGGACGATAGGCGAGCGATACGGCGACTCGATGATCCACGACCTAAACGCGGGAACCGTCGGCTGGACCGACTGGAATATCCTGCTCGATGAAAAAGGCGGGCCTAATCATGTCGGAAACTACTGTTTCGCTCCGGTTCATGCCGATACGCGAACGGGTGAGGTGACTTACCTGAATTCGTTCCACTACATCGGACACTTCTCTAAGTTCATTCGCCCTGGCGCAAAACGGATCGCCAGCTCACCTAGCCGTAGCTCGCTCCTGTCGACCGCGTTCACTAACGCCGACGGTTCGACCGCCGTGGTCGTGATGAACAAGGGCGAAAAGGCGGTCACCTACTATCTCTGGGAAAAGGGAATCGCCAGCGAAGTCGAGATACCGCCTCGAGCGATCCAAACCCTCGTCTATTAGACTGGCTGCGGAACTGGCGAGCTGGTTATCGAATCAGAAAATCAGCGACGACTGGAGCGTGGTCTGACGGGTGTTCCCATCCGCGCGGTTCCTTGTCTATCCAGCAATCGGTACAAAGTTCGGCAAGCGGAGGCGAGGTCCAGATGTGATCGATGCGCAGGCCCTGGTCCTTTTCGAATGAGTGATGAAAATAGTCCCACCACGAGTATTCGCGCACATCCTCATTCAACTGCCGAAAGACATCGACAAAACCCCATTTTTTTAAGTCCTGGATCGCCTCACGTTCTGGTTTGGTAAAGTGCATCCGGTCCTTCCAGAACGAGGGCTTCCATACATCCATCTCGTGCGGAGCGATATTCAGGTCGCCGCACAGCAGCACATTTTCATCGAGCGAAAAACTCCTGTCGAAATATTTCCTTAGCCGTTTGATCCAATCCAGCTTGAACTCAAATTTGTCGGAGCCAAGCTGCGTTCCATGCGGCACATATACGTTGACAATTCGCACGCCGTTGACCGCAGCCGCCAGGAGGCGCTTTGGCGCATCGGCCTTATCACGCGGAAAATTTTTCTGAAGATCGTGGATCGGATACTTAGAAATGAGCGAAACGCCGTTATACGATTTCTCGCCCAAAAAAGCGACGTACGGATAACCGATCGCTTGAATTTTCCGATGAGGAAACCTACTGTCAACCGTCTTGGTCTCTTGCAAACACAGTACATCCGGCTGGTTCGACCTGCACCAAGCCAACACCTGAGCTAGTCTGGAATTAATTCCGTTGATGTTCCACGTCGCAATTTTCACAAAATCGGCACGAGCTACATTGTGCGACTATTTAGAAATTCTGATGGACCTTTCTCTCGGGCCTTACGGTAACGTCCTCTACTCTCTGGGCGGATATCATTTCCAGCCACTATACTCCGCCATTAGTGAGAAGCACCACTATATCGTCGACACCACTCTCAACAAAAATAAAATCCCTATCTGACTCTTTCCGAGAAAATATGACGCTTAGGTCAAGCGAACACATTTCTTGAGCCAAAACATCACTCCGGTCCTCACCCTTTTGACGGGTCAAGAAAAGGCATCCCGCTCGATGTAGGATTCTAAGAGACCGCTCTATTTCCTTAAGAAAAGAATCGGGTGAAAGGCAGCTTGTCGAGAGAAGATTGTTTAATAAAATTGTAAGGCTGCAGTCTCCTGAATCAGCTAGGAAAACGAGGATCGAACGTTGTAGTGGGCTCGCTTTTAACTTCCGCTTCATTAGATTATGTATAAGGTGTATCGAGCAGGAGACTAAAGATTGAATTCCGCAATCACCGGTGCGTGGTCCGACGGTTTTTCGAGTTCTCGCGTAGATTTATCTATCCGGCAGCCGGTGCATTTTTCTGTAAGTGACGGAGACGTCCAGATGTGATCGATCCGCAGACCGTGATTTTTCTGCCATGCGCCTTCACGATAATCCCACCACGAAAACTCGCGAACATCGCCGTTCATTTGGCGGTAGAGATCGACAAAGCCCCATTGCTTTACGTTGTGCATTGCGGCGCGCTCCGGTTTTGAAAAATGGAGCTTGCCTTCCCACGCCGGCGGGTTCCAAACGTCGATTGCGTCAGGCGCCACATTAAAATCGCCGCATAGCAGAACATCCTTATTTACATCGCACGTTTCGTCAAACAACCGCCGCAACCGCTGCAGCCAGTCGAGCTTGAACGTAAATTTATCCGTGCCCAGTGCTGTCCCGTTCGGGATGTACGTATCGACGATCCGAACTCCTTTTATCGTCGCGGCGATCAGGCGTTTTGGCGATTCGTCATCGTCATCGAGAAAGTTTTTCTGCACGTCCTCGATCGGAAATTTCGAAATGATCGCGACTCCGTTGTACGATTTCTGACCCATAAAAACAGAGTCGTACCCCGCGGCCTTGAGCGCCATTTCGGGAAAGTTTTCATCGATCGCTTTTGTCTCCTGAAAGCAAACGACGTCCGGGTCCGCCCGTTCCAGCCAACCCAAAAGCTGCGGCATCCGCACATTGATAGAATTTACGTTCCACGTCGCGATCTTCATTATCTAATTTTTATCACAACAACTCCGACGTTGCAGAAACCGTATGGAATAAGGGCTCACTTTCCGCTGTTTCTCTCCCAAAAAACCCCGTCCGCAAAGCCCTGTATCGAACTGTCTTTCTCAGCCGATCCCAGCCGTTTTTGTGCAAGCAGACAGTAATCCTCGTCCGACTCGATCGTGACAAACCTCCGCCCGAGTTTCTTTGCCGCTACGGCTGTCGTGCCGCTTCCCGCAAATGGGTCGAGGATGAGGTCGCCCTTGTTTGTGCTGGCGAGGATGATCTTTGCCAGCAGCTTCTCGGGCTTCTGCGTAGGATGATCTGTATTCTCCGGCATCGACCAAAAAGGGACACTGATGTCTGTCCAGATATTTGACGGGTGCGTCAGGCGAAAATTCCCCGCGCCGCTTTTGTCCCAATCTTTGGGTTTACCATTTTCCGTGTAGGGAGCCAGGACTTTCCTTTTGATCTTTACCGCGTCGAGATCAAAAGTGAATTTGTCAGACATCGTAAAGAACCAAATGTCCTCGGCCGCATTTTTCCAGTTTGCTTTCGCACCACGGCCTTTTTCGCGTTCCCACGTGATGCGGTTTTGCAGCCGGAAATATTTCATTCCCACCCGCTGTATCGCCGAACTCGAACGCCAGTCGCCGCATATATAAATGCTCGCCGTAGGTTTTAGCAGCGGCACGCACAGCGACACCCACGAATCGAGCCACGCCTCGTATTTTTCCGCGGACTGCCGCCGAAATTTCTCGCTTCCAAACTCCTTTGTCAGATTGTATGGCGGATCGGCGAACAGTAGATCGAATTTTTTCTCCGGCAGCTTCCCCAGAACCTTGAACGCATCACCGCAGATGATCCGGTCTTCGGGAATCGTTGACGGGTCGATAGCGTTGCCTCGGACGAGTCCTAGCCGCAGCCCCGCTTTTTCAGCGCCAGTCAGATCTATTGTTTGATTTCTCGGGGCACGCGTCATCTGTCAGCCCGCAGTTTAGCATGCTCCGGGCGCGGTAGTTACACGGTCCGTTCGGCCCCGTTCTTACCGAACGATTCTCTGCGTTGTTTTGTCCAGGCACGCTTCGACGTAGTAGCGGTGCGAAGATCAAGGACGAGAATTCCCTCCCGGTCAATATGTGCATCGTGAAACTGGACAGTTTCGGCGAGTTCGATCTCGAATTCCTGCGTAAGTCTATATGCGTAGATCACACGGCCGCCGTAGATGCCCCACGGCCTTACCGTGTACGCATTCCGTGCGGACTTGGTCGCTGCCTGTAGCCCGATCCGGTTGTTAGCAGGATCGAAAAGGAGCATGCATGCGACCGGCTCACCCAGCCTTTTGTACGTAGCTCGACTTATAACTATTGAACCCTTTTTGTTCATCGTGACATAAAAACCCGACCACTGCGGGCTGATACCGTCTTTCGGGCATTCTTTCCATTCAGCTCTCATAAAACATCCGTTCCTCCATCATTTATGGGCGTAGCATCAACAGTACGATGTTGCAAGAGTAATACTTAACCTTCCGCCGTTCGCCGCGGTTGATCTATGGATCGGGTCCGATTATCGCTCCCGTGATGGACGCGATCGAGGCGGGAGCCTTTCGGGTTCGTGCGAATCATGAAGGGCTGTGTCATCGCGTCCTGGAAAATGGTTCGAAACGGTCCGTTTTATAGTCCTTTTGGTCAGTTTTGCGACGCTATCGGTCCGGTAATCGCGGGCCATCCCGTCTTTTGTCGCGCTTTCGAGCCTTTAGTAGAGCGTTTGTAATTGGAGCCCGAGCGAGCCGTCATCATCCGCTTGACCCTCAAAATTGCGCGTGATAACCTTAACTCTTTTGAGAATCGGGCGATTTTTGCTCTATATTTAGTATCTTTTAAGAAAATTTTAATATGCTCTTTCTGGCATTCGCGGAGTCCATCCAGCTCTTTCCGGACGGTACCATTTTCCTTCATATCGCACTGATCCTGGCGATGATCTGGTTATTGAACCGGACCTTTTTCCGGCCGATAAATCGTGTGATCGACGCCCGTGAAAAGCAGAAAGGCGGCCGCGGCAGCGAGGCCGAGAATATTCTCAAAACTGCCGCCGATAAGGAAGCTGAGTACAACAAGTCGACCCTCGACGCCCGAAGTCAAGGCTACGAGCTGATCGAAAAGGAGCATGCTGCTGCGATTGCCTCGCGCGACCAGGATATTGCGGCCGCTAAAGCCGAGCTCTCCGGCGAAAGGGAAACCCAGCGGGCCGCGATCGAGCAGCAGTCGAGCGAAGCACGTGCCTCTATCGCGTCGGAAGCCGAACAGATCGCCGACAAGATCGCCGCCGACATCCTGAAGCTTTAAGCCGTTTTTACTATATGTTTGCTTTTATCTATAGCCCGATTTTGCTGCTTGCCGAGGGCGGGTTCACTAAATTTTACGAGGAATGGCTGAATATTCCCGGATTCGAGGCCTGGAAATTCCTCAATCTCGCGATCTTTATCGCGATCATGGTCTATCTTGTTAAAAGGCCGCTGAGCGACGCTTTTAAGGCGAAAAGAGACACGATACGAGCGGAATTGATCAAGGCGGAGCAGGAAAAACAAGCCGCTCTCTTGAGATTAGGCGAGGTTGAGGCACGTCTTATATCGCTCGAGTCAGAAGTCGCCGCGATCGCGGCCAAAGCGCAAAACGAAGCCGCTGAAGATACGCAGCGGCTGGCAGAGCATACCGAGATCGAGATCAAACGTCTTCGCGATCAGGTAAATTCAGAGATCTCGCGCCTCGCCCAGCAGACCCGTATTGAACTCCGACGGTTTTCTGCCGAGGAAAGCATTCGCCTCGCTGAGGAAAAGCTGCGGGCCCGCGTAGATGCCGCGCAGGATTCCCGGCTTGTTAAGGCAAGTATCGCCGAGATCGGAGGATTGAATTAATGAGCGTTGAAACGATCGCACGGCGATATTCCGTGGCTCTGGCCGATGTTGTGGCGGGATCCGGCCAGGTCGACCTAGTGAAGGCTGAACTCGGAGATTGGCAGCGGCTCATCAGTGGAAATAGCGATCTGAGAAGCGTTTTCAGCAATCCGGCGATCCCGCACGCCAATAAAGAGAAGCTTCTCGAAGGCTTGCTTGAAAAAACGCGGCCCGCCAAATCGACCGCGAATTTTCTGCGGATATTGCTCAAGAACGGCCGATTGACCGAGCTCGGTGAGATAAATACGCGATTTGAATCGGAACTCGAAGCACGCGGCGGCATCCTTGCGGCCGAGGTGCGGTCCGCCCGCGAGCTGCCGGAAAACGAACGCAGCGAGCTTCGCATCAATCTCGAAAAGCTGACAGGAAAAAAAATGAAGATAGATTTTGCGACCGATCCTGATCTGATCGGCGGAGTCGTAACACGTATTGGATCAACGGTTTACGACGGCTCCGTAAAAACGCAATTAGAGAACCTGAAAGAACAATTAGTGAATGGTTAATTAAGACATGGAAGCAATTAAAGCTAACGAAATAAACGAAATAATCCGCGCCCAGATCGAAAATTTCGATGCGAGTATGACAGTCGCCGAGGTCGGTACGGTCATCAAGGTCGGCGACGGAATCGCCGAGATCTACGGCCTCGAAAAAGTAATGGCCGGCGAGCTGCTCGAATTCCCCCACGGCGTCCGCGGCCTCGCGCTCAACCTCGAAGAAGACAAGGTCGGAACCGTGCTCTTCGGCGATTTTCAAAAGATCAAAGAGGGCGACGAAGCCAAGCGGACACGTCGCATTATGAGCGTTCCGGTTGGTGATGCACTTATCGGCCGCGTCGTAGATGCTCTGGGAAATCCGATCGACGAGGCGGGCGAGATCGTAACCGATACATACTTTCCGATCGAGCGTATCGCCCCGGGAATTATTGACCGTCAGCCAGTGAAAGAGCCGCTCCAGACCGGCCTGAAAGCCATCGATTCGATGGTTCCGATCGGCCGCGGACAGCGCGAATTGATCATCGGCGACCGCCAGACTGGTAAAACTGCAGTCGCCATCGACACGATCATTAACCAGAAAGGCAAAGACGTTATTTGCGTTTACGTAGCGATCGGGCAAAAGGCTTCCACCGTTGCCCAGGTTCGCCAAAAACTGGAAGAATTCGGCGCGATGGATTACACGATCATCGTCAACGCTTCGGCGTCCGACCCCGCGGCGATGCAGTTTCTTGCGCCTTACGCCGGCTGTGCGATGGGCGAATATTTCCGCGACAATGGCCGCCACGCATTAACGATCTACGACGATCTTTCCAAGCAGGCTGCGGCGTACCGTGAGATCTCGCTTCTGCTTCGTCGTCCGCCCGGCCGTGAGGCGTATCCTGGCGACGTGTTTTACCTTCACTCACGCTTGCTTGAACGCGCGGCAAAGATGGCGGATGCAAGAGGCGGTGGTAGCTTGACGTCGCTCCCGATCATCGAAACTCAAGCCGGCGATATTTCAGCCTATATCCCGACCAACGTGATCTCGATCACCGACGGTCAGATCTTTTTGGAATCGGACCTCTTTAACTCGGGCGTTCGCCCGGCCATCAATGTGGGTAACTCGGTTTCCCGCGTCGGCGGTTCGGCGCAGATCAAAGCGATGAAGCAGGTCGCTGGTACCTTGCGTATCGACCTCGCTCAGTATCGCGAGTTGGCGGCGTTCGCTCAGTTCGGTTCGGACCTCGATAAATCGACACAGTCGCAGCTCGAACGCGGCAAACGCCTGACCGAGATCCTGAAGCAGCCACAGTATAAGCCGATGCCCGTAGAAGAGCAGGTGTTCATTATCTGGACAGTAACTAACGGCCTGGCAGACGACGTTGAGGTTGAAGACCTAAAACGCTTTGAAGAAGAGTTGACGAAATTCGCGCAGGGTTCGCATCCGGCCGTTTTGAACACGCTTCGCGACAAACGCAACATCGACGACGATCTCAAGGGCTTGATGAAGGAAACTGTCGAAGATTTCAAAGCGACGCGTTGGCAGAAAGCTGGAGCGGCAGCCGCGTAAAGATAGCCAAAGTTTAAGGTTCAAAGTTCAAAGTTGAAAACGGAACCTTGAACTTTTAGCCGGGAACTTTTTGAAGCAATTATGGCAAGTCTTTTGGACATGCGCCGGCGGATCAAGTCGGTCAAAAACACGCAGCAAATTACCAAAGCGATGAAAATGGTCGCGGCTGCTAAACTCAAACGCGCTCAGGACCGTGTGGTCGCGTCACGGCCTTTTTCGTCGAAGATGACTGAGGTGCTTGGCGGCTTGAGCTCACGGGTCGCAGACGAGTTTTCGCATCCACTTCTAGACGCTCGTGGTGATGAAAAGTACCTGATCGTCTTAGTGAGCGCCGACAAAGGCTTGGCAGGAGCGTTCAACGCAAATGTGATCAAAGCGGCTCAGGCGTTTCTTAAGTCAAATGCTGAAAAGCAGGCCGAGCTGATTCCGGTAGGCCGCAAAGGACGCGATTTTTTCAAGAGGCGTCAGGTCGACATTGTAGACGAATATGTCGGCCTCACCGGCAGCGGACAGGTTGTCCATCAAGACGCCCTCGATATAGCCCGGAAGATAATCGCACGGTTTACCGACGACACGACGATCGACAAGGTTTTCCTCGTTTATACGGAATTCAAAACGGTTCTTTCGCAAAAACCGATGATCGAGCAGATCCTGCCGATACCACCGGTTGCGGCGGGCGAAGGCGAACCGACTCAAGCCGAGTATATTTACGAGCAGCCGGCCGCTGAGATCTTCGGCAAGCTGCTGCCTAAGCAGGTCGAGATCCAGCTTTACAAGGCAATGCTCGAATCGGTTGCGTCAGAGCAGGGTTCGCGAATGACAGCGATGGATTCGGCATCGAAGAACGCGGGTGAATTGATCGATTCGCTGACGCTGAATATGAATCGGATTCGCCAGGCGGCCATCACCAAAGAAATTATCGAGGTCGTGTCGGGTGCTGCCGCCGCGGCTTAGGAAATGGTTCGGCCCTTCAAATGACCGAAGGTGTACTTTCTGAAAACAGCTGGCGCTGGCGTTTTATACGCTACGCGCCACTGTTTTTGTGGACGCTCGTTATATTCGGCCTTTCAACCGGAGCGGCGTCAATGGAAGAAACGTCGCGGGTCATTCGTCCGATCCTCAAATTTCTGTTCCCGACATCTCCCGACGATATTATCAACCTCTATCACGGGTACGTTCGCAAATTGGCCCATTTCACGGAATACTCGATCCTCGCCTTTTTTGCATTTCGGGCGCTAAGAGATTCCACGATAGGTTTTCTGAGTAGTTGGCGTTTTCTGGTTCCGGTTGCCATCGCGATCATGGTGGCCGCGGTCGATGAATTTCACCAGAGTTTTGTCCCCTCGCGGACGAGTTCTGGATTGGATGTGCTTTTGGATGTCAGCGGAGGCGTGGTCGCGGCGATCCTGTGCTGGCTTTTTTCAAAACGACTTACGAGAGCACGCTAAAGCGCGATCATGGTCACAAGCCAGACCGGGAAAAACTTCCATTTACCGCAACTTTGTGGCATATTCTATCGTTAATCACTGAGGTGGAGAAAGGAGAATCGATAATGAGTATTCTGGACCAGGTCAAAAACGCAGCATTCAA